>NZ_BAABKC010000059.1:0-154942 GCF_039543625.1 Streptomyces similanensis | reverse complement strand
CGAGTTCTACCAGCCCGGACCGGCCCACCATGGAGCCTCGACAAGATCCGAACCCCGAACAGTCCCTAGCTGCGCGCCTACCTCAGCGACCCTCCCATGACAGCCGGCGCCCTCAGCTGGTCCCGCCTCGCCGCCGCGACCGGACGAGACCCCGCCGAACTCCAGGACGTCCTCGAACGCACGCCACCGCCGCCGCCCGACCGCCTGCTCTGCGAGTACTGCGGCCGCCCGCCCCGACCGAACGTCGAGGCCGGCCCGGCTCCCTGGTGATGCTCGGCGCGATGCCGACGCAGAGACGATCTCCTGAAGAGAGCACCCGCCAGCAACGGCATCCTCCAGGACCAGAAGCAGGTCCTGCCCTGCCCCGGCTGCGGAGCCCAGTTCATCCGGCCCGCGGTCAGCCCACGCAGTGCCTGTTCACCCCGCTGCCACGGCAGGAACGTTCGTGCGCAACAAGCCGAGCTGGCTCTCTACGAGAACCCGGACGCCATCGAAGACGACGGCACGGAACCAGGTGAGCCGACCGGGTCTGCCCCTACGATTCAGCATCCGCCTGGCGAGCTGTCGTCCAGTGCTCCTCGAACTCGCTCCGGCTGATCTCTTCTCTCGAGAGCACAGGGTCGAAGAGGTCCACGATCGGTGGGTTGAACGGCCAATCGTCAGGGCCACTGCGCACGGCGGTTCCGTCCTCAGCCAGCTCCACTTGGCGAATCCGACGCCCGTCGGGGCCCACCTCCATCAGATATACGACCGGTTCATCGCCCTCCTCGTCCCAGCGACGCCGCAGGAATACAACGTCCCTCTCTGCAAGCGCGCCGAAGCCTTCACACTCACGCTGGGCGTCACGCTGGGCGCGCAGACCATCCAGTCCAGGAGGCATTCGAAGATCGTCGATGTCGACTTCCTCCAGGCCCTCATCCCGAGACCGGGCCACAGCGTCCGGGTCGGTGACCACCTCAACCCAGGCGAACGTTTCGAGAACCTCCCGCTTGGAACGCGCTCGGACCCACCACCATGAACCGCCCATCCCGTAGTCGTGCAGAACGAGGAGGGGGCGCTTGGGCGCGTCAGAGTTGTCGGTCATGAAGGCTGAGCCTAAGGGGTTGCAGATCATTGACACGTCGTCTTGCTCTTGGTGTGGGGCTCGCCTGTTTGGGCAGGACCCGAGTCTGGAGGGCCGCGAGGACGGGGGGTGGCGTCGTCGCGGGTGGGATGACGATGCCGTGTGCTTCGAGCAGTTTCCTGGTCTTCAGAAGGGTGCGGTGCAGCGCGGTGCGGCTGCTGCCGAACAGCACGGCGAGAGGTTCCGCCGCCAGGGCGACCCGCAGATGAAGCACAGTGGCCAGGACCTGTTCGGGGAAGGCGAGCCGGGGCGGACGTCCGCGCCGGACATCGCTGTCGGCTGCCAAAGTCTCTGTGAGGGCGTCCAGCTGTTGCCGGGACATGCCGGTCAGGGCGGGATCGGACAGCAGGGCCTGGTCCCACTGCGGGGCCGGTGCCTGCTGAGCCCGGCCCACCGGGACGGCCGGGCAGGGCTGCGGGTGCAGGGCATGGTTCCAGTCGCCGTGAAAGGCGTGCCGGGTCAGCGGCAGTGCCGCCATCTCCGCGTCTGCGAAACGGACTCCGGTGGGACAGGTGGTGGTGTCGAGGGCTGCGCTCACGCGCAGCCCGGTGCGGGTGGTGGTCGCGGCGATGGACTGGACGATGACTTCGTGGCTGGTCAGCGGGCGACCGCGCCCGTTCATGGTGATGTGCGAGAAGAGCCGGTGCTCGATCTTGTTCCACTTCGATGTGCCGGGTGGTAGATGACACACAGTGATGGTCAGTCCTGTCCCGGCGGAGAGCTGGGCCAGTTCGAGTTTTCAGGCCCGGGTGCGGTAGCCGTTGGAGCCGCCCGCATCGGCGGTGATCAGCAGTCGTGCCGCCCGGGGGTAGGCGGCCTGGCCCTGGCCCTGCCACCATCGGCGGATCGACTCGACCGCGAACGCGGCGGTGTCGTGATCGGTGCCGACGTTGACCCAGCCGGTGTCCGCCGCCAGATCGTAGATCCCGTAGGGGACGGCCTTGCCCAGCTGCGGGTCGGCGAAATCATGCACGTTCACCCGCACTGGCTCACCCTTCGGCCGCCACTGGCAGCCGTTGTTCTTGAACTCGCCGACGAGCTCGTTCTTCTTGGTGTCCACGCTGATGACCGGCTGGCCGGCATCCCGATGCCGGCGGGCCTGCTCGTTGAGACAGCCGAACTGGGCATCCTGGTCCGGGTGCTGGCTTCCCTCGATCGTCTTGGCGTTGGCCTGCAGGCTGAACTCTTCCTCTCGCAGCAGGTCGGCGACGGTGTCGGCACTGACGCAGTGCCCGGCCGGAGTCAGCTCTTGCGCGAGAGTGCGGGTGGACTTCACCGTCCACCGCAGCGGCGACATCGGATCCCCCCGCACATCCGGCTCGACCAGCGCCAACAGTGCTGGCCGCAGCCCCGGATTCAGATCCGCGACCCGCTTGCGGCCGCCGCCCGGCCGCCGCACCCGCCCCAGTGGCTCCTCACCGGCCTCCAGTTCGAACACGCCCTTGCGGACCGTCGTCTCGCTGACCGCGCCGGCCTGCGCCACGGCTCGGACACCGCCGTGTCCCAGCACCCGAGCCTACGCAGCCATCAGCAGCCGTCACTGCCGCTCGTCCAGGTGTGGGAGCAACACCTTGATTCCCTGCAAGCCCTAAGTCCGACGTCACGCCCGGACGCCGGCCGGCATCAACTTCGGCTTTGCGGACCCAAGTCCGAACCGTCTCAGCGGCACCGATGCCCAGTTTCGCGGCGACCGCCTTCATCGCGGACCACTCCGTCGGGTAGTTGGGGCGGATCTCCGCGACCATGCGCACCGCACGCTCGCGAAGCTCAGGAGGGTAAGGGGACGGACGTGCCATGACTCGCTCCTCTCAGGGAATCGAGCCTCCATCAGACGCGGAGCGGTTCACTCCGCTATCAGAAACAGCGACCAGCGGTTTCCGGAGCGCTCGAACCCTGCGCTGCGTACCCGTTCCGCCAGACCGTCAGCCAGCCGAACACCCAGCCGCTCACCGACATGCACGTCCCGGCCCACCACGCCATCTCCGCCGAGTGAAGCTCGACCAGCTCTCCAGTTGGCCTCCAGGCTGAGGCGGCTGAAAAGACGCGGAGCGCCGCAGTCCTGGCGCCCTGCTCGCCGGAAGCCCACATCGACGTAGGCCGGTGCGGCCGTCAACGTCCGCACCGGGCCCGATGCCGTACTCGACTGAGACCGAGGTCAGAACGCCTTCAGATAGACCCGGGCCTGATCGCCCTCGAGCGCCTGGACATAGATGTCGATCCACTGCACGTTCTTGCGGCGATCGTCTTTCGCGCACGGGGGGCAGACACCGGCCGAGCGGGCTCCCTTCAGCGTTTGGGGCTCGGCCAACTGGAGGTGCCGGAACAGCTCGCCATCCGGCGCGAAGTCAGCCGTCTTCACCTTCAGCGGTTCTTCGGGACGAAGGTCCGCCGCGATGCCTTCGGCGTTCTTCTCGCTGGTGACGAACGAGAGGAGGTAGATGTCCTCCTGGGGGTTGATCTGCACAGCTCCCTTGACCTCGGTCGCGCCCTTGGGCGCCGTCACGTTCATGAACGCCGACGCCTCGGGCGCGCCGGCGTTCTCGTCCCACCGCGAGGCGCGCCCGTCGGTCGCACGGCGATCGTCCGTGTCCGGGCTGGAGCAGGCGGAGAGCAGAAGGGTCGCTGCCACTGCCGCGATGAGGAGGGCGCCTCGTGTAATCGTCACCGGTTCTCCTCGTCGCCGCGGGAGACGTCGCCGCGGGTTCCCTCTCGTCCTTGGTTCGGCGGGTTCACCGTCGGTTTCGCATCGCTGTCCAGGTCGTACGTGTACGTGGAGCTGCTGCCTCGCATGTCGAACTCTTGAGCAAGTCCGGTCTTGTGCAACCGTCCCATCTCGGAGTCCGGGATCACCACGCCCCCGGGGAAGGTGGTCGACTTGCCGGCGTCCCAGTTGTACCGGTCCCACACGTTGGCCTGGTAGTCGAGCGAAACCCTGGGCTTGCCGTCCGCTCCGGGGGTGACGGTGACCATCCCCGACACGTTCTGCTGGTGGGAGCCGACCGCGTGGAACCACTCGTCACTCCGGAAGGTGCGACCGACCGCCTTGCTCTCCACCGGCACGACAACGGTCTTGTCGCCACCGGCTTTCTCGAAGGCATCGAGCCCTTGCTGTCGCCACGCGTCCTGGTTCTGGGCGATGTGGACCGAGACATCATCGCGAAATCCGGGATCATCCTTGAGGATGCGGTCGATGTCCAGGTCCAGCGGGTCACCCGATGCGCTCAGGTAATGCTCCATGTTGCGCGACGCGGCGTTCTCCCCGCTGAAGTCGCCGCCGGTCGCGACGGCCTGCGCGCGGGCCAGGTACCACAGATCCTTGGCCGTGGGCTTCTCGGTGTCGAAGGCTCCGGACCCCGCGTCAGCAGCGTGCCAGTGGTACAGCGGGCTCATGATCCCCGCCTTCCGCAACTCGTCGCCCTTCTCGTGAAGCAGGAGGCCGCGCGTGACAGGATCGAGCCCGCGCCACCACTCGGCGACCTCCTTCTTGCCCTTGGGGACGTGTTGCGCCTTCGCCCTCTCCGCAAGCGACGGGTACGGGTCGGAACTGGCTTCCCGGTTGAAACCGCCGATCGTGCCGTCCAAGGGGTCCCTGTCCTGCATCACGGAGGCAAGAGCGAGTTTGAACCCTTCATCCGCCTCGTTCAGGGCCGCCACCGCCGAGTCCAGTTGCGCGGCCCATCCGGCAGCAGCCTTGTGGGTGCTCTCCTGGCAGTCACGATCGTGCACGTAGGCCATGTACTCGCTGCGATCCAGCTTGGACGTGTCGAAACCGACGGCGCCTTGCTCGGACACCTTCATGCCAGCCTTCACCGCGTCCTCTCGGACGTACTCGATCTTCTTGCGAAGACGGCTCAATTCGGCGTGCGCGGCCCTGAGCAGATCGGCCACGGCCTGCGCCTCGCTCTGGGCCCCCTGGTACTCCCTCCACGTCACGTCGAAGCGCGCGGCGCCGGCACTCAGGCCCACCCACGTGTCACCGAGGGAGATGCCATGTACTTCCTGTTCGTAGGTCCGAGCGAGTTTGTCGAAGTCTTTGGCCATGGCGGCCCAGTCGTCGGCAGCCGTGGTGAGTTTCGACAGGTCGGTGCCCATGATCTCGTAGTACGTCACCATGACTGAACTCCCTTTGCAGCGCCCGCGGTTTCGTTGGACTTGTGCGATCAGAACGAGTCGAGCGCGGAGGACTTGCGGATGCCCAGCCCCATGCCGGTGTCCGTGTTCCGCAGCAGCGTGTTCGTGGCACGCAATGCGGCCTTCTCTGAGCCGAGCCGGTTCATCAGCGTCGTGAGCTGTTCGCTCCACGTCGTACGCGCGGTCTTCAGAGCAGGTCCGGTGAGCCACCCCTCAAACTCCCGTGCGGCCGCCCCCGTGCTCTCATGCGCCTGGGTGCCGTCCCTGTGAGTGTCAGGCTCCAGGTGCCTTTCGATCGCCTCGGCTGCCTTCTTCTTCTCCGCGGGGCTCGAAGCGAGATCCTTGCCGCCGGACGGGGAGCCTCCACCGCCATCGAGCGGGGCCGCGTGGTTCAGACGCATCCGGGCCGGCGCCGCACCGCTCGGTGATATGTCATGTTCGGTCATGATCGCTCCCCCGAGTGTGATCAGATGCCGCGACTCTACGTGGGGTGCGGTCAGGGCTGCAAAGGGCTGGTGAGCCGGGAACCGGCCTCGCGCCGACGCGGTGCGGACCGCGTCGGCGAGGACATACCGAATCTCCTGGGCAGGACGCTGGTGCCGATCGACAGGTCAGGCTCGCCGACGTACGCCTGCTCGTGATGCGCTGTGTCCCAGGCGCACGCACGCAACACCTTCAGCGTGGGTTCAGGGGTCGGCGGGCCGACGCGATGACGTCGTGGGCGCCGGCCGCGTACATCGCCGACTCGCTGAGGGTCTTCCAGACCTTCTCGTGACGATGTTGTCGGCGCCGTTCAGCCATGGCTCGGCGTGCCAGTCCTCGACGGCGACCAGAGGGTCGTCGAGTACCCAGAAGCCGTTGGCAGGCACGATCTTGACGGGTGCCGTGAAGGGGATGACTCCCGGCTCCTCCGTGTCCTTGCCGATCACGCCGTTGAGACGGCCGAGTTGACTCGTCGGCACCGAGGGCGTAGCGGGCCCCGGTGTCGTAGGGCGAGACGATGGCCCGGGACGAGGGCGGCAGCCCGGGGCCGCCTTACTTCTCGGCGGTGCGCCAGCGCAGGCGTCCTGCGGCGTCACGTTGGTAGTTGTGCACCACGATCTGGCGCAGGGCCTGGATCCGCGGACCGCAGGTGCGGTCTGCTCCGTGCCGGTAGAGGTGTTCCAGGAGCCGGGCGGCGTCGTTTCCGGTGGCGAGGAACCTGCTCTTGGGCTTGGTGGGGTTCTTGCTCCGGCGGACCGGTCGGCCGTAGCGGCGTGCCCAGTCCTCGCCGACCAGCTCGTCCAGCAGGTGTGGCAAGGTTCCGGCGACTTCTTCCCGTGCGGCGCGGACCGCCTCGGTGATCAGCTCTGGGCGGGTCAGATCGCGCACCGCGGCCAGGACATGGGTGGAGTCGGTGCGTTGTGTGGTGCGCTCGCGCACCAGGCCGACCTCTTTGCGCCGGGGTCGTCCAGCTCCATGGCCATCGCGTACTTGAAGTCGATACGACAGCGGACCGCTCGGCGGCCTGCTGGTCCGGCAGGCCGAGCAGGAACTGCAGCACACAGATGGTGGCCAACTGGGCGGGTGAGAGACTCGGACGTCCGTCCCGCGGGCACCAGTCGGCGAAGTCCTCGTCGTGCCACAGGCCGGGCCGTCCAACGGGTCGCGCATCCATATCGCCATCGTGCCACCCGGGGTGCTCGCTCGCGCGACCCGCGCGGTCGGAGACCGTACATGCTCACCGGAACGCGGGCGCAGGGACAACGGGCACCTCGACAGCTGCCTCGGACATCGGAACCACCCGAGCATGCCCGATGATCACGCCGCCACATCGGGAAACCCCAAGATCCCCGACAGAGTCGCGTTGGGGCCTGGATAAGGTCCGTTTCCCCCACCCCGTGCCGGTCGGTGTGAAGATCCCTCTGCACGGTGCCCTCGGCGCTGTGGAGGAGGCAACGGCGTGAGGATGCCCCTGACGTTCACCGTCGAGGTGGGAGGCAGCGACAAGCGGGCCTGCGTGGCACAGGCGCTGTACCGCCACTACGCCTGATCGGTCCCTCGGGGTGAGCACACCGGCATCCGCCGTACCCCGCGACGAACCAGGGGCGTTCCGACCGCCGGAGTCCGATCGCCCTGGCAAGGGTGCCACCCTGCTGGGCGTGCGGCGTGCGGTCCGGTGTTCATGTCGTTACGGTGTCAAGCTCACTCGCAGACGCCGTGAGCCTCCGACGGCTTGATCTCCTGATCGAACAGCTCGGCGCCCGCGTCCACACCGACTCCCGGCGCCGACGACACCCCACAGCGGTCAGCCCGCCTCCATCCGCGAGCAATTGTCAAAAGCTGTGGATCAGCAGCCGTTCACCATGATTCGTGCTTCAGGTGGACAAGCCCTTCGATGGCGACCAACTGTGCCCGCAGGGCGGGGCTGGAGGCCGGGGTGGTCGTCATCAACAACACCTGAAGTGTTGGGTGTTCGGTGACGTAGAGGTCGTCGTCACCGTCGTCGCCGGGAATCGGGTTGGGCTGGATCTCGATCTCGCAGTCGGGACTGTCCGCCCGGTAATAGATCCCCCGGTAGTAGCTGTCGTGCTCGGTGAAGACCAGCCCGAGGCAGCTGCCGGTGACGCGAGCAAGCTCGCGGGCTGTGTGGCTGCTGGTGCCGTAGACGTCGTAGTCGGTCATAGTGCACCAGACCTTATGCCGCGAAGGACTCAAGGCGTTCGACCCAGTGGCCGCGTTCGAAGCGGGCTCCGGCCCGGATGAGGGCAACGAGATGAGGTGCGTTCACGGCTCGCCAGCGGCTCTTGGCGGACTCGACCAGCTTGAAGACCATCGCCACGGCGACCGCTCGGGAGCCGGCCCCCTTGGTGACCTTCGTCCGCAGCCGCACCGTGGCGAAGGTCGACTCGTTCGGATTCGTGGTCCGCAAATGGATCCAGTGCTCAGCGGGGAACTCGTAGAACGCCCTGCACCACCGGTCGGCCGCCCGAGTAGGCGGTCAGATGGGAGCGAGGAAGACCAGGAAGCCGCCGGCGAGCAGGAGCACGCAGGCCAGCAGGAACGGAACGGGGGGTATTCCTCGGTGCAGTTCTGCCCGCCGCTGGTCGCGCGGCATACGTGTCCCGGGCCGCCGCGGTTGAGGTGGGAGAGGTAGAGCAGGGGCAGGCTCGGACCGGTCAGGTCTCCGAAGGCGGCATTCCCGTTCCCTTCCAGAGCAGACGCACGGCGGCCGCGGCGGCCAGGACGATCAAGGCCGCCCCACTGACGGCAGAGCGGCCGGCCCAAAGGCGAGGTACGCCCCGACAGCGAGCCATGCGAGGAACCAGCCGCAGTCCGTTGCGCAATCGTCTTTGGCTGTGCCTATTCCGGTTCTCAACGGAGTCTTCCTCTGCAAGGTGGGACTACGAGGACCGGACGGTGAATCGCGAAAACAGGCGACCTCAGCTCCACTACGATACCTTCGGCCGCATCAGCAAGATCGCCACCGCCGAAGGGCGGCCGGCACCGCCACATGACCCTGGCCGTGGCCGCCCACGTCTGCCTGACCATCCTGCGAGCCCGCAAGCTGGAGGCCGGGAAAGCCGCCGCTGTCCTGCTGGACGGGGTCCACGGTGAGGACGATGCCCGATGGCCGGCCTCCGTGGCAATGAAGCGGGAGAAGCGCCTGCAGAGCTACGCCGCGCGGTGACGGTGGTTGGGTGGAGCGGTCACGTGCGAAGGCGTGCGGCCTCTCCACCTGACCGGCGTCGGAGGATGGACAGATCGACGGCGCCGGCCATGGCCTGGAAACCGGCGTCGTCGGGGTGCAGGTGGTCGCCCGAGTCGTGGGCGGGGTCGAGGACCTCGCCCATCGCCTGGGTGAGGTCGATAATGGCGTCGTACTGTCCGGCCTCGTGGGCCCAGACGTTGACCTCGGCCCGTTCGGCCTCGTGCGCGCGGGCCGCGGTCAGGTCATGAGTCCTCCTGACGTCGCGCGGGAGAACCGGAGCGGTGTGCCGTCAGGACGAGCCGTGCTTGCGGTGCTTCATGGAGGGCAGGTGTCCAGGAGACCAGAACGTCCAGAGCCTCGTCCACGTATCGCCAGGCGGTGGCCTGAGATATCCCGAAACCTGACGTCGAGCGTGGCTCGATACGGAACCAACAGGGCCCCTCCCCTCGACGGTGTGCCGAGTGGAATCACCACGCCAACGACGAGGGGCCCTTCCCCGTCACGACACCCGCTGACCAGCCCATTTCACCCTCCAGCGCAGGGTGAAAGAGGTGCACTGATCACCAGGACCGCAATCACCCTCATGACCAGGCGCGTCACCCGTCGAAGCTCCCGCAGAAACGGACAGCCGGCCTCCCGCGAAGCCCAACGCGACTGACCAAAAGGGCGGTCACCGTCATCCAGAGGCCGCCGGGCGCACGACCCGGCTTCATCGTCGCACCGCCGCGACGGCTCCCTCGGGCATTCACACCACGACGCCAACTGTCAGCCCGCCGACCAGCAGATCTCACCGCCCATGCCACGCCGTTCGGATCGTGGGCTGCGCAAGCGCCGATCAGTATGTCATTTTCGGCTCATAAGCAGGCACTCAAGCTCCCCGACAGACAATTTGCCGCCGTCGTCCGAGAGCTACAGCAGATCGAGTGCTCCGTCGTAGGGACATCAGGTCAGAACTTGGCGGGAAGGGAGAGGGAGACCTCGTCGCTGTAGTTGTACCTGTTGAAGGTCTTGGTGGTGGTCCCGATGAGCACCTGGATTCTCTCGCCGTCCTTGCGGCTGCCCCTGACCGTAACGTTCACGCCTTTGTCGATCGGCGTATTTTGTACTCCCAGCTCCCGCTGGACGTCTTGTATCCGAACGTCATCTGCTCGGATTCCCACGATCCCTGTCGGAGCTTGCCACGGCTCAGCTTTCCCTGGATGACGTAGCCGGTCGGGCCGTCCGCCCAGGCGAAGCCGTTGAACTGGACGTCCCATCCAGGGTCATGGAGGAACAGGTCGATCTCTTGGCGTGGCCCGCCCGGCGTGGCAGTCACGCTCTTGCCATAGCTGAACTGGCCGCTGAGTCCCGTGTTCATGCCGATCTTGAAATCCACCGGCTCGTTCTTCTTGCGCTGTCCCTTCCCCTCGACGGTCCAGACGTTTTCTTCGCCGCCCTCGGGGCGATACGCCACATAGGTGTAGTCACCGGACTCGCCGCCGTGCCCGAACTCCACCGTGTTCTCGAAATCCGTGCTCGACCGATCGAGCGCGCAGATGGCTCTGACCTTGCCGGAGAACACGTATCCCTCTGCCCCGTCCGGGTCCACCACCCCCTCGAAGGACGCCCTGAGCCCGGAACCCTCATGAAACTGAACCGACACGTTCGGCATGCCGTGACCCCTTTCGTGGGCTCGCGCGAGACGGCAGACCAACCGCCACGCGCAATCCACCATAGGCAGCGAAAACCGCCAGGTCAGACATATCGAGATCACGTCACCCGATCAGGTGTGGACGACCCCTGTTCAACACGAATCACACAGTTTCCGCAAGACCTCGCCCGAACCCGCGCTCCTTCGCCAGATGGAGGTCTACCGCTCCCGGCCGGCGGGCACCGTCGCTCGACACTCACGCCTTGACGTGCACAGCCACTACGCTCCCGACGACGCCGGATGGCGTCCCGCTGTGTGGTGTAGGGGATCTCCGCGGTTGAGTGCGCGGGTTTCACTCCCTGGAGTGCACCGTCTGCCGGTGGTTGTGCCCTGCTCAACTGGCAGGCCAACGTGCAACTGTCCGGAGTGAACGGGCAGTTCGACCCCAGAGGGTACACGGTGGCCTTGTCCCAGCATGACCTACTTCGCCTGCTTGAGTCACTACGTTCGGCAGATGGTCTTGAACTCGTCCGCGAGGTCGCCGAAAGGCTGCTGCAGGAACTGATCAAGGCGGAAGCCACCACAAAGATCGGCGCCGAGTGGGGTGAACACACCGACACCCGCACCATCTGGCGCAACGGCCACCGCGAGAAGACCGTGACCACGTCGCGCCGCCCTGGTCGACCTCACCGGCACCTGGCTCCCACAGCCGCTGCCCGGCCGCACGCTCAGAGCCATGAACTCGCCTTGGACGCCGAGCACATGATCGAGCGACTGCGGCTGTTCTTCATCATCCTGCTCGGCGAGACCGTTCTCACCGCCGGACGCGTGATGACCGACGCCCCTGTCGACGTCGCGAACTCGTTGTCGGCCACCCCCTCGGCCACGGATCCCCCTGCTCCTCTTCGGAGGCCCCGCGCTCCATCTCGCGGCAACGGGATGGTTCTTCCGCGCCACCGCTCACGGAGCCTGGACCGAGCGCCTTCTCGCCTGCAGTGCCTGCGTCGCCGCTGTCAGGATGCCCCCGCGCGCCTCCCTCGCCCTTCTCGACGTCATCCTCATCCTCATCATCGCCACCGTCATTCTCACCCGCACCGACCAGAGCCTGGCCCACTCCTTGCAGACCGCCGCGGATGCCTGAGACTGCGACATGCAGCCGGTCGACCGCGCCCTCGGATTCGTGCGGGACATCGAGTGTCGCGGGGCGTGCGAGCCTCATCTGCGGTGAGTGCCACGGAGCGCGCTGGTAGGTCCGGGCCTGGGAGGCCGGGACGGGGGCGGGGTCATGACGGGAGGTTGCGCGGGTTCCTGGCGCGCGTGTCCGCCCCGCCCCCGACTGCAACACACCTACCCCGAAATCCCCTCTGGAAGCATTCGCCCGATGCCCCGTGACAGTCCTTCGGGCAAGAACGGCAGAACTGGTGGGGGCCCGGCCATGTCCATGGCCGGGCCCCCACCAGAGGGTGTGTGCGGTGTCAGGTCACCATCGGTACCAGCGACCGCGGCCGCCGCCCGCGTTCGTGGAGCGCATCACGAAGCCGAGCAGCCACACCACCAGGACGACGATCGCCACCCACCACAGGATCTTCAGGGCGAAGCCGGCGCCGAAAAGGATGAGCGCGAGAAGCAGTACCAGCAAAAGGGGAACCATAGTTATCAACCTCCTGACCCTCCGATTGCCCTGCATCACTGTGCATATTCTTCGCCAGCACCTTTGTTTGTGGCGAGTATGCCAGGGCACGAGCCAGTTACCGCGACAACGAACTGATGCTTCGAGGAGGCTGTCTTTCATGAGTGCCGGCGAGAAGGCCAAGGCGAAGACCGAGCAGGCCAAGGGCAAGACCAAGGAGGCTGCGGGCAGCGCCCTCGGCAACGACCGCATGGCGGCCGAAGGACAGGCCGAGAAGAGCACCGGCGACGCCCGCGCGGCCAAGGAAAAGACCAAGGACGCCTTCAAGCACTGAGGCCCTCAGCGCTCCATAGGGCCCCTCACATAAGGAGGGGAGTCTTTCCCGGCAACGGAAAGGCTCCCCTCTCCGTGTACGTGTACCGCAGGGATTACGGTGTGGAGAGTGAGCCGTTGCGTTACGGCTTTGACGTGGCCAGCCCCTGAGAAGCACGGCGTGCCGCGTCGGAGGGCCGTGCGGCTCTCCGACGCGGCCGAGTCACCCCGACGTCCTCAGGCGCCGACCGGACGACTTGAGGCATTGGCCTCTCCGGGCGTGTCGGCCGGGGCGACGGAGGACCGCGTGACGTCATCCTCCTTCATGGCCTTGGCCTCGCTCTTGAGGATGCGCATGGACTTGCCGAGCCCACGGGCCGCCTCCGGCAGCTTCTTCGAGCCGAACAGCACGATGATGACGACCCCCACGATCAGCAGGTGCCAGGGTTCCAGACCGTTACGGAGCATCCCGCTCACCTCCTTCCCTCGCCGGACAGTGACAGTGACATGGACGGCATACATCGTCCATCCTTGCTAGCTTGCGCAACTATACAACCAATGGGATGGCGAGCTACAGGATCCGGCGCAAGGCCGAGTGACCGCCGTCCGCGTCGTACACCTCAGCCCGCACGGGGCACACACATGCCGGTCTCAGGCGTCGGAGTCGGGTTTGCCGCGCGCCGCCGCGTATGCCTGAGTCGGCGTCATGGGAACACCGTTGAGAGTGACGGTCTTGTATGGGCTGACCTTGGCACACGTATGGGCCTGGTCGGCGGTCTGGGCGTTCGTGTGGGAGACCGCCGCTTTCATGTCAGCGGACGTCGGCGAGGAGGTGGCGCCGGGGAAACTCGTACCCGTGGGCCAGTCGCCGCCGATCACGAGGGTGAGGCCCTGGCCGCTGCCCTGCCGCAGACGCGAGTCGGACAGGCCGAGCGCCTTGGCGACCGCCTCCGCCTTCGCCTTCTGTCCGGCGCCGTAGGTCAGCGTGGTGGTCGTCGCGGCGCTCGGCGCGTTGGCGGTGGTCGTGGCGGAGCTGAAGCCCTGGCCGGTCAGGGCCGAGGCGATGTCGGCGGCGCGGCCGGTGACCGTGGTGCCGTTCTCCACGGTGACGGCGATCCGCGACGTGGGGACCACCGGGTCGGTGGCCGTCGCGGTCGCCGACGCCGCCGCGGATCTCTTGCCGGAGCCCGTGGTCAGCGATCGGTCGTCGGCGATGCTGGAGAAAAGGGTCCTGGCGCCCTGGCCTACGACCACCCGGTCTTCGTCGTGCGGGTCCTGGGCCGTCTGCATCGTCGTGAACGTCATCCGGTTCGCCGGCACCTTGTTCACATCATCCGCGAGCGAGACCAGCTTCCTCACGCTGCCCAGGCCGTCGTCCACGGTCAGCGCCTTGGTGGCGGCGTCGGCCAGGGCGTAGATCGCGCTGGGGTCGGTGAGCGTGCCCGCGCTCTTGAACTTGCGGATCATCGAGCTGAGGAAGATGTGCTGAGAGACGGTCCGGCCAAGGTCGCTGCCGTCACCGAAGCCGTGTCGCGAGCGCACGAACTCCAGTGCCGCGACCCCCTTGAGGGTGTGGGCGCCTCTGGACAGCTTGAGGTGGGAGTAGGTGTCGTAGACGTCGTCGCTCACGCAGACGGAGACGCCGCCGACCGCGTCGGACATCTTCACGACGCCGGAGAAGTCCAGTTTGACGAAGTGGTCGACGGGGATGCCGGTGAGCCGATGGACGGTGGCCACCTGGCAGGCGGGGCCGTACTGGAGGGCGCTGTTGATCTGGCCGTAGTAGCCGTTCGTGGATCGGCCGTCCTCGTTGTCCTCGCAGGCCGGTATCCGGGTCATGGTGTCGCGCGGAATGCTCATGACAGTGGCGTTGGAGCGGTCGGCCGCTATGTGGACGACCATCTCGACATCCGCGTTGCTGCCGCTCTGCACCCCGGTCTTCGAACAGCCGCCGCCGAGCGCGCAGTCGGCCTCGCTGGTCCGGCCGTCCGAGCCCATCACGAGAAGGTTGATCGGAGTGCGGCCGAAGGCGTCGGCCTTCTCCGTCCCGCCCTTGCCGTCGAGTGCGACGCTGTGAATGTTGCCGTTCAGGTGCTGGTAGAACCACCAGCCCGCGCCGGCGGTGATGACGATGAGCGCGGACAGGCAGAACCCCGCGACCCTCAGGAACCGCCTGCCCCGCCCGGTCCGGGGCGCCCGGCGGCGCGACTGTGGGCCGCCACGCGAGGGGGAGGCTGCCGCCCGGGTCGCGGCGGCCCGGCCTCCGGAAGGCCGCGTGCCGTCGCCGCCCGAGGAGCCTCTGCCACCGGACCGGGTGGCACGCTGCCCGGGCACCTGAGCGGTGCGCTTGCGCGAGGCTTGGCCGACCGGGCCGTCCCACGGGTCGCTCATCTTCCACTCCCATGACGGTCGGGCCTGGCAGGCCGGGCCGTCAGGGGCAGGGCCGGGCGTGCGCGGCGGTGCGCGGGCGAGGTGGAGCCGACCTCCACCACAGTTGCTGGTTTGCGCAACCTACCAAAGTCCTTGCGGCGTGAGAGCACTGGTCCCGCCGCCGGTTCGGTCGGACGGCGAGTCCCAGGGCGCGCCGCCTCCGGACCGTGCCGTGATCCACGCTGCACCTTCGACCTGTCATGAGTGTCAGGGTGCCTCTACTGCCCTTCCCGCCTTGGCCCAATTGCCGTGCAACCGCTCCAGATACGAGCGGGCCTGGGCGCCCGGCGTCGCCCCGCGGGCGAAGGCGAGCATGTTGCCCGCACCGGTGTTGTACCCGAGGGCCAGCAGGTCGTTCTTCGGGTAGTGGGCGGTCCACTGGGTCGGAAGCTGGGCCGCCAAAGCGTGCAGGTACCAGGCTTCGGCTTCGACGGCCAGGTCACGGTCGTCCGGCAGTTGATCCCAACGGCGGTCCGCGAAGTCCCGGCCCCTCTTGACCTCGTCGAAGGTTGCGCGATGCATGTTGGCGATGCCGAAGGCCGCGTCCGGCTTGTACTTCTGCCAGCTCCGCTCGAACGACGGGTCGTGCGGCTTGTACGCCTCGTTGTAGAGGATCGCCATCACCAACTGGGCGCTCACGCCCGCCTGGCGGGATCGGGCACGGACCGACGCGGCGTAGTCGGCGGGGTCGTACGAGAAGGGCGCCGACGACCGGGAAGGAGCGGGGAGGCCGACCGGCGGACGCATCGGTGGGAGGGACGCCTTCCCGTGGGCCGGCGGATCGCTCTGCGAGACGCCGGCCGCGCGCACGACGCCGTACACGACCAGAGCGAAGACCAGCACCAACAGCGGTCGTCGGTATTTCGGTGCCCGGGACTCCGTCATGTCGCACCTTCCTCGTGCCCCGCCGCGGGCCGGCAGCCTCGAACAGCGGAAAGATCAAGACGGATGTCGGCCGGCGTCGGGCACCGGCGGTCGCCCAAGTCGGCTCACGGAGGCGGGACCGTCGCCTCCACGGCGCTCGAACCGTGCCCTGGCCGCCAGAAGAGCCGCGGCGTAGAGGATCAGCACGACGGCGAGCAGCAGGTAGTACAGGGCTGGCAGCGCGGTCAGACCGAGCATCGGCCCCAGCGGGGAGGAGGGGAACACCAGACCGATCACGGCGAGGGCCAGTGCGGCCCAGGCGACCGGGCTCGGTCTGCGGACGTCGGCGGTACGGCGGCCGACGCGCAGCAGCCCCATCACCAGGGCCTGGGTGATCAGGTTCTCCGTGAACCATCCGGAGTGGAACACCGCCTCGTCGTTCCCCGTCCCCGGCCCGTGC
Source organism: Streptomyces similanensis (assembly GCF_039543625.1). NCBI lineage: Bacteria > Bacillati > Actinomycetota > Actinomycetes > Kitasatosporales > Streptomycetaceae > Streptomyces > Streptomyces similanensis. The sequence goes on along the minus strand of NZ_BAABKC010000059.1, from coordinate 138,671 downwards.
ACCGCGAGGGCGAGGACGCCGAAGGTCGCCAGGTCGGCGGCTGCGTTCAGCACGCCGAAACCGGTGATGAAGCGCAGCAGGTCCCGTGGGTCCAGCACGGTCGGCCGGCGCAGCGCGGCGGAGCCGGGCCGGTCATGGGCGAAGGTGAGCTGGGCGGCGTCGAAGCACAGGTTCTGCAACAGGACCTGCGCCGGGAGCATGGGCAGGAAGGGCAGTAGCAGACCGGCGGACAGCATCGCGAGGACGTTGCCCAGGTTGGACGACAGCGTGATGCGCAGGTAGGTGACGATGTTGCCGCCGGCGTGCCGGCCCGCGGCGACGGCGTGCGCGATGGCGGTCAGGTTCTTCTCGGCCAGCACCACGTCAGCGCCGTCCCGCACCACGTCGGCGGCGTTGCGGGGGGCGATGCCGACGTCGGCGGCATGGAGCGCCGGCAGGTCGTTGACCCCGTCGCCGAGGAAACCCACGGTGTGCCCGGCGGCGCGCAGCGCCTCGATGATCCGGGCCTTGTGTTTCGGGGTGCAGCGCGCGAAGACGGTCGTGCGGACGGCGGCCGCGGCGAGTTCGGGGCCCGGCAGGAGGTCGACGGCCTCCCCGGTGAGCACGGCGTCCGCGGCGACCGGAACGCCCAGGTCGCGGCAGGCACGGACGGCCGTTCCCGGATGATCGCCCGTAAGGATCTTGACGGTGACGCCCCGGTCGGTGAGGGTTTTCAGGGCGTCGGGGGCGGTGGGCGCGAGCGCGTCCCGCAGGGTGATCAGACCCCGAAAGGCCAAGCCATGTGTGTCGGCGGGCGTGTACTCACGCCGCAGGGAGGTGCGCTCGGCGGTGGCGACGGCCAGGACGCGCGCTCCGTCGTCCGCGTGCCGGGCGGCGAGGGCGCGCAGCCGTTCCCGCTCGTCGTCCGCGATGGCGCAGCGGTCCAGTACGGCCTCGACGTCTCCCTTGGCCACCAGCGTGTGTGTACCCAGCCGGCCGGGTGTGCGTACGACCACCATGGAGAACCGGCGGTCCGGGGCGAAGGGCACGGCCGCGACGCCGTCGTACGCCATGAGCGCGCCCTCGTCGACCGCGTCCAGGACCGCCTCGTCGAGGGCGTCGGGTTCGGGCAGGTCGGCCAGTTGGAGGGTCCACCACGCGTTGACGGCGGCCCAGTGCAGGACCTCGGGGGTGTCCTGGCCGTCCGGGCCGAGAGCGCGATCGGCGACGGGCCGGTCCTGGGTGAGGGTGCCGGTCTTGTCCAGGCACAGCACGTCGACGGCGCCGACGTCGTGCAGGGCCGGCAGGCGCTTGACGATCACCCCGTGGCCGCGGGCCAGCAGCGAGGCGCCGCGGGCCAGGCACACGGTGACGAGAACCGGCAGCATCTCGGGGGTCAGTCCGACCGCGACCGCCACGGCGAACGGCAGTGTCTCCAGACCCCGGTCGCGCAACGCCGCGTTCGCCATCAGCACCAGCGGCGGGGTGAGCAGCAGGAACCGGATGAGGATCCAGGAGATGCCGTGGACGGAACGGTCGAAGGCGCTCGCCTCCGGCCGGCCGGACCCGCGCTCGTGGGACGCGGCGAACCGGGTGCGCGCGCCGGTCGCGACGATGACCGCGGTGGCGCTGCCGGAGGCCACGCTGCTGCCCTGGAAGCAGAGCTGCGGCTGCTCGAACAGCCCGCCGCCCGGCGCGCGGGACAGATCGTGGGCGGACTTCGCGACGGGCGCGGACTCCCCGGTCAGCGCCGCTTGGTGCACGGTCAGGCCGGCGGCCCGGAGCAGGCGTACGTCCGCCGGCACCAGGTCCCCCGGCGCGAGCCGGATCACGTCTCCGGGCACCAGTTCGGCCATGGGGAGCTCGCGGCTCGCCGGGGCCGCTGCCTCCTCGGTCCGCCGGAGCACGGTGGCGGTCGTGGCGACCAGCTCGCGCAGCGCGGCCGTCGACCGGTCCGCCCGGTGTTCCCCGGAAGCCCGCAGGACGCAGCTCACCACGACGAGCAGCAGGATCACCGAGGCGGTGCCCCAGGCGGCGACGGCCGCCGAAACCAGTCCGAGGCAGGCCAGCACCGCGGTGAACGGGTCCCTTAGGCTCCTCGCGAACAGCCGCGGCCAGGAGGCTTCGCTCCGGGCCGGTGCGGTGTTCTCGCCCAGCCGGGCCAGTCGCTCCTCGGCCTGCGCCTCGGTCAGACCGCGCAGCCCGCTGTCCAGCCGGCGCAGGGTCTCCAGCACGGTGGGCGCGGACAGTCCCGGCGCGGTCCCCTCCCCGGGCGGGCTCACAGCCGCCGGGGCGGGCGGCCGTGCGTCCTGTCCCGGCGCTGCGGTGGTATCAGCCACCGTTCCCGCGCAGCTCACGGACCGGCGCGAGGGCGTACGACCGTGCCGTCAGCTGCCCGACCATCACCCGTACCACGGTGACGACGTCCGGGTCGTCGACGTAGTAGACCTGCCGACGGCCCTCACGGCGGGAATTGACGAGGCCGGCCAGCTTCAGCTTGGCCAGATGCTGGCTGACAGCGGGCAGGGCGCCGCCGACCCGGTCGGCGAGATGCGTGACGTCGCTCTCTCTCTGCGACAGCGCCCACATCAGGTGCAGGCGGGCCGCAGAGGCGAGCAGCCCGAACGCGGCGGCCGCCTGGGCGAGAACCTCGGCGGACGGATCCTCCAAACCACCGGCGTGCCCCGTCACTGTTCTCTCCCGTCCCGCCCACTCGCACAAGCGACAGTCATCTGGCCACCCAGTCTAGGCGGCAGGAGGCCGGGCGTTCCCGCACCGAGGCGCAGGCGTGAGGCTTCACTCCCGCACCACTCCCTGAAGGGTCCGACGGCATGGCGTCTGAGGCCGGTGCGTCCGCGTCGCCGAGGCCGCGCGTCTCCGCGTCCAGGGCGGCGTGGGCGAGGACGGTGTCGGTGAAGACGTGGTAGTACCGCACCGCGTCGGCGGGAGGAAGCCCGCTCTGAGCAGGATGCCGATGCCGGTGTCCACGGCGCGGCGCTCGGCGGCTCCGGCGGAGAACCGGGAGAACCGGGAGGTGCGGACCGTGGCCAGGCGCGGGTGGCGGAGCACCGACCCGTGGACCCGCGTGGCGAAAACCCGCAGGGAGGCGACCCAGTCCGCCTCGGGGCGAAGCCGTCGAGAGAGTCGCCGATGAGCCTGTCGGCCACCGCCAGGAGCAGCGCGTCGGTGTCGGCGAAGTGGCGGTAGACGGTCGACGGGTCGCACCCCAGCGCCGTGCCGAGCCGGCGCACGGTGCGGGCGCAGCACACTGGAAGGTCTCCCCCGCCTCCTACTCCCTCGCCCTACAGGACAACGGCCGTCGCCTCCCGGCCGCCGCCTTCACCGTCCTCGACACCTGACCCTCACCCACCCTTCCAGCCCCGATCACCCGCCCCGGGCCGCCGCCACCGCGCACCGCGCCCCGGTCCGTGCTGTCTGCGCTCCTCCCGAAGAGGTGATCCGACCTGATCGAACGAGTTCGAGCCGCGACACCCTAGAGCCCACACGGCCCACCCCCGGCGTTAGAGCCCGTGTTCACCAAATGCCCTCCAAGCGGGCCGTGACGGAATCAGTTCCACCACGTTTCTAGAGCGTCAGTGGTCCCCCGCCGCCTCCTCCACCGCGCCGCATACGACCGCTGCCGACCGGGCGTACCGCCCGAGGCGGCCACACCGCCGGCCGCCACTGCGGCGACCGGTACTGGACGCTGCGGACCCGGCAGCCGGCCGCCCTCCACAGCCCCGTCGAACTGCCCTGACACCGCTACCATCCCGCCTTCTGCGAACGAGGAGCGACTTGTGGACATCACCCGGACTGCCTGGTCCCAGCACTACAACACCGGGCGGGGTTTCCGACGGCTCGGGGAAGACGAGAAGGATCTGCTCGCCGCGCAAGCCCCGTCCCCCGAGGGCGGCCGCGCGCTCGACATCGGCTGCGGGACCGGCGAGTTGTCCGTCTACCTCGCCTCGCTCGGCTACACCGTCGACGGAGCGGACTTCGCCGAGGGCGCGCTCGAGCGGGCCCGCGCGGAACACGCCGCGGTGGAGCCGGTGCGCTGGCTGTGCCTGGACGTGGAGTGCGACGACCTGGCCGCCCTCGCCGAGGACGGCTACCACCTGGTCGTCCTGCGGCTGTCCATCGCGTTCATCCGCGATCGCGCCCGTGTCCTTCGCGCTCTGGCCGTCCGGCTGCGCGAGGGCGGGACGCTCGTCGTCATCACGCCGACCGTGGAGAACACCCCGGAAGACAGGCGCCACATCGCCCTGGACGAGAACGAACTCGCAGCGCTCACTGATGGGTTCGAGCACGTCGAGCAGTTCGACGCGGAGGGGCTGGCCGTGCTGGTCCTACGAGGACCGGCCGGATCGTTCAGCGCGGAGGAGAGGGGGCGGCCCGAGCCGCAGGCCGTCTTCGGTGCCGCAGCGGTGGTCACCGACATGTTCGGCCGGGTCCTGCTGGGCCGCTCCACGCGGGGCATGTGGGAGCTGCCCGGTGGCCATGTCGAGACAGGCGAGTCCGCGCCGGAGGCCGCCGTGCGGGAGCTGACCGAGGAGACCGGGCTGACCGCGCGCGTGGACGACGCCCACGTCATCACCGTGTTGCACGACGACCGACTGGACGTACGCCGGGTCACCGCCGTGGTCCGCGTCGCCCGCTGGGACGGTGAACTCGCGCTGCCCGAGCCGCACCGCTTCGTACGCTGGGAGTTCCACGACCTGAACACCCTGGCAACTCTTGGGAGAATCTTCGCGCCCAGCGCCCAGGCTCTGACCGCGGTGTGGCCCGGGGTGCTGCCGGGCCTCCCTCCGGTTCACTCCTACCGGTGCTCCCCCGTCGGCTCGCCGGTGCCTGAGGAGGCGGCTGAGGCGGTCCGGTGCGCGAGCGGATGGCGGACGCCGTGATCAGCAAGGGCTCGGTGCCCTCGCCGCAGGTCCGAGCGGCGTTGCGCGAGGTGCCCAGGCACCGGTTCGTCCCCGAGACGCGGCTGGAAACGGCCTGTCACGACGACCTCGCTGTGGTGACGGTCCGAGAGTCACCCCGGACAGCCGGACGGTCGCCCCTGAGTTCGGCATGTTCGACCGCGGACGATAAACGTCAAGCTCAGTGGTGCCAAGCTTGTCCATCCGTGTTGTGGATGAACCGCTGCAGCACCTTGAGGGTGGTCAGGTACTCCTCGTCGGAGATATCTGCGTGCCGTTCCGCCCAGAGCTGGTCCTGAAGGGCTGCGGCCTTGTCGTAGAACGCTCTGCCCTCAGCCGTGGTGCCCAGGCGTCCCTCGGCATTCTCGGTGATCCAGCCCTGGGCGATGATCGTGTCGATCTCTGACTCCATGGTTTCCGGGCCGGTGTCGAGATAGTTCCGAAGGATACGGGACACTACATCACGGGACTTGACGCTGTCGGCGCCTGCGACTTGTGCAAGGGCCCACCACTGCGGTTGGGTGGTGCCGATCCCGGCGAGGGCGGCCCGGGTGCGGGCGATGACGGCCTTGTAGGCCGCCCAACTCCAGTAGCCGATGGGCTGTTTGATCAGCTCCGTATCGCTGTGCGAGTACTCCATGGCCGAAACCCCTGTCGTTGTCTGAGCCGGTTCGACGAGATCGACCCTAAAAACTCGACTGGACTTGAGGTCAAGTGTGAATGAGTGCTTCAGGCGATGAGTGAGCGGCCGAGTCGGAAGAACGCGGCGGATCAAGCGGCTGCGGCCCGGCCCTGCGCGGCCCCTGACCGAACTCTGCGCTCGTCTTGAGTTGGCGGCAGCCGGACATCCTGGCCCAGGCAGAGTCGTGTGGGAGTTCATCCGCACTGGGAATCGTGCCGGCGGCCGCACGCCGTGCCCTTGGCGCTGCGTGCGGCCCGGCTGTTCGCGGCCGGAGATCCCCGAACGGCAGGCGGACCTGCGGGCTGTGCTGGAAGATGTACTGCGCCTTGCCGGTCGCGAGGTGCGGCCATCCTTGCGCGCACGGTGGCCCTGAAACCCAGGCAGCTCACAACCGGGGCTTCTGAACGAGGACGTCATCGTCTGCGCCGCGCTGTGTGCGCGAGCAGGACGGTCAGAGGGCCTACTACGACACCGATGATGACGCCCACCCAAACGACGGTCATCACACTCATCTCTGTACCTTCTCTGTACCTTCGCCTTCTGGTCGAGACTGCACCGGCGATAGCCGCTATCGCTGCATCGATACCCAGGTCGGAGTAGCGGTTCTGGAGGTGGTAGAGGCCGGTGGGGTCCTGGTAGTTTCCGGCGAAGCGGTACGGCTGGGCGACCGGTTCAGTTGGAGAGAAGAGCAGTCATAGGCTCTTTCGCATGAGGATGCACATCGTCTCGTGGCGGTGGATCGATCCGTCAGGCCCTTCCTCGTCCCAAGCGTCTTGTTCGCGGCCGTGTGCGACGTAGCCCAGACGCTCGTACAGGGCGCGTGCCCGGGTGTTGTCCTCTTCCACAGCGAGTTCGGCCCTGCGCAGCCCGCGGTCCCGGATTCGTCGTTCGGCAGCGCGGACGAGCAGTGTTCCCAAGCCGCAGGACTGCAGCGCGGGCAGCACGGCGAGTTGCCACAAGGTTCCGGTTTCCCGCGTGACCTGATAGTCAATGCCGCCGATCGCCACCGGCAGGTTCACAGGGGTACATACGGCCAGGTAGTCCACCTCGCCCGCCGCGGCGCGTGTCAGCTCTCGCTCCACATGGCGCAGGTGGGTGGCTGAGCCGGACCAAGTGCACGCCGGCAAGTCCTGAGGCAGCAGATCGCGCACTGTGACGCGCGTGGTGAGGGTGGCGTAGGGGAGGTCGTCTTCAGGGATCACACCCCGAAGCATGCGGTCTCAAAGGTGGCACGACAACGGATTTCCTGTGGCTTGATGCTCTGCACACAGCATCGACCGGGCCTGCTTCCGTACGTTGCCGTTTCCCGTGAGCATTGGGGCGGGAGGCGGCAGCACGGTGGGCGGCGGGACAGCGGCGAGAGCGCGCTGACGGCATCGGTGGCGTACCGGACTCCGGTGGAGTGTGGTCGGCGGTCATCTGCTGGGGGCTTGGCCAGCTGATCAGCGGTGCTACTCCGCGGCCGGGACGCTGATCGCCTCCCTTCCGGATCCCGCCACCGCAGCACCCCCGCGTGGTCGGCGAGGACGAATGCGCCCAGCACAAGGGCAGGATCTACGGGACCGTGCTCGTCCACGTCGAGACACGGCGGCCGGTCTGCCTTCTTCCCGACCGGGAGACGGACGCAGGCACGGCCTGGCTCGCCGAGCGGCCCGGCATCGAGATCATCTGCAGCGACCGTGCCCCCTTCTTCGCCGACGGCGCCACCCGCGGCGCCCCGCAGGCCCTCCGCCAGGTCGCCGACCGGTGGCCCCTCTGGCACAACCTGGACGCAGCCGCCGAGAAGTGCGTACACCGGCGCCGTGGATGCTTGCGCCCCCTGTCGGCCTGTCGGCACAGCCGGAGGAACCTTCGGAGGGACCGGAGCCGGTCACGTCGTCGCCCTCGCCGACGCGACACCGGTTCGCCGAACGCACCCGGGCCAAGCACACCATCATTCATGGCGTTCGTCATCGGCGGGCGCACGTGTGTGGTGTGGGGCAGGGTGCGGGCGCGGGCGGCCGAGTCGTGGTGGCGCACGAGGCGGCCGAGTTGGGAGACGACGCCGAGGAGCGCGGCGCGGACGGCGGTACACGAGCCGCATGCGGCCCCCGTCCGAGTCGTAGACGGCCCATGCATGACCCGCATACGGCTCTCATCTGGCCGTTTCCGGTGCTGAGATGGCGCGTTCCCGTTGTCCGACAACCGAGTGTCGCCCGCCTTCCCTCTTCGCATCACAGGGAAGCGCGGAGGAGGCACGGTGGAGTTCAAGCTTTTGGGGACGGTGGGGATCGTCACGGAATCGGGCCGTCTGACACTCGGCCCGCCCAAGCGGTGCAGTCTGCTGGCCGCCCTGCTGTTGCTGCCGAACCGGCCCGTTCCCGTGTCGGCCCTGGGCAAGGCGCTGTGGGAGGGGGAGCCGCCGGTCCGGGCGCGCTCGGTCGTCCAGGGCCACGTCTCCCACCTGCGCGGCCTCATCGAAGGCTCGGGCGGCGCTGGGCACGGCGTGGAGCTCGTCACCCATACCGGTGCCTATGAACTGCGCACGCCTGCGGACCGGGTGGACAGTGCCCGGTTCAAGGAGCTGGTGCGGCAGGCCAGATCGCGGCCGGACACCGAGGCGGTGCAGCTGCTGCACCGGGCACTGGCACTTTGGCAGGGGCCCGCCCTCACCGGCACCACCGCCGGCCCCCTGCTGCTGGACGCGGCCCGCGCCCTGGAGGAGGAGCGGGTCGGCGCGGTGGAGCGGCTGGCCGACGCGTACGGCACGCTGGGGCAGTGCGAGCGGGCGGCCGCCGAACTGGACGCCGAGATCGCCGCCTATCCGCTGCGCGAGTCGCTGGTGGCCGCCCTAATCCTGGCACTCCACCGCTCGGGGCGGCGGGCGCAGGCCGTGGAGCGCTTCCATCACACGCGGCGGCTCCTCGCCGACGAGTTGGGCGTGTGTCCCGGGCCGCGGCTCACCCAGGCATTCGAAGAGGTACTGCGCGACGGACCGACCGCCCCGCGCCACACACGACCGTCCCCGGCCCGACAGCAGTCACCGGGTGCGTCGTCGTGCCCGGCAGCCGGACCGTCGTCCCAGGGCGCATTGCCGTTGCCGGGCGCGTCGCCGTGGCCGGGCGAGCTGCCGTCCTCCTCCGGGCCGGAGACTCAGGCCGAGCCGGTGACTCCGGCCGAGCCGGTGACTCCGGCCCGGCTGCTGTCCCCGGCCGGGCCGCCGACCTGCGCGCCCCCGGCGTCGCGTACCCGTGCCTTCGGAGGACGGGGTTCCCTGCCGCGCTCTCCGGGAGGATTCACCGGGCGCGCGGCCCAGCTGGCCCGGCTGGACGCGCTGACCGCGGAGGACGCACCTGTCTGCCTGGTCACGGGCCCCGCGGGCGTCGGCAAGACAGCGCTGGCCGTGTACTGGGCCCACCAGAACGCCGGCAGGTTCCCCGACGGCCTGCTCTTCGCGGATCTGGCCGGCTTCGGGGCGCACGGCCCGGCGGACGGGGAACTCGTGCTCCACGGCTTCCTGCGGCGGCTCGGAGTGGCCCCGGAGGACATCCCGGACTCGGCGGAGGGTGCGGGTGCGCTCTACCGGGAGCTGACCGCCGACCGGCGCGTCCTGGTGGTGCTCGACGACGCGGGCTCCTCGGCACACGTGCGCCCCCTGCTGCCCGGCGGAGCCGGCTGCGTCACCCTGGTCACCTCACGGGACCGGCTGGGGGGTCTGATCGTCTCCGAGGCGGCCCGGCCCGTACCGGTCGGCATCCTGGACGACGGCGAATCCGCGGCGCTGCTGGTCTCCGTACTCGGATCGCGGCGGATCGCCGCCGAGCCCGCCGCCGCACGGCGCCTGGCCGGACTGTGCGGAGGACTGCCGCTGGCCCTGCGGGTGGTGGCGGCCCGGCTGGCCTACCAGCCGGACACCTCCCTCGATGGGATGGCCGCACAACTCCTGGACGACGACCGCAGACTGGCCCTGCTGTCCGTGGACGACCGGGGGCCGCGCGCCGCCCTCGGCACCTCGCTGCGGCACGTCGCGCCCCAGGACCGCCGGATGCTGTACGCGCTGGCGTCGCACCCGGGCGGTCGCATCGACGTCCACGCGGCGGCGGCCCTGGCCGGGGCCACCGAGGATGCCGCCCTGGGCGCGCTCGACACCCTGGCCGGCGCCCACCTCGTGGTGGAGGAACGCGACGGTCACTGGTCCCTGCACGACATGATCCGCCTCTACGTCCGCACCACCGCCCCGCGATCCGAGGACGCCGTGGCGGGGCCGGACGCTCAGGGCGCGCTGCGGCGGCTGGTCGATCTGCTGCTGCGCACCTGCCTGGCCGCCACCGAGGCCGCCGAACCCTCGTCGCAGGTGTGCTGCGCCCTGCCGCCCGAGACCTGGCTGCCCTTCACCCGCCCGGAGTTCACCTCCCGTCCCCAGGCCCTGCACTGGTACGCCGAGCAGCGGGAACTGCTCGCCCGGACGGTCGCCGCCGCCCGTGCCGGGGGCTTGCACGCGCAGGCGTGGCGGCTGGGCATCCTTCAGTGGCCGCTGATGATCCTTCGCCCGCGCGACGAGTGGTGCCCCCTGTTGGCCGACGCGCTCGACTCCGCTCAGCGTGACCCGCACGCGGCCGGCGGCGACGGCGAGTCGCGGGTCCGGGCGCTGCTCGGCTGGCTGCTGATCGAGCAGGACCGGCTGCCCGAGGCCCTGCGACACCTGGAGGCGGCCCCCGCGATGGCCGTGGACCCGGTCTCCGAGGCCACGGCCCGGATCAACCTCGGCATGGCGTACGCCCGGGCCGGTGAGGCCCGGCGGGCCCAGACCGCGTGTCTGCGCGGACTGGCGCTGGCGGTCCGCTGCGGGCATCTGCCCAGCCAGCGCCTGGCCCTTCAGCATCTCGCCCGGATGGCTCTCGACGGCGGCCGGCCCGAGCAGGCGCTGGCCCGCGTCCGGCAGGCGCTCACGCTGACCCGCGCGGAGGAGGTCGCCGGATGGGTGTGGCTGCGCCTGCAGTGCGGGCAGGCCCTGTGGCAGCTCGGCCGCACCGCCGAGGCCCTGGCGGAACTGGAGGAGTCCGCCGGGCGGGCGGAGGCGCACGGCCTGCACGAGTCGGCCGGGCACGCGCTGGAACTGCTCTCACGGATCACGGGCGCCCAGGAGTACGCCGAGCGCCGCGCCGCGTTGGTCGCGCGGGTCGAGGAGGGCGTACCGCGGGCGTGAGCGGGACGTCAGCGGGACGTCGGTGAGACGTGGGCGAAACGTAGGCGGGCGCCGACAGGCTCGTCCTGTCTCTGACGGACAGCCGCTCGCGGCACACACACAACGGTGGACTTGTTATGCGCATGCGAAAGACCGCTGCCGGATCCCTGGTCCTGGCGGCACTCCTGCTCGGTGGTGCCGGCGCCCAGTCGGCGCAGGCGGCCGACTACCGCATCCCGGGCGGTCGTTACGACACGTACGTCGCGTGCCGCACGGCCGGTTCGCTGAGCGTCGGCATGGGGCTGTTCAGCCGCTTCGAGTGTGTGGACAACGGAAACGGCGCGTTCGACCTGTTCTACGTGAGCTGACCCCCGGCCGGAACGTCCTCTCCGGCCGGACCGGTCGCCCTCTCCCCCTCCGCCCTTCGCCCCTTTCCCGGAAGGCATCTACATGATGTCCGCACGTTTCGCGCGTTTCACACGTTCCATACGTTTCGCACGCTCCGCGAGTTCCGTACGTTCCGCGGGTCCCGCACGCCGGCGGGCCGTGGCCCTGTCCGTGGCCGCGTTCGCCGGTGCCGCCGCGGGCCTCGCCCCGGCCGCGCAGGCCGCACCCGCCACCGGCGCCCCGGCGTCCGCTTCCGTGAGCGCCTCCTCCGCCCGCAGCGTGGCCGTGGCCTTCAGCAACAACACCGACCAGCAACTGATCCGCACCTACTCCGACCTCTCGCACGGCTGCTGGGACAACGACAGCCTCCCGCCCGACTACGTGGCGAAGCACACCAGCCCCCGCTGGGGCAGTCACTCCTGCGGGATGCTCACGGGCACCGAGGGATACACCAACTTCAAGATCACCGGCACCGATCAGACGGTGTACCTCCACTGGGACAACCCCTACTCGGGCCACAACAGTTACGGATGCGACGCCCCGGCCGGTTACAACTGCGCGATCAGCGACGGCGGCGGCAACAACGCCACGGTGTACATGACGCTCACCGGCGGTCCGGCGCGGCTGACGGCCGGCACCGCCGGCGTGGCCCGCACCGCCAGTGCCGCGCGGAGCACCAGGGTCTACCTCACGAACTACTCGGGCCGTTCGCTCGTGCGCACCGGGGCGAGCCTGTCACACGGCATCTGGAGCGAGAACGCGCTGCCGCCGTCTCTGATCAACCCCAGCGACAGCGGCACCTGGCAGAGCGAGTCCGACGGCTTCATGACCGGCACGGAGGGCCGGACCACGTACACGATGTCGGGCGGCGGCACCGTCACGGTGAGCTGGGACAACCCGTTCACCGGCCACAACAGCTACAGCTGCGACGTCTCCACCGGGTTCGCGTGCGACAAGGCAGGCGGCGACGGCGACAACGCGCGGGTCGCCTTCACCGTCCGCAGGACCGCCTGACCTGCCCGCCCACCGTCGTACGACCGGCTCAGCGCACACCCGACCCTCGTAAGGAGCGCCATGCGCAAGGAAATTCCCGCCCTCCTGCTCGCCGCCGCCCTGTTCACCGGCGCCGCCCCGCCGCCGAGGCCGCCGACGCCCACCCGCACCCGGCGCCGACGGCCGTGGCGGTACGACCCCAGGCCGTCCAGAACTCCTTCTTCTGGGACTTCCAGAGCAGCGATGCCTCGGTGATCCGCAACACCTACGGCCAGGCCATCAGCCGGCTGCGCCAGTCGGTCGGCCACGCGTACCCGGCCGACCCGTCGTTCCAGGTGACGAGCGATCAGGCCGACATCGCGACGATGACCGTGCTGCTTCCCGGGAACCGCCAGGTCAGCCTCCACTACACCACCGACAACCTCTACCTGCGCGGCTTCTCGGTGGGGCAGGGAGACGTGGTGCAGTTCAACGATTTCGACCTGGGTCACCAGCTGGACCGCAACGCGCGCACCCTGCCGTTCAACGGCCGGTACGGGACGGAAAGGGGGCACCTCGAGTACAACTCGTCCCGTACGCGCGCCCAGCTCAGCTTCAGCCATCACGCTCTCGGTGAGTCGCTGGAGAACCTGTACAACTTCGCGAACGACTCGGGGAACGTCTCCAACCAGCAGGTCGCCACCGCCGCTCTCACCCTCGTCGCCGCGACGTCCGAGGGGGCCCGCTTCCAGCCCGTGTACCAGGACGTCCTGAACGCGATCCCGGGATCAGGCAGCGCCAGCCAAACCAACGACGACCTGATCCTGGAGAACAACTGGAGCCGTCTGACCGACTTCACCCGCCGGCTCACCAACCACGAGAACCCTGCCGTGCTGGTCCTGGGCACCCGCCACTTCCGCAACATCCAGAACGTGCGCAACGTCCTGGTCATGATGCTGTCCAACTCGGCTCACCTGTAGGCCCGGCCAGGCGCGGGCGGGCGGATGCGGGAAGACGGGTGCAGGTGGGACTCTTCGGAGAAGTCCGATGAGGTTCTGCCTCCCGGCCGACGGCACCCCGCCCGCCCCTGAGGCGCTCTCGGAGATCACGTGTGACGACGAGGCGTCCGACGAGGAGCCGCACGCCGTCGGCGCCCAGGTCCTCGCAGGCGGTCGGCACGGCGCCGAGATGTGCGGCCGCGGCGGAGGAGGGATTCAGGCGGGGCCGGAGGGCGGACATTCCGCGCGGCCGGTCGGAGGGCCGGTCGTGGCTGCGAGCCGTGCCCGTACCCGGACCAGCCGGGCGAGCGTACGCCGTCGGCCGGCGACGGCGACCAGCGTGAACGCGGCGAGCAGCAGCCAGAACAGGCCGAACGCGGTGTTGCCGCTCGCCAGCATGCCGGCCCCCAGCAACACGTACAGCCCGAACAGAAGGGGAAACGTGTGTCGCCCCTGGCGCAGTTGACGAAGCTGGCGGCGCGCGAGCAGGTCCATCGCCCGCTGGACCCGCCTGTCGGCCGGCAGGTGTTCCTTGCGCAGACGGCGTGCCACGACGGGGAGCTGCTGCCTGCTCAGTCCTGTCTCACGGGTGATCTCCCGTCGCACCCGTGCGCCGGCCCACACCCCGCCGACGATCCCGCCGACGGCTCCGGCCACGCCCCCCACGGCTCCGGCACCGCCCAGGCCGATCCGCAGTAACACTGCCGCCGTCCCGCCGACGAGAAGTACCGACAGACCCACGGGCACCCAGGGTCTGTCGTACCACCGGTGCTCGCCCTGCCAGTCCACCTCGTCCGGCACCCCGCACGCCCCGCCTCCGCCCATCGCCCCTCCCACACGCCGGCCGTTCACAGAACGCGGTCACCCGCTCGAACCGCGTACCCGCACCGGACCCGTCTACGTGCGGACGGCCTTCCGCGTCGTGCCGCGACCGACTTTGAGCGGACGCCGGACGTCAGGTTGTCGTCACCGAGCCGCCGCCCCTCGGCGACAGCCGGCCGTCAGCGCGGTGGTCGCCACTCCGAGCCACTGCGAACCACTCCGAACCACTCGGGCGACCACACGCGTCGTCCGCACCGGCCTCTTCCAGCGTGGCCGTCGGGTGGATGAGTCCGAGGGCGAGCAGTCGCCCGTGTGGACGGGGCCTCACCGCCCGCGTCCCGAACTCCTTTACGTCTCGCACAGCGAAAGCTTACTTTGGAGTAAGTCATGTCATAGGTAAGGGAGTTCAGTGTGAGTTCCTATCGAGTCATCATGGTCGGCACGGACGGGTCGGAGTCGTCGTTCGCCGCTGTGGAGGGAGCGGCCCGGCTCGCGGCTGCCTGTCGGGCCGAACTCGTCATCGTGTGCGCCTACCAGCCGATGCGCGGTCCGGAACTCTCCCGGGCGCAGGACCAGCTCGGTGCCGAGGCGTACCAGGTGGTGGGCTCGGCCCCGGCCGAGGAGACCCTTCGGGCCGCACGGGACCGCGCCCGCGACCAGGGGGCGCTGGATGTGCGTTCCCTCGCCGTGCAGGACGATCCCGTGCCCGCCCTGGTGAACACGGCCGCCGACCAGGCGGCGGACCTGCTGGTGGTGGGCAACCGCGGCCTGCGCTCGCTGGCCGGGCGCATCCTGGGGTCCGTGCCCGCCGACATCGCGAGGAAAGCCGGGCGCGATGTGCTGATCGTGCACACCACATGAGCGGCGTGGATCAGGCCGCCACGGCGGGAAGGCCGGCCGACCTGCCGGGCTGGTCCGTCGGCGCCGTGCGGGACCTGGTGCTGGGCGCCCCTGCACGGTGGACGCGGACGGACGTCACCGAACGGGCGGGGGTGGAGCTGGAGAGGGCCGAGCGGATCTGGCGCGCGCTGGGGTTTCCCGCGGTGGGGGACGGTGAGCGCTTCTTCACCGACGCCGACGTCGAGGCACTCCGTACAGTGGCCCGCCTGACCGAGGCGGGGCTGGTGACCAGCGAGAGCGAGACCATGGTGGTACGCACCGTGGGATACCACCTCTCACGCCTGGCCGAGTGGCAGATCGACGCCTTCTGGGAGTGGCTCGGCCGGGCCCGCGGCGACGGCGCTCCGGTGGAGCGGGCCGCGGAACTGCTGCCGCAACTGGAGGAGTTGCAGACGTACGTCTGGCACCGCCACCTCGCCGGACACGCCGAACGGTTCCAGGCCGCGCCGGGGGCGGTCGAGGAGGACCACTCGCGCGCGGCGACGACCGGTCCCGCAGAGCTTCCCGGTGAAGCCGGACTCCGTTATCAGGCCGTGGGATTCACCGACATGGTCGGGTACACCCGGATGACGCGCGGCCTGGAGGGCGCCGAACTCGGACAGGTCCTTGACCGCTTCGAGAGCATCACCGGCGACGTGATCGCCGAGGGGCACGGCCGGGTGGTGAAGACGATCGGGGACGAGGTGTTCTTCGTCTGCGAGTCGGCGTCCTGCGCCGCGGACATCGCACTGGAGCTGACCGCTCGAGCCCACGAAGCATCCGAGCTGCCCCGCGTCAGAACCGGCCTCGCCTACGGCCAGGTCCTCTCCCGGTACGGCGACCTGTACGGGACCGCGGTCAACGCGGCGGCCCGGCTGACCGCTGTCGCCCACCCCGGCACCGTCCTCGTCGACACGGCCTTCTCCGGCGAACTGGCCGGGCTGGCGGGCTACGAACTGAAAGGGCTGCGCCCGGTCTCGGTACGCGGATTCCCCCGACTGCGCCCAGTGCTGCTGCGGCCCGCCTCGCAAGGGCACCGGAGAGCGAGTCGCTGACGCGCGTTCCGCGCCGGAGCAGCCTGACGGCGGGACGCCCACCGGCGTCGGCCGCAGCCGGCCTCGAGGTGACGTTAGAGCTCCGGGAGCCGGTCCCGGAGCTGCCGGTCGGCCAACCCCGGGACCGTTTGCGGCGACCGCGGCCTGGTCGCAGCGGCCCCTGCTACCCGGCTACCTGAACCTTGCCGGCCTGGTTCGCCGACCGCTGCATCCAGGCCTGCAAGCTCGACAAGAGCGACCGCCGGGCCAGGGCACTCCAGACCTTCTGCCAGATCTACTGGCTGGAACTGCTACGCCATGCGGGGGCAGACGGGCACCGGCTCACGAAGGACCAGTTCGTCACGGCCCACAGCCTCGCGGTCATCGACCCCAGTCGGCTCCACGTGACTGAGGTCGGCGGCCGCGCGTTGAACGATGCTGTTCGGGGCAGACGTTCCCTGCTCACGCGCACGTGTCGTGGGGCCGGTCCGCGTGATGCAGGTGTCACCGGGCCGGTCGGCAGAGAGGAACGGAGGGGGGAGTCGTGACTCGTACGCGTGCGGAGGCTCGCATCCGGCATCCGCGGCACGAACGCAGAGGGGAGGCCCGGCTACCCGCGGCGATCGCCACTCTCGTGGCCATCGTCCTGTACCTCGGCCTGCCGCAGCGGCTGCTTGTCGCGCCGCGCTATGTACTGCCTGTTCTGGAGGTCCTTCTCCTCGTTCCGCTCGTCGCGATCAACCCCAGGCGGCTGACCCGTGAGACGAAGACGTTCCGCGCGCTGTCGCTGGGTCTGGTCGCCGTCATCGCGGTGAGCAATCTCGTCGCTCTCGGCCTGCTGATCCATGAACTCGTCTACGCGGGTGTGAAGGACGGCCGCGGACTGCTGGTCGCAGCGTTGCAGGTGTGGCTCACCAACATCATCGTCTTCGGCCTGGCTTACTGGGAGCTGGACCGGGGCGGTCCCGTCAGCCGCACACAAGTTCCGCGCGATAAGCTGCCGTTGGCCGATTTCCGCTTCTCGCAGGACGAGAACGACGACGCCGTCGAAGAGGTCGCCGACGGCGCCAGCCGCGCCTGCGACTGGGTTCCCACGCTGACCGACTACCTCTACGTGTCCGTCACCAACTCCACGGCCTTCAGCCCGACCGACACCATGCCGTTGTCCGCCCGGGCCAAGCTCATGATGAGTGTCCAGAGCGTCTCGGCCCTCCTCACCTCACTGCTGGTGATCGCCCGCGCTGTCAGCATTCTGCACTGAACAAGGAGCCCTGCTGTTCACCCGCATCGGGCGGAGAGAGCCCATGCGCTCAACGGCCGCATGCGACTGATCGTCCGCGTCCCGCGGTATGCGCAGGACTCCCCCGGGCGTCACGAGGGTGCGCCCGCGGGTGCCGGCCCGGCGGCGTCGAGAACCGTGGGAAGAGGCAGGGCCAGCGCGAGGGCCAGTTCTCGCAGTTCCTGCTCGGTGGGACAGATCGGGCCGGTGGCCCCTTCCTGAGCGAAGACGCGGATGCGGGGAGTGCGGATCCCGGTCCTGTCCGCGAGGGCCTGGGCGTCCAGGCGTTGCCGGCGCATCGTGTCGTGCAGCAGTTGAGCGAGGTCGGCCATCTTCCCACCTCCGGGTTCGCGGGACCTGCAACGGAGTGATGGGCCACGTCTGCCCCGCAAGCAGACGCTCATCCACCGTCGTCCCGGTCGCAACCAGCCCGAGGGGCTATTGCTACGCCGCCCGGGTGAATTCACGCCTCGGGCAGAACCGGGTCGGTCGATCGAACTCGAACTGATGTGCCGAGCTCAGGTGCGCTTGCGGGAGGATTCTGCCGCCATGGACACCGACTAGATACGGCGACAGTCGCAGGCTCTGACCGGCCGCGCTGAGATCATCGATCTGATGTACCGCTGTCTGCCCGTGTCCGGCAAAGGACGGCGCTGTTCGACCGAACCGTGTATCTGTGCATCAACGCCGTCATCGAGATCCACGGCGCACGGGCCACTGTTCGTGGCGCCCAGCTGAGCATCCACGTCCTGGCAGACGACTCGGAGAGCGCCTTCCTCGCCGCCGGCCATACCGACGCCGCACTGATCAGGACGGCTGACGGTTGCAGTATCTCCGCCTCACCCTCCGCGGCACAGGACTGCGCGATCATGTCGGCCGTCCACCGCGTGAGCCTTTGCGCAGGGGGTGGCTCGACTGTCCCTGCACCTCGAAGATCTGCACGAGGCGCTCGCCGAGCGCGTCTGCCATGGTGACATGTCCGTTCGCCGGGGTCGACCTACGGTCGGGGGCGCCAGCCAGAGTGCATCGCCGTCACGGATGGGGGCGTGGTGGAGCGGCACGAGACCGCAACCTTCATCACGCCGGCCGGAGAACTGCATTTCGCACGTGCCGCCGAACGGTTGCACGTCTCTCCCGGCCGGGTCAGCCAAACGATCAAGGCGCTTGAGCGTCAGATGGTGGCGCGTTGTTCGAGCGCTGCAAGCCGCCGCGTCGCCCTCACCACTGCGCCGCCAGCTCCGTGACGACCTATTGCCCGCGTATCAGCCGATTCAGCGCGCTGTCGCCAACGCGAGGGATGCCTACGCACCGGTCCGAGGCGTGCTGCGAATCGGCTTCACCGCCCCGTGAACCGGGGAACTCCTCGTACGCACCGGGGGCATCCTTTCCGCCCGCTACCCCCTTTGCGCGGTCGGGTTGTCAGACATGGTCTATGACCGCCGTTGATCTCCAGGTGCTGCGGGCGTGAACGCGGGAGAGGGAGGCGCTGCCGGACACGGCACCGTGTCAGTGGCCACTTTGCATCTCCCATCGACGTCCAGTTCGTGGGGGGACCTGGCCGTCGATGGTGACGGTCAACGAGCGGCTTGCAGTCTGTCTCACTGCCACCCTCGGCTGACAAACTTTCCGACCATGGCGAACAGCGGACTGTGGGTCGGCATCCTCACTGCACTGACTGCACTCGGAGCCAGCTACATCACCGCGCGGGCGACCTTCCGCGCAGCGCGGGCGCAAGCCGAAACAGCCACAAGGGCAGAGGCCCTGCGTGACGAGCGTGAGCGGCGCCGATCCGCATATCGGGAAATGATGAGCTGCGTGCACGCGTTCAACGTGGTCACGTGGCAGATGGACGACGTCGATACGGCCCGTGACCCTGCAAGCAGGGGCAGGCTCCTGACGCAGATGTACGAGTGCATCGGCCCGGCCATCGGGGACATGAACAGGGCGATGCACGAGATCCGGCTCGATGGTCCTGCCGCTGTGTCCGATGCTGCGGATCATGTGAGGGACATGGCACGGCGCGTGCAGCAGCGACTCAACGCGCTACTCGGTGACGACAGTCCTGAGTGCCGGGACGCGTACGACGCTGCCTACCGGGACTTCCGGGAGGCCTACGTCAGGTTCATCGGTCTGGCGCGAGGGGCGCTGGAGGTCAAGAGCGAATAGCAGGCTGCCCCTGGTCCTCTGCGCGATCAGAGGCGCGCAGGCCAGAGGCTCGTTCGTCCACTGCTGGTCCCGCCGGACCGCGAGGCGTAGACAAGCCCCAAGGCCGAGCGTCCGGGGTTTTCCTCCGTCGCTCAGATCGTCACGTGACGGCTCACTTCCGCTCGCGCGGAGCTGAGTCGGACGGGCGCACACTGCAACGGATGTTCGCGAGCACGTCCTCGGTCTGTGGCAGTGGGCACATCGTGCGGGTCCGTGCACTCCGGTCGGGCCGCCGCACCCGCCTCGGGATCTTGATCTGGCGCAGTGGCGGTTGTGATCGCGGCCTCGTCCGAAGGAAGACGGGGCCGCTTTACTCATCGTTTCAGAATGAGGGCGCGGAATACTCGTCATCGAGTCGCTGAAGAACCTGCGCGAAGTCACCGGCGTCGATCAGGCCGGCGAGTACCTGGGTCATGTTGTCGATGCCAGGGTCCCGGACTATCAGTCCGTCAGAGCACCAGAAGTAGCGGCCGCCCAACTCCTCGCCTGTTTGAGACCACCTCTTCATGAGGCGCTCGACCTCGGCGAGTGTGAACATGGTCGCGCTCCAGCGGGATCCGTCCGCTGTCAGCCGCACCTCCACGTCGACGTTGCAGACGGCATCCAGATCCTCGCCGACGCTGGGCAGGAATGACGCCTCGAACCGATCTGTGCGAACGCGGTACCAAGGTTCATTGGCTTCCGGCGCCTCGCGCGGCAGATCTGACGCGGCGGGCTCGGGCTACGGGACGTTCCAGGCGGAGAGGACGGGTCGCCCGTCCTCGGTGGCGAGGAAGCTGAGCGTGCCCGGATGCGGGTGGCCGAGCAGTCGGCTCGCGGACGCGTCGAGACCGAGCCAGCGGACGGTGAGGATACGCGCCAGGTGGCCGTGCGCCACGACGGCGACGTCGCCGTCGCTCAGCAGCGGACGAATGCGGTTCAGCACCGCGTCAGTGCGCGCGGCCACCTGCGCCAGCTCCTCGCCAGGGTGGTCGGCGTCGCCTGGAATCACGCCGTCGCGCCACAGGTCCCAGTCCGGCCTTGACTCGCGAATCTGCTCGGCGGTCAGGCCTTCGTAGCCGCCGTAGTCCCACTCCAGCAGGTCGGGATCGGGCTGTGCACTGGTCAGGCCGGCGAGTTCGGCCGTCCTCATGGCACGGCTCAGTGGGCTGCTGAACACGGCGAGCAGACGGCGGTGGGCCAGTCTCGGAGCGAGAGCACTGGCCGCGGCCTCGCCCGCTGCCGTCAGCGCGACGTCAGTCCGCCCAGCATGCTGCCCCGACAGGCTCCACTCGGTCTGGCCATGCCTGATCACTATCAGCGCACCCATAGCCACGTACGCTATCTGATCTTGAGGCATCCCGACTCGATTTCACCGCGTTCGCCTCGCTGTGCGAGCTCAATCGCCCGGGCAGAGAACAAAGAGGGGGAAGGCGCGTCGCCTGGGCCGGTCGCCGATCTCGTTGAGTGCGGCACGGATCTCGTGCAGGTGGCCGGTTGTCATCTGCAGCGGGGGTTCGTCGGGCTGGTAGGTGGTGCGTATCGGGTAGTCCACGCCTGGATCGGTGGTCATCTCGATATGGCAGCCCAGGACGTGGGTGACCGGTCGGCGTTCGGAGAACTCGATCAGTCGGTCGATGGTCCGGGCGAAGGCAGGCCAGTCCTGTATGTAGAGCCGGCCAGGGTAGACCGTGTCGCCGGTGAGCAGGAACCCGCTCCATGGATCGTAGAACGTGACTGCTGCCTGGTGGTGCCCAGGAGTGGCCAGACACTCGAGCACGCGGTCTCCCAGATCGACCTGCGCCACGGCGGTGGGATCCTCGTCGAAACCGAAATATTTCCAGGCGGTGGCGAGCTCTGCGCCGACCACCGTGGTGTCGGGGCGGTCGGCGAACTGGCCGTCCCCCGCGATGTGGTCGCCGTGGGGATGGGTGTGCAGCACCAGCAGGTGATACCTGTGCCGGGGGTGGCGGGCGAGCCAGTCCTCGACGAGTTCGTCAACCAGCCTGCGCAATGGGAAGAACTGTGCGGATGCGGTGGCGCCGGTGTCGATCAACACTGCCTGGGCATCGCCGAAGAGCAGGAACAGGAACGGCGCCTCGTAGTTGATCGCCATGTTCTGTCTCAGGATGACCGTATGCTCGTCGAACGCGTAGACCTGGATGTCCGGGTCGGAGTTGTGCTTGGCTGATGGTGAGCCGTGGATCCAACGGACGTCCAACTCGCGAGGCGAGGGAAACGAGCCGGCGGAATCAGCAGAAGGTGTGCCTACGTCCACGACGCCTCCTCAGTGCGTCGTCTTGGCGGGCCGTGTACGGCGCACATCTCGTCCGGGGCAGGCACCTACGAGCCTCCGCGGCGACGCTACCACGACGCTGAGCGGCTGCTCTTGGCCCTGCGTGGGCGCAGCGGCATCGCTCTGCGCTGGGACCCTCAACGTGACCTCCACTGCGAGAGCCTGGAAGGTCCTCATTCAGGTTGCTCGGGCGTGCTTGCGGCCGCGGGGCCCGCAGTCCTGTCCGGCGAGGGTGAGGTTATGCCTCCGGGCAATGCTGTGCATGGCGTGGTGGACGCCGTCTCCTTCGAGTCGGCACATCAACGAGTGGCTTTCATGGGCACCTGTCGCTAGAGCTCGTAGTCCTGCGCCAGCTCCTCCCAGCAAATGCTGCGCAGTCCAAGATCGGCGTCCTCGCCCGACGGGACATCCACGCCGGTCTGGAACCAGACCACGGTGAGAGCGGAACGGTGCAGTACCGGGTCAAGTTCAGAGGCGACCGCTGTCGAGCGGAAGAGCCCGATGCAGGCCACGGAAGGAAGTACCTCAACGGGGCCGAAGGCGCCGGCAGTCTCGTCCGGGTACTCGCGGGAAGGTAGGACCAGGTGAACTGGCCTGGATGTGAACGCACGTTCAGCCTGTCTTTGGAGGCTCCTGACCTTCATGTCATTGATGAGCTTGCACGGGTAGCCCTCCAGCATCCCTCCGTAGGTCGAAGACATGCGCAGCTCGGTGAGCTCGATCGAATGTCCAGACGAGAGGGTTATGTGGCTCAGCGACATGCCAACACCCTATGTGCAAGGTTCACTCCCGGTACACGGCCTTGATCCCTGCGCGACTGACGCGATCGGTCGCAGGGCTGCCACCGGCGGTGCTCGCCCGGCGGCCGGGCATCTGACCGGCGGCGACGCCGATGGCACCGCCGCCGTGGTACGCCACGGCCGGGTGGCCGCAGGCGCGCGTGCGGCCGGTGCGCGAAACGGGCGGCCGCGGGTGTGTCGGTCGCGGCGCCGGCCCCGGGCGGCCCTGCGTCTGCCGGCCGTCGCGTGGCGGGACGGCCGGGTCCGGACGTACGGCGCGCCGTCACAGACCGGGCCGTTGACCGGCGACGGCGGCGACGGCCCAGAAGCCGGCATAGGTGAGACCGCAAAGGAAGCGGGTGACGATGAGGGCGGTGAAATCGTCGGCCGGCAAACCGATGGCGACGCCGATCGCAAGCAGCGTCTGGGAGACCACCAGGGTGGTCCGGCGCGGCCGGCGCAGGGTGAGAACCGCGAGGGGCGGGCCACCGATCACGACGCCAACAGCGAAGGCGGAGATCAGGACGCCGGCGAGCAGGAACTCGGCGCTGCCCATCGCGAAGAGGCTGAACGCGAGCAGGTGGACCGCGAACGGCATCCGGTCGGATCCCGTGCGGGCGGCGGCCTCCTGTGGCTGAGGGCCGCACACTCCCAGGCGTGGTCGAAGACATGCGCGGGCTTCTTGTACGAAGGTTCGGACACGCGGATCGAGGCCGGCAGGCACCTGCGGTCCGTCGAGCCGGCTGGTCCGCTACATGGTGGTCATCCGCGTCCTCATGCTGGGGCCGGCAGCCTTGAACGGCCAACATCTGTTGCCGATCCCGGGACGTCGTGGTGGCGTCGGCGATCCGCTCAGTCGTCACCGGACAGGCCCTCGCCCCAGCCCCGCTTCTTGATGGCGGTACGGCGTGGAAGGAGCGCGCTGGAGTGGGAGTCGGCTATAGCGCGGCGTGAGCCGACGTAGCCGACGTAGCCGCTCGATCGCGCGGGGGGCGGGGACCTGGCGGATGGCTCATCGGCTGGGCGCGGCGGGTGGCGGATCACGCCACCCGCCGCATAAGGAAAAGGCTTCGTTAATTGCCGATTGCCTGGCGGCATTCGTTCAGAGCGAAGATCCCGAAGTTGTCCGCGATCTTCTCCATGAGTCCGCCGTCGAGAACTCCGGGGTTCCAGGCGTATACCGGGCATTCACCGTCCCGATCGGGCCGTGAGGTGTCGAGTACCACAACACCCCACACGTCATCGTGCATGACGACCATCAGGTGATGCGGGAGCCTGAGTGCCTCGCGGTCTTCCAAGGTGTAAGCGACCGTGCCCAGCAGACTGTCTCCCCCTGCTGGCGTCTGATACAGGCCGGGGAACTCTGTGGGGGCTGCTTCCCACGTACCGAACTCCTCGATGAGGCGACGGTAGGACGGCGGGAACCGAAGCCCCATCTCGTGTTCCGCCCGGTCGATGAGTTGTTCGCGACATCCGTCGGCATGATTCGCCGTGTCCTCGTTGGAGTAGATCAGATCGATTACCGACTCTGCCGCCTCAACTGCGATCGTTCTCATGAAGTGAAGTCCTTCGCACGACTCTTCCAACACCGCTTCTTCCACCCGTTGAAGGCCAGCGGAAGACCTTGCCACGAAAAAATACTGCTCCGCCTTGAACTCGACCACCGACAGAGTGTGCGTAACCGCCTGCGTCTGGGTGGGAGAACCACACAAAAGGCTCGCCCCGTCCCGTGCGACAACGCAGGGCAGGTTGATCGAGCCCGGAGTCGGCTCGTCCTCCTGCTACCGTCCTGCGGTGATCTCTCTGGGGGAACCCGCGTTCTTCACCCGCCTGCGCGATACGCGACGGGTGCTCATCGCCGGCGCGGGCGGCGGCTTCGACGTGTACGCCGGGCTGCCGCTCGCGCTCGCGCTGCGGTCGGCGGGCAAGGAGGTGCACCTCGCCAACCTGTCGTTCGCCAACCTGTACGGCCTGGACCTCGATGTGTGGGTGGATGAGGACGTCGCGGCCGTCGGGCCCGACACCCCGCTCCGAGGCGACTACTTCCCCGAACGGACGCTGGCCCAGTGGCTCGCGACGCAGGATCTTCCGTCGACCGTGTATGCGTTCCCGAGCATCGGGGTCGGTCCGCTGCGGGCGGCCTACCGGAGGTTGATCACGCATCTCGGCGGTGTCGACGCGGTCGTATTGGTGGACGGCGGGACCGACATCCTGATGCGCGGAGACGAGCACGGTCTCGGCACCCCGGAGGAGGACATGGCCAGCCTGGCCGCCGTGAGCAGGCTGGACGA
Source organism: Streptomyces similanensis (assembly GCF_039543625.1). Lineage (NCBI taxonomy): Bacteria > Bacillati > Actinomycetota > Actinomycetes > Kitasatosporales > Streptomycetaceae > Streptomyces > Streptomyces similanensis. The sequence goes on along the minus strand of NZ_BAABKC010000059.1, from coordinate 114,006 downwards.
GGTCCCGCACCGGCTGGTGGCCTGCCTCGGCTTCGGGGTGGACGCCTATCACGGCGTGAACCACTCGCTCGTGCTGGAGAACTTGGCCGCTCTGGACCGGGACGGCGCCTATCTGGGCGCATTCTCGCTGCTCGGGGCAGGGCGGGAGGGCGCGCTGTATCTCGACGCGGTGGCGCACGCCCAGCGCCACACCGCGAGCCACCCGAGCATCGTGAACGGATCCGTCGCCGCCGCCGTGCGCGGTGACTTCGGCGACGTGCGGTTCACGGAGAGGACCAAGGGCAGCACGTTGTTCATCAACCCGCTGATGGCGCTGTACTTCTGCGTGGACCTGCCCGGACTGGCCCGCCGCAATCTCTACCTCGGTCTGTTGGAACGGACCTCGCTGATGCGGCAGGTGAGTTCCGTGATCGAGGAGTTCCGCACCACGCTGCCCCGTCAGCGCCCCCCGCAGGCATTCCCCCACTGAGCCTTCCACCGGTACGGGCGAACGCTACCCGCCCCTGTGCGCACGGTTGCCGACACCCGTGGACGCGCAGGCGGCAGGGTACGCTGCGGCCCGCCGGCAGGTGTCGCGAAGATCAAGGACATGGCGGCCTGCTCTCACCGGATCGAACGAACCTCCGGGAGCCGCGGAGAACATGACGACGAACGACAAGTAGGCAGCGCGGGAGATCTCCGAGCTGCTCCGGAGCGTCCTGGGCAGCTTCCGGTGCGGGGAGGGCCGGCCGATCCGTCATGCGTGAGGCGGGCTTCGCCGGGCGGAGTTCCTGAGGCGTTCGGCGAGGGCTTCGACCAGGTCGCGGAGCTCATCCGGGCGTTCGATGAGGAAGGGCCGGTCCAGCGAGGCGAGGACGGCGGGCAGCCAGTCGAGCCGTTCCACCCGGAGTTCGACGCGGGACCAGCGCTCGGTCCGCGGATCCGCGCTGCTCGGGGAAGGGAGTTCCGCCACGATCGCGACGCCGGCGGGAAGTCGGGTGTGGATCTGCTCGGCCGTCCCCTGGATCCGCAGGGTTACCTCATGCCGGTACGGAGCCGTGGCGAGCCCGGTCAGCACGCGCTCCGCCGGGTCGAGACCGGCGGGTGGTTCGAAGGAGCCGGGCAGGACTCTCACCTCGGTGATGCGGTCCAGCCGAAACGTCCGGTCCTCATCCGCCGTGAGATCCGCGGCCGTGACGTACCACCGGCCCGAGTGGGCGACGACCCCGTGCGGGTGCAGCGTGCGTTCGCTGCGCCGGCCGTCGGCGGCGGTGTACCGGATCGAGATCGGCCGGTGATGGCTGACCGCGTCGGCGATCGCGAGCAGCACCGTGGAGTGCGGGGCGACTGTTTCGCCGGGCCGGTCCGTGAAGGCGAGAGAGCCGAGAAGGGCGTCGAGTCTGCGGCTCAGCCGCTCGGGCAGCACTCGCCGGATCTTGGCCGCCGCCGTCTCGCTCGCCGTGCCCATGGTCGTCGTCAAGCCGGCTCGCCGGCCCGCGACCAGGCCGAGCAGCACGGCGAGTGCTTCGTCGTCGCTCAGCATGAGCGGGGGCAGGCGGTAACCGGGGGCAAGGCGGTAGCCGCCGTAGCGGCCGCGCACCGACTCGACGGGCACGTCGAGGTCGACGAGGTGGCCGACATAGCGCCGTACGGTGCGTTCGTCGACGTCCAGCCGACCGGCGAGTTCGGTCACGGTCCGGGTGCCGCCCGACTGAAGGAGTTCCAGCAGGGCGAGCACGCGGGCGACGGGTCGAGGCATGTTCCGAAGTCTCCCGCATATACCGGGCGGGTTCCGCCCGGTATTCGTCGTAGCGTGCGATCAGAAGCACGCACGGACCAGGAGAAAACCCATGAACTTCGTCTCTATCCGCGTCATCACGGGCGACGTCGCCCGCCTCGTCGACTTCTACGAGCGGGCCACCGGGGTATCCGCCACCTGGTCCAACGAGGACTTCGCCGAGCTCCGGACCACCTCGGCCACCCTCGCGATCGGCAGCACCCGCACGGTCCCCCTGTTCGCGCCCGGCTCCGCCCGCCCGGCCGACAACCACAGCGTCATCCTCGAATTCCTCGTCGACGACGTGGACAGCGTGCACAAGAACCTGACCGGCTTCGTGGCGGACTTCGTCAATGAGCCCACCACGATGCCCTGGGGCAACCGCGCGCTCCTGTTCCGCGACCCCGACGGCAACCTCGTCAACTTCTTCACCCCCGTCACACCGGCCGCCATCGAGAAGTTCGCTCGCTGAGCACAGACCCCGAGCCACTCGTCGAAGTCGTCGCGACGCGGGTGGTCGTCCCGGTCACCGCGTCGCCCGTGACCTCGCCCGCGACTGGCCGGCGCGGGGCAGCCTGCTCGGGTTTGTCCTCGTGTTCTCGGCAGCGCCTGCCGTAGGTGCCCTCACCACGAGTTTCGTGGTCCTGTTCGCGACCCTGGTGCTGGCCGCGGTGACGAACGCGGGGTTCCTCCCTGAGCGTCGGTTCAGCGGGGCTCGCCGAACCAGCGGGCGAGCGCCGGCTCCGGATCATCCGCGCCCGCCCAGCACACGTAGCCGTCCGGCCGGACGAGCATCGGTTCGGTGTCGCTGCCCTGACCCACCCGGTCCACCCGGTCCGACCAGGGGCCGACGGCCTCGGCGAACGTGTCGGCCGGGTCCAGCAGGACGCCGCGCCCGGAGCGCAGCAGTTCGTGTGTCCGGGCCGTTCCGAGGTCCAGGTCCGGTGCGGGGCGGCCCACCAGCGGATGGGTGTCGGCGCCCGGCATCGGGTAACGGACGGCCATCCCGGACATCAGGTCGGCAAGATGGTGCTGGACGTCCGGGATCCGGGCCATGTCCGTGAAGATCTCCCGGGCGGCCAGTACGTCCGGGTCGCGGCTGCCGGCCCAGTCCATCAGCAGGCTCTGTGCCCGTACGTTGCGCAGGACGGCGGCACCGGCCGGATGCCGTTCCGCGTGATACGTGTCGAGCAGGTCCTCCGGCGCCCAGCCGTGCACGGCCGCGCCGAGCTTCCAGCCGAGGTTGAACGCGTCCTGCATCCCGGTGTTCATGCCCTGCGCGCCGAGCGGAAGGTGGACATGGGCGGCATCGCCCGCCAGGAACACCCGCCCGTGCCGGTACTGGGCGGCCTGCCGCGACGCGTTGGTGATACGGCGGGCGTAGCGCAGTTCGAGCAGGCGCACCCGCGTTCCGAACACGGCGTTCAGGCCGCGGCGGACCTCGTCCTCGGTGACCGGGTCCTCCCGCGGCCGCGACCGGTCCGGCCCGCCGAGGACCAGTCGGCGCAGCGGCCTGCCCTGCGGATCGGTGCCGAGCGGGAACAGCGCCGCCCAGTGCCCGTCCTCGTTCCAGGTGTGCGACGTCAGCGGATCGACTCCGCCCAGTCGCACATCGGCGGAGACGATCGTCAGCGTGCCGGGCTGACCGGGGAACTCGGCCCGCACCAGCGACCGTACGGTGCTGTGGGCTCCATCGGCGGCGACGAGGTGGCGGCCGCGGAGGGCGGCGCCGTCGGCGAAGGTCGCGGTGACCCCGTCGTCGTCCTGGGCGAGGCCGACCAGTTCGTGGTTCCTGCGGGCGTGCAGGCCGTGCTCGGCGAGGTGCTGCTCGAAGAAGCCCTCGATCACCACCTGCGGCACGGCCCGCCACGGCAGACGGTGCCGCTCGGGCTGGAGCGGGAGGGGGATGCCGGCGAAGTGGCCGGTGGTGGCGGGGTGGTCCCCGGTGGCCAACAGGGGCTCAAGCAAGTCCCGTTGGTCCAGCGCCTCCAGTGTGCGGGACTGCACGCCGCCCGCCCTGGACAGGTCGCTGCGCTGCGGCAGCCGGTCGACCAGGACGGTCGACACCCCCGCGAGCAGCAGCTCGTTGGCCAGCGTCATTCCGGTCGGGCCGGCGCCGACGATGAGCACATCGGTGTCCATGAATTCTCCTGTGGTCGTGTCGATCGGGACAGGAACCACACTCCGTCGGCCGAGCACGCCCGCTCCACAAACCGGTGCCATCGCGTGGACATCCGACATCGTCTAGCCTCGGCCCGGTGGAATCCGACTACGACGAGCTGGATCGTCGGCTCGTGCACGCCCTGCAGATCGACGGCCGGGCCCCGTTCAGCGCCATCGCAGGGGTTCTCGGCGTGTCGGATCGCACCGTCGCCCGCCGGTACGCCCGGTTGCGGTCGGCCGGGGCGGTACGGGTCCTGGGCGGGGTCGACCCGACCGCGCTGGGCGCCACCCTGTGGTTCCTGCGGGTGCGCTGCGCGCCGGCCGCCTCGCTCCCGGTCGCCGAGGCGCTGGCCGGACGCCCCGACACGTCCTGGGTGAACCTCAGCTCCGGCGGCACCGAGATCACCTGCGTGGTCCGTACCGAGAGCGACGCGGACAGCGAGACGCTGCTGCTGGCCAAATTGCCCCGCACCCCGCGGGTGGAGGGCGTGACCGCGCACTCCGTGCTGCACACCTTCTACGGCGGCCCGGACAACCTGGTCGGAAAACTCGGGTCGCTGGACGCGGAGGCGGTCGAGCGGCTGCGCCCGCCTCCGATGCCGTACCGGCCGGGACCGGTGCGGCTCGACGACGGCGACCGGAGGCTCCTCGCCGTGCTGGCCACCGACGGCCGCGCCGGGTTCGAGGAGCTGGCCGTAGCGACCGGATGGTCGCCGACGACGGTCCGGCGCCGGATGACCGAGCTGCGCGAACACGGCCTGCTCTATCTCGACATCGACGTCGACTGGCGGATGTTCGGTGTGAACACCCGCACCCTGCTCTGGCTCTCGGTCGCCCCCGCCCACCTCGCGGAGGCCGGGCAGGCGCTGGCCGGGCACCCGGAGATCGCGTTCGCCGCCGCCACCACCGGCCCGACCAACCTGTGCGCGAGCGTGGTGTGCGCGGACCAAAGGGAGTTGTACCGGTACCTGACCACCCGGGTCGCCGCGCTCCCCGCCGTCACACACGTCGAAACGGCACCGGTGATCAGGACCGTCAAGAAGGCAGCGGCCCGGACCTAGCGACCGACACGAGCGTGGGCGAGGCCCCGGTGAGGCCGGGGTGCGAAGCCGGCTGCCCCTTCCGGCCGTGGACTAGGGTGACTGCGCGAGGACGTCGTGTTCGCCATGTTCGCGTGGGAGGTCATGCGTGGGGGCAGCCCACCCCCCGCCGGTGCGGGTACCGGTCGGCGAGGGATCAGGTCGGTGGACGAGCCGGACCGTGCAGCGCCGGGTTCTGCTGGTGGTCCACAACGTCACCTCGGCCGGCCGCCTGCTGGATCTGGTGCCGCTGTTCCACGACGACTTCCGCGTCCAACTCCTGGTCACCTCCACGGGGTCCTCCGCCTTCCAGGGCGGCATACAGGAGCTGTTCGCCGAACTGGAGCTTCCCGTGCTGCCCTGGGAGCAGGCTCTCTCGACCCCCTTGGACCTCGCGGTCTCCGCGAGTTTCGGTGGTGAACTCGCGCGGATCAAGGCGCATTTGTCGGTCATCTCACATGGTACCGGGTACACCAAGAAACTGGGCAAGTCGCGAACCGGGAGCCGGGAGCCGACGTTCGGGCTGTCGCCCGAGTGGCTTCTCGACGAGGGGAAGCCCTTCGTGGACGGGCTCGTCCTCTCCCATCCGGAGCAGTTGGAGCGGTTGGCACGGGTGTGCGCCCCCGCGGTGCCGGCAGCCGTCCTCGCCGGTGATCCCTGCTTCGACCGTATGCTCGCGGCGGTTCCCTACCGTGAGAGGTTCCGGCGGGCGTTGGGGGTACGTCGCGGGCAGCGGCTCGTCGTGCTGAACTCCACCTGGAACCCGGAAGGGCTCTTCGGCAGTGGCGGCGAGCAGGACATGCTGCCCGGTCTGCTGCCCCGCCTCGCGGCCGAGTTGCCGGCCGACGACTACCGCCTGGCCGCCGTCCTCCACCCGAACATCTGGTACGGGCACGGCCCCGGCCAGATCCGGGTGTGGCTGGACCGGGCCCGCCGCGCCGGTCTGGCCCTGATCGACCCCGTCCGCGCCTGGCGGCAGGCCCTCCTGGCCGCAGACCTGGTCCTGGGGGATTTCGGCGCCGTCTCCTACTATGCCGCCGCCCTGGGCACACCTGTGCTGCTGGCGGCCGACGGGGCGGGCGTGCTCGACCCGCAGGCCCCGCTCGCGGACTTCGTCCGGCACGCTCCCCGGGTCGATCCGCTCGTCGCACTGCGGCCGCAGATCGAGCGGACAGTCGCCCGTCACCGGCCCGACCCGGCCGCCGCCAGGTTCGTCACCTCGGAACCGGCCCGGTCGGCCGAGCTGCTGCGCCGACATTTCTACGCCCTGCTCTCCCTTCCCGAGCCGGCCGCGCCCGCGTCCCTGGAGCCTTTGGCGCTCCCCCCGTACGGTCCGCGGAAGGTGACGGCCCCGTTGCACGTACGCGCACACGTGGACGGCGTCGACATCGTGATCGAGCGCTCCACGGAACACCCGTACGGCGCTGACGGCGACGCGCACCTCGCCGTGCACGAGGACACCCGCCGCCCCGGGGACCTGGACCTGGCGGACGTCATCACACGCGAGGGCCGGCCGGACGATCCGCGCCTGGGCGGCCCCGGTCTGTGGACCGCCGAGGTACTGCGCCGTCATCCGCACTGCTCGGCCGCGGTGTACGTGACCGGGCCCGACAGCTGCACCGTACGGGTGAGACGGCACGGAGTTTTGCAGGTGTCCGCCTCGGACGACGCGGACGCCGATCCCGCTGCGGCCGCCTCGGCCCTGTACACCTGGCTGGCACACGGCGGGACCGTACCCGCGGGTGGAGTGGTGCTTCGGGTGCACACGGCCGGAGGTGTGCACCCGTTCCGGGTGGAGGCGGGCCGGCCGGACTACCGGGCCGCGCCTCCCTCGCAGCGTTCCCGCAACCGGGCCAGATAGCCGAGATGCGGCGTCGCGGTCGGCGGGAGCAGGGCTTCCGCCTCGCCGATCCTCACCAGCGCCGTAGTGTCGTCACCGTCGTCGTGCAGGGTCTCCGCGAGGTCGGTGAGGGCGCGGGCATGGTTGTACGCCTCGGGGGGCTCTCCGGTCCGCCCGGCGAAGAAGTCCACAGCGTGTTCCAGCGCCTGGCGGGACTCCTCCAGCCGGCCCTGGCCGCGCAGGGCCCGGCCCTTGTGGCGCTCGATCAGGGCGAGGGCCCGCGGAAGGTCCGCCGCGCCCTCCTGGTCGGCCGTCAGCCTGCGGTAGATGGTCTCGGCCTCGGCGAACCTGTCGTACGCCTCCTCGTACTCCCAGCGGTTCAGGCTCAGCAGACCCAGCAGTTCCACGGCCGACGCCTCGCCGCGCGGATGTCCGGCCGCCCTTTCGTAGGTGACGGCCGACCGTGCCGCGCGGTTCGCCTGCTCCTCCCGGCGCATCTCCCCCAGACAGTGCGCCAGTTGGAAGTGCAGCGCACCCGCCATGCGCTCGTCCGCGCGGTTCTCCTCGGCGCAGCGTGCCGCGTCCCGGAGCGCGGGAAGCACCTCGTCCCAGTAGCCGGCCTTCAGTTGCAGCGGCCACAGCGCGCGGGCCAGCCACAGGGCCACAGTGGTCCGTCCGCACTCCTCGGCCAATGTCACCGCCCGGACCACGTTGGGCAGTTCGGCCGCCAGGACCACGATGCCGTCCTGGTCGGCTCCGCTCCCGCCGTGGAAGTCCGCCGGCAGCTCGGTCCGCCAGCTCTCCGGCAGGGCCGCGCGCGACGCGGGCAGCACCCGCTCCACGAGGGCGTCGAGTACCCGGCCCACGGCCGCCGAGCACTCCCGGGCTCCGTACTCCGCCGCGGCGGTGTCCGCGAGCTGGCGCCTGATCTCGGGCCGGAAGCGGTACCGCCGGTCGGGAAGAGGCTCCAGGAGTCCGACGTCCACGGCCTCGTCGAGCATCCGGCCGGCCGCCTGTTCGTCGTCGAGGCCGGCGGCGGCGGCCGCGATCACCGTGCTGACGGACGGCCAGCCGCCGAGCGCGGTCAGTCGGCACAGACGGGCCGCTTCGGGAGCGAGCTGGACCGCGGCGAGTTGCGCCACTGCGCGTACCGGGTGGTGCCGCCATGCCTCGGCCCGCGGTGCGGGACCGCTCCCGCCGCGGGCCAGCAGCCTCGCCTCGGCGTGCAGCACGAACGCGTTGCCCTGGCAGCGCTCCAGCAGTGCGGGCAACTGCGCGTTCACCCGCGCGGCGTTGGCCTGACCCGCCACCTTCCGCACCAGTTGCTTCGCGTACCGGTCGGTCAGCGGCGGAACCGGGACACGTTCCGCCTCCAGCAGCAGGGGCGGTCCGGAGACGACGACCACAAGGAAGACGTCCGGTGTCGCCGGTACGAGGCCGCGGACCTGGGCCAGCGAGGTCGTGTGGTCGATCACCACGAGCATCTTCCTGCCCTCGGTGATCTGCCGGTAGAGCCGCACCCGGTCGGCTTCGGTGGCCGGGATCCGGTCGGGCCCCATCCCCGTCTCGCGCAGCAGGCGCAGGAGGACGGCCGCCGCGTCCGGTCCGCTCTCGTCGTCGCAGGCGTCGCGCAGATCGACGTAGAACTGTCCGTCGGGGAAGCGGTCGCGGCTCTCCCCGCCGACGCGCAGGGCCACCGCGGTGGTGCCGCTTCCCGGAGGACCTGACAGGAGCGCGACCCGGGGCCTGCCCTCCCAGGGCCGCCTTGCTTCCCGCATCAGCTGCCTGAGCACCTTCTGCCGGTTCGTGAACGCCCAGGGGGCCGGGGGCATGCCACCGCGCGACGGCGTCTCGGTCCGGACCCGGGCGCTGTCCACGAGGTGGGCCCACTCACCGGCTCGTCGCGGATCGCGGCTCATCGCCGTGTGCAGGCGGCCGGCCAGTTCGGACCTCTCCTCCTCGCCGACGGGCAGCGGGGTCTCGCGTCCCAGGGTCCGCCTCACCAGAGCGCCCGCCGACAGGGTCAGGTTCTTGCCGACCTCTCCAGCGGCCCCGTTCCCCACGCTCAGCAGGAACGTGGTGAGTGCGCTGAGCGCCACGACCTCCAGCATGCCGGCTCCTCCCCCTGGTCACCCGTCCGTCCCTCGCCGGACTGTATCGCCGTGCCCGGGGGTCACGGAAACATCCGGCCATGAGGAAGTCGTGCCGCGTCCTGGTTCCTTGCCCGGGCCGCGGGCGTCGCAGGTCGGATCCAGCGGGCCCAGAACTGAACCAGACAGCGCTCGGCTCCCGCGCCGTCGCCTGGCCGCCGGCCGACGCGAAGTCCGTCTCCGCCTGCCCGTCCCGTCCCGTCCGGTCCGGTCCGGTCCGGTGCGGCGCGGGGACCGCGGAACGTGCCGTCGACCGATGGCGGGGCGTGCTCAGTAGCGGCTGAAGTCACCGAAGCGCGCCAAGTGGCCTCGCGCGTCGTGCGGGCTCAGCCCGAGTGCGGCGGCGGCCTCCTCGGGCGGCGTATCCCGGGCGATGTCGCGCGCCGGCCAGTAGGCGCTGCGCGCGGCGAGGATCTCCAGGTGGCGGGCCGCGCGTACCGCGGCCAGTGGTGAGTGCTTCGCCAGCTTCTCGATCTCCCGTTCCAGTTGCTCCAGCAGAGCGGTGACCGTCTGCGGGAGCGGCAGCGCCGACCGCGCGACCTCGACGGTGTGCGCATCCCAGTCTCGGCCGCAGGCGTCGGCGACGGCTTCGGCGGCCTCGCCCGGGTCCTCGCCGTCGCCGTCGCTGCTCTGGTTCCAGTCGAGGGCGCGGCCGGTTCCCGTCCAGCCGCACGAACACACCGCGCGCAGCGCCGCCGCCCGAGGGCCGCCACAGGACCGGCCGTCGTAGACGCTCCACTGCGAGACCCGCCTGCACTCCGCCCCGGAAGAGCTGAGGAAGAGCACGGGGTCCGGGACGGTGCCGTCGGCCAGCAGCACCCCGACGGCACCCGCGTGCGACGGCCCGAACTCCTCCGTCGTCCACGTCTCCCTCTCGCCTTCACCCATTGCCTCGCCCCTCTGCTCTTCGCGGCATCCTCGCCCGGCTGGTCGAACGCACGGGCACAGACGATTCCGTAATCCAGGGTTCCGCACAGCGGGATCCCCGAAAAGGTGACCGCGTTCCTCCAAGGTGCGCCAGACTTGAAGGCCCGCGACGAGCCGACCGAGCGGGGTCCACCAGGGCCGAGGCGTATCGCCGCGTCAGCGGGAGGGGCGCCCTCACCCCCGAGGCTCTCCCGTGTGCCACTCGGCCAGGGGTGCGACAGCAGGGGAGCTTCGTTGACCCCATCGCCGCTCCCGGCGCCGGTCCGGCCGTCGAGTGCCGAAGCGCTCGGGCAGGTACGACTCGATCTGTGGGCACGCCCCGTCGTGTGCGGCAACGACAGCTGCGGCGCGCTGCCCGGTCGACGAAGCTCACGCCGTTCGATCATGTCTTCTTAAATTGTCATGCGCTGTCCAAGACGTGCCCGTACGATCCTGTCGCTGCCCGCACGCCAGTACGTATCCGAGCGCCTTGCGCGGGCATCCACAGGTGCTCGACCGACGCGGGCCGCCCCACGTATCTCTGGGCCGGCAACGGCGTTGTCGTCGAAGGCATCCCCGGAACCGTCGGCACCGCCGGCGGCTCCCCGCTCGCCGTCCGGTATCAGGCCTGGCCCGTGACCGACCCGTCGCAGGTCACGACGGTCACCCGTGACCACGCCGTCGCCGGATCCGAGGCCGCCGGCCGCCGAGACACTCACCGACGGGCAGACCTACGCGTGGCAGGCGCAGACGGTGGCCGGCGGCGGGGCCTCGGACTGGTCCGCCCCCTGTTACGTCACCGTCGACGACACCCTCCCGGCGAGCGCGCCCACCGTCTCCTCGTCGAACTACCCGCCGGACCAGGTGAATCAGGGCGGTGAGCCGGTCACGTTCACGCTGGACGCCAACGGCATCTCCGATGTCACCGGGTTCGAGTACTCATGGACGCAGCCCCTGCCGGTCGTCGTCATCGCGCGCACCGGCGACTGGGGCATCCCACAGCCCGAGGACCCGTACGCGGACCCGGGACACTTCGTGCGTGCCGACGCGCCCGGCGGTTCGGCCACGTTCAGCCTGATGCCACCGGCCGGCTCCGGCCCGATGACCCTGTGGGTGAGCAGCCTCGACCGGGCTTTCAATCCGTCGGAGACCACCAGCTACACGTTTCGCGTCGGCAGCACGGCGCCCACCGTCACCCCGGCCGTCCCCGCACCCGAGTTCGGCAGGCCGACGACGTTCACGTTCCGGCCCGACGCCGCGCTCCAGTCGAAGAGCCCGGTCGTCGGCTACTCCGTGCGGACGGTGGGCGGCGTGGACGACGACAGGACCATCGAGCTCGCGGCGGCGGCGAACGGCACGGCCCGAACGAAGCTCACACTCGACGGCGTCGCCGGCGAGCGCGTCGAGGTGACCAGCAGGAGCGCGAACGGCTGGATCAGTGACGCGGCCTCGTGGGGCATCTTCTACGACACGACTCCCGTCGTCGCTTCCTCCGCCTACCCCGAGAACGGTTCCGGCGGCGGCGCGGGCGTCCCGGGCACGTTCACGTTCACGTTCACGCCCAGAGTGAAGGGCGTCGTGAGCTACACGTACTCCTTCAACGGGGATCCGGAGGTCACGGTCAGCGCGGACACGCACCACGCCGCGAGCGTCGAGTGGGCCCCGGCGTCGGAGGGCCCCTACGGCCTCCAGGTCTACGCGACGACCCGTTCCGGCATCCAACTGACCATGTACGACTACTCCTTCACCGTGAACTGAACCAACCGCCAGGGCCGGGCCGGACTCCCGGTCCGGCCCTGGCGCACGCGCGGATGGTCAGGACGTGGCCGGTTCCCCCGGACGCCGGGACCGACCAGGCGCACGGCCCCGGATCCGAGCTTGCTCCGGCTGTCCCAGGGCACTGTGCGCCACCGTCTGTCGTCGGCGATCGGCAGGACATCGGCACCGGTCACCGGGCCGGGTTATTCTGACCGGCGTACCTGGACACGGGGTGCCCCGCGCGTGGGCTGAGATCACACCCGTCGAACCTGAACCAGTTAGGACTGGCGGAGGGATGTCGTATGTCATTGCCGTATGCCCGTGATGCCCGTGACGGGGCTGCCGTTGCCGAGGCGCGGGGTGTCTTCGACGGGCGGATGCCGACGGCGCCCGGGGATCTGCGGGTGGAGGCGCGCGGTATCGCGCCGGTGCCGGAGGATGCCCGCTACGGCGGCCCCCGGCGGCTGTTCACCGTGTGGTTCGCCCCCAACCTGACGATGACCGGGGTGTTCACCGGCACTGTCGGGGCGGCCCTCGGGCTGGACTTCGGCACCGCGCTGCTCGCCGTGGTGCTCGGCACCCTGCTCGGCGCGGTGCCCACCGCTTACCTGGGCACCTGGGGCAGCCAGACCGGGGCGGGCCAACTCCCCCTGGCGAGGCTGGCCTTCGGGCGGGGCGTCGTGCTGCCGGGCGCCCTCCAGTGGCTGTCGTCCATCGCCTGGGACGCGCTGATCGGTCTGTTCGGCGGCGACGCGCTGGCCCAGTTGTTCGGCTGGCCGTTCTGGCTGGGCGTCCTGGTGATGCTCGCGGCCCAAGGGGCGCTGGGCGTCATCGGCTACGAGGCGATCCACCGCCTGCAGACGGTGATGACCTTCGCTCTCGCCGCCGCGTTCGCCGTCCTCGCGGTGAAGCTCGCGCACGGCGCCCAGCCCACGACAGCCGCGAGCGCGCACGGCGCCGACCGCGCGGGCGCGTTCGTGCTGACCTGCACCGTCGCGTTGAGCCTCGCCCTCTCGTGGGCGCCGTACGCCAGCGACTTCAGCCGCTACCTGCCGCGCACGGCGTCCCGTGGGCGGATGTTCTGGTGCACCCTGCTCGGGGTCGGAACGTCCTTCGTCGCGGTGCAGGCGCTCGGGCTGTGGGGCGCGGCGCAGTTCACCGACCAGACCGCCCGCGGGGTGGACCGGCTGCTGGGCGGCGGCGCGCTCGGCGCGTTCGGGCTCCTCGCGGTGGCCCTCGCGGCGCTGTGCAGCAACGCGATGAACGACTACAGCGGGTCACTGGCGTTGCAGACCGTCGGCGTCCGGCTGCCGCGTCCGGTGGCCGCCGCGCTCGCCGCGGTGCTCGGTTTCCCGCTCGTGCTGTGGATGCACGCCGCCGACACCACCGCCCGCTTCCAGAACGTGCTGCTGTTCGTCGGCTACTGGATCCCCGGGTTCGTGGCGATCGTGACCGTCGACTGGCTGGCCCGCGCGCGGGCGCGCGACGGCCGGCCGGTGGACCTCGCGGCGGAGGAGGCGGCGCGGGCGCCCTGGTGGCCGGCGCTCGTGGCGTTCGTCGCCGGCTTCGCCGTCGCGGTGCCGTTCATGAGCACCGGCCTGTACGTCGGCCCGGTCGCCCGCGCCCTGCACGGCGCCGATCTCGCCTACCCGGTGGCGTTCCTGGCCGCCCTGCTCCTCTACGCACCGCTGCGGGTGCGCCGCCGGGTGTGAGGGCGGCCTGGACCGACCGTGCAGGTGGTGCCGATGCCATACCTCGCTGATCTTCGAGGATTCGTGGCACACGGCGGCAGGGGTGCGGAGGAGCACCGCTTGAGCTCGCCTGTGGCCGCGTCGACGCGCTGGTCGTTCACCTGGGAGGGCGTTCACCTCGGTACCGGGAATCGAAATCCTTCGCCGGCCGCGAAGCCGCTCACTTCACCGAGTCCAACGCCGGGGCGATGATGGCGAAGACCCGGTCGGTCAGTTCGGCGGGGTCCTGGACACCGTCGCTGCCGCTCCACTGTTGCAGAACAGCGTCGAAGGCGGTGAGCGCCATCCCCGCGGCCACCTGTGGGTACAGATCGGTGTCGGGGCGGGGCCCCAGGCGCTGCGCCAACTCCGTTGCCAGGTCGTCGCGCCACTGATCCTGGTGTTCGAGGAACCGTGCACGCAGGGCGGGGGTCCGCAGGATCAGCTGCACCACACCCAGCGCCCTGTCGGAATGGCCGGCGCAGGCGGTCATGGCGACCCAGACCGTGTGCCGCAGGGCCAGGGACGGCCGCTCCGTGGTGGGTCGTGACGCCAGCGCCGCGCGCATGCCGGTGCCCATGTCGGCCAGGAATTGGACGACGACGTCCTCCTTCGAGGCGAAGTACCGGAAGAAGGTTCGCTTGGACACGCCGGCGGTGGCCGCGATCTCGTCGACGGTGACCGCGTCGAATCCCTTCGAGGCCATCAGCTGGAGCGCCGCCTCACTGAGCTCGTTGGAGACGAGCTGGCGTTTGCGCTGGGCCAGGGTGGTTTCAGGGCGGGAACTCACCTCGGCATTCTAGCTCCATGTCACACATGACACCCAGTGACATCTTGACACCAGGTGACATAGACGGCAATGTGTGCCACATGTCGAAGAGTCTGCGCTGGACCGCCGATCAGATCCCCGATCAGGCCAAGCGGGTGTTCGTCGTCACCGGGGCCAACAGCGGTCTCGGCCTGGCAACCACCCGGGCACTCGCCCGCAAGGGCGCACACGTGATCCTCGCCGTACGCGACGAGGGGAAAGGGCACACGGCCGCCGCAGAGATCGCCGCCGAGCAGCCCGGCGCCGCTCTGGAAGTGCGCCGTCTCGACCTGGCCGACCTCGGATCGGTCCGAGCATTCGCCGAACAGCTGCGCGCCGATCACCCGCGGCTCGACGTACTCGTGAACAACGCCGGCGTGATGGCGCCACCCCGTTCACTGAGCGCCCAGGCTCACGAGTCGCAGTTCGCCGGCAACCACCTCGGCCACTTCGCGCTCACCGGTCTCCTGCTCGACCTGCTCGCCGACGGCATCGACCCCCGCGTGGTCACGGTGAGTTCGGCCAACCACCGGCAAGGTCACCTCTACTTCGATGACCTCTCCGGCGAGCGCACGTACTCCCCCATGCGGTTCTACAACCAGTCGAAGTTGGCCAACGCCGTCTTCGGATGGGAACTCCACCGAAGGCTGACCGCGGCCGGCAGCTCGGTGCGGAGTGTCCTCGCCCACCCCGGTTACACCTCCACCAACCTGCAGACGAGCGCGCCGGTCGGCATCGTGAAGGTGCTGTTCGGACGTATCCTCATCCCGCTTTCCCAGCGCCCGGAACAAGGCGCGCTGCCCCAGCTGTACGCGGCCACCGCCCCTGAGGTGAAAGGCGGTGACTTCATCGGGCCGGACGGCTTCGCCGAGCTGCGAGGCGGTCCGACACACGTACGGTTGTCCACCACGGCGGCCGACCCGCAGACGGGCCGCCGTCTATGGGAGCTGTCGGAACGACTCACCGACGTGCGATACCCGTTTCGGGCCACTTCCTAGCAGGGCTTGGTCAACCGGCTCAGCCAGGGTTCGACTCGCAGGCACAACCCGTGGCGCCGCCGTGGTGCCGCAGGACGTTCAGTGCCCTGTCGAAGGCCGAGTCCCTCTTCTTGGCGAACTCCTCCTTCGTGAAGACCGGCTCTGTGAGGTGCGGCGGAATGCCCGTGCCGTCGAAGGTCCTGCCCGACCGGGCCAGGAACTCCTCGTTCGGAAGCCAGGCCGTCATGCCGCCTGGGAGCTTGCGCGACATGACGTCCGAGAAGACGCCCTGGGTGGGCTGCCCGATCCGGACCGTCTTTCCGGGCCGGTCCATGAGGGCCTGGGTGAAGGTCTCCCCCGCGCTGAGGGTGGAGCCGCCGGTCAGCACGGCGACCGGGCCGGTGTAACGGGGCCCTGGGGCCGGCGTGACATACGCGGGCTGGAGGCGGGTGTGCCGGGTGGGGTCGGCGGGGTCGTTGCGGGCCCGTTTGGAGTAGGCGAGGTAGGAGGTGTCGGTGAGGCGCTCGGCGATGTGGATTCCCAGGGCGTCGGAGCCGCCGCCGTTGATCCGCAGGTCGATGATCAGACCCTTCAGGCGCTGGGTGCGCTCCTGGCTGAGGACCGTGTCCAACGCCCTGTCCAGCTCGGCCAGCTGGGCTGCGTAGGGGGCACCGTCGTCCGCGTATCCGCCGAAGCCGGAGATCCGCAGATAGCCCTGCCCGCCGGGGAGGTCGGCGTAGGTGATGCGCCCGTTGGCGAAGTCCTGGAGGTTCCGGGCGTTCTTGAGGTCACGCGCCACGATGAACTCCTCGACCTTGGTGTCCAGTTGCTCGGTGGGCACGAGGGTGCCGGGGCGGACCCGTGCGAAGACGCGCTCGCCGTCCTGGACGGCGACGTGGGCATCGTGGAGCGGCTCGACCATCTCGCTGAAGACGGCGTAGAGCTCGTCCCTCGTCGTCCCGGCGTTCACCCGGGGGCGGTACTGGTCGCGTACGGCGTGCCAGTCGATGCCCTTGGCGGCGAAGAAGGGGTAGTTCTCCTCGAAGGACTGCCAGAAGACGTCGAAGGCAGCGAGCGGGCCCTTGGGGGCCGGACTCGTGCAGGCGTCGGGCAGCTTCGGGATCCGGCGCAGGTTCCGGTGGCCGACGTCGCCGTCCGCCCGCATCGACCCGCGGTCGCGGCCTCCTTGGGTGCGCACGGTGAGGACAGTGCCGTCGGGCGCGGTGTAGGCGCCGGGGCCCGTCCGCTGCGCGGAATCGCCCTTGAGGCAGCTGACGGCGGTGGTCTGATACTCCTGCAAGGTTCCGTTCCGGATGGACAGGACCGTGCCGTAGCCGTCCATGCGCCAGATTCCGCCAGTGGTCGGCTGAGGGGCGGTGGCGGCCGGCGCGGCGTGGCCGGTGAGGGCCAGGACGGCGGCGGTGGCCGTGGCGATGCGCACGATCTCCTGCCTTCTCTGTAGGCGACTTGCTCTGTGGGCGACTTGCTCGGGACCGACCCACGGTCGCCGACATGGCCTTCTCCCGGCCATCCGGCTGTCCGGTCGATCGAAGGTGGGGCCAGCCCCCGCTGCCGGCAGTATCCGGAGGCGATCGCGTTCAGGGACCGGCCATCCGGGACGAAGGGTGTGAGCGACCCGCGGTCCGCCCGTGCGTGACGGCTACCGGGCGGGCTCCGTCGTCCAGACGTACCCGAAGTAATCCAGGCCCTGGGAGTCGTCGACGGCTCGGAAGGAGTGGGTCAGGGCGCTGTACCGCATCACACGCGGGTTCTTGTCGCTCTTCAGCAGGGCGCGCTCCGACTCCCAGCGCCGGGGCGTCCCTTCGGAGCTCGCGCCGGACGGGGCAGGCCCCGCGCTCCGGTGGGTGAGCGGCGGGGCCTGCCTGTTGGGTGATTCCTGTGGGGTGCTGAGCGGTGCGGCTGTTGGGCTACGGAACGAGCTTGAGCAGCTTGTTGGGTGAGCCGGCGCCGATGCCCGTGAGGACGTTGCCGGTGGCGCCGTTCACCAGAGCCGCAGCCACGGTCGCCGGGGAGGCGCCGGGGTGGGCGGTCAGGTAGAGCGCCGCCGCACCGGAGACATGCGGGGCGGCGAAGGACGTGCCGCTTCCGGTGTAGGTGGCGGTGTCCGAGGTGTTCCAGCCGGCGGTGATGTTGCTGCCGGGGGCGAAAAGGTCCACGACGGAGCCGTAGTTGGAGTAACTGGCCCGCGCGTCGGAGCTGGTGGTCGCGCCGACCGTGAGGGCGTTGGCGACACGAGCCGGTGAGTAGTTGGCCGCGTTGGCACCGGAGTTGCCCGCCGCTATGGAGTAGGTGACTCCGGAGGCGATCGAGTTGTTCACCGCGTTGTCCAGCGAGGTGCTGGCGCCCCCGCCGAGGGACACGTTGGCGACGGAGTCGGCGACGTGGTGGGAGGTGATCCAGTCCACGCCCGCGATGACGCCCGCGGTGGTGCCGGAGCCGTCGTTGCCCAGCACGCGGACCGCGACGATCTTCGCCTGCTTGGCCACGCCGTAGGTGCTTCCGGCGACGTTCGTGGCGACGAACGTGCCGTGGCCGTAGCCGTCCTGCGCGGTGGCGTCGTTGTCGACGAAGTCGTAGCCGTACGACGCCCGGCCGCCGAACTCCCGGTGGGTGATGCGTACACCGGTGTCCAGCACGTACACGGTCGAGTTGCCGCCGCCGCTGTCCGGGTAGGTGTACGTGCCGCTCAGCGGGAGGTGGGGCTGGTCGATCCGGTCCAGACCCCACGGCGCGTCGGTCTGCGTCCCGAGCGCGTGCACCACCTGGTCCTGCTCGACCGAGGCGATCTCGGGGTCGGCCGCCAGACGTCTGGCCTCCGTGCTGGTGAGCGTCGCGGAGTAGCCGTTCAGGGCGGAGGTGAACGTCCGCCGCACGGAGCCGCCGTACGCGGAGATCAGGTCCTTGCCCTGCCGCGCGTTCGCCTTGAACCCGACGCCGCGCTTCAGGGTGACGATGTAGCTGCCGGGCACCGCCTGGGGGCTGTCGGCGTTGAGCACCGTGCCTGATGTCGGCGCGGCCTCGGCCGGTTGCGCCGTGACGCCGGCGAGAACGGCCGACACGGCGGCCGTGGTGGCGACCGCCGCGGCGATCCGGCGCTTCATGGTGCGTACTGCTGCCATCGGAGGAAGTCCTTCTCGATCGGTACGCGTCCTGGACGACGGACGCGTCTCAGCCGGACGCGGCACGGGATCGGCGCCGCAGAGCGACGATGTGCCAACACGGAGTAGCGGAGCAAGGACTTCCCTGAACATGTCATGCGCAAGTCATGGCCAGGTCACGAACCGCCGCCGTCCGCAATGTCTGGGCAATGTGAAGCACCGGGCCCGACCGGCGCCGTGGCTCGGCGAAGGTGACGGCAGGGCGCCGGTCGGTGCGGGTCGGTGTCGGCGACTGAGCGGTTACCCTTGGCTTGTTCACGGCGGGCTGCGCCGGCCGAGGTCATTCCCTTTCGCTGGTGATCCACAGGCTCAGGGCCGCTGCAGTCTCGGCCGGGCTGCGGCCGGTCGTGGTGAACTCCCGGTCCACCGCGTGCCGTAGTTCTTCCGCGTCGTCGAGTGCTTCCCCGATCTCGTCGGCGTTCCATCCACGGGCGGCCAGGCGAGTGCGTCTGTCCGCGTCGGCGCAGTCGAGGCGTGCCCAGAGGACGTGCGGCGGGTCCGGGACTCCTGCGGCAGCGCTTGCCCATTCGGCCGGTGTCAGGGGGCACAGCACCACTACGTCTGCGCCGGCCCGGAGCATCATGGCCGTGATCCGCACCCAGAGCCTGTTGTAAGCGGGCCACACGGAATCCGCTGAAGGCGAGGTGATGTCGATGCCGAGCAAGCTGCCGTCCCGTTCCGGCAGTTCGTCGAAGTCGACCGTGGCGAACGGGTATGCCGCCAGGTGTGGCAGGAGGGTGGACTTGCCGGCTCCGGGAGCGCCGGTGACGACGTAGAGCCTGGACAATTGGCGCTCCTGGTACGTGGTGCCGGGTCGGTGGGCCCATGTCACCTTACCGTCGTGGGTGAAACCGCTGGTCGCAGCCCTTGTGGGGCAACTGGCCGAGCAGCTGGCAGAGGTACGGGGCGAGCGGGGGGAACGCGCGGCGGGTGTCCGCACGTCATCGTGACCAGCACACCGGGGGCCTGGGAAGGGCAGATGGTTGACGCGGTGCGCTGTCCGGTCGCGGGCGGCGTCACTTGGCAGGCGATGCCGGCCGGCCTTCGCGCTGGTCGCGGCCGCCGCCGGGGAGGGGCGGGGCGCGCAGGTCCGCACGCCGCGCGTCATGGCGTCCACGCCCGTGACGGCCGGCCTCGACACGGCGGCCGCCGATCCGGTCCGGCGCTGGCCGGTCGTGACGTAGCGTCAATCGGTGGCGGGTGATGCACCGGTCCCTGCACGGCTCGCGGATGGTCACCGTGCTCGGCGGAGAGGGGCACGGCGTCCACGGCGCCGGGTCCTGCGCGGACGAGCCCGCCACGGTCTGCCTGACCACGGGCAGGCTGCCGGAGAAGGACGTCGTCTGCCGGGCGCCCGCCGACAGCCGATGACAGAGGGCGGGGGACGCGCCGCAGCGGGCGGGTCAGGCCGGAAGCGGCGCTGTGGGGAGGGTCCGCCAGTCCGTTTCGGCGGCGATGGCGGCCCTCCACGGGTGCAGGGCCTTGGGCGGCATGGCGACGGCGAGGGCGCCGGTGAGCCGGCGTCCTCTGCGGTAGGCGACGAGGAAGCGGCCCTCGGCGGGGGCGCCTTCCACCACCTGCGCCTCGTCGTGGTCCCGGAGGTGACCGAACGCCTGGATCCTGACGCCGTGCTGGTCGGACCAGAAGTACGGGACGGGAGCGAAGGGTCTGGCCCGCTCGGGGGCGAGCAGGGCGCGGGCCGCGGCGATGCCCTGTTCCGCGGCGTTGGTGCGGTGCTCGACGCGCAGGGCGACACCGAACAGCGGATGGTGCCAGCGCGCGACGTCACCGGCCGCGTACACCCCGGGGCCGGCGGTGAGGTGCTGGTCGCACACCACTCCGTCGGCCAGGTCCAGGCCGCTGCCGCTGAGCCAGTCGGATTTGGGTTCGGAACCGATGGCGACGAGGACGTCGTCGGCCGGCAGCACGGTCCCGTCGGTCAGGGTCACCCCGCCGACCCGTCCGCCGTGCGCGACGATCTCGCCGACCCGGACGCCGGTGCGCAGGTCCACCCCGTGGTCGCGGTGGAGCTGCGCGAGGTGGGCGCCGACCCGTTCTCCGACGACCCGCTCGAGCGGGAGGGGAGCGGTCTCCACGACGGTCACCGAGGCGCCGAGGGAGCGTGCGGCGGCGGCGACCTCCGAGCCGAGGAAACCGGCGCCGATCACCACCAGCCGGCGGCCCGCGCCGAGGCGCTCGCGCATCCGTCGCGCGTCTTCGAGTGTGCGCAGCACGTGCACGCCCGGGGCGGTGTGCCCGGCCAGCCGCCGCGGCCGTACTCCGGTCGCCACGATCAGCGCGTCGTAGCCGAGTTCGGCGCCGTCGGCGAGCGTGACCGTGCGGGAGGCCGGGGACAGGCGCACCGCCCGGCTGCCCAGCCGCAGATCGAGCCCGAGCGCGTCCAGGTCGGACGGTCGGCGCAGTGCGGCCCGCTCGACGGGCCAGGCGCCGGTGAGGATCTGCTTGGACAGCGGCGGCCGGTCGTAGGGCAGGTGGTGCTCCTCGCCCACGAGGGTCACGGCTCCCTCGAACCCTTCCCGGCGCAGGGCCTCGGCGGCCGTGAGGCCGGCCGCCGAGGCGCCCACGATCACCACGCGGCGTACCGGTGCGGCGGTGGTCACTCCTCCTCCAGCCGGATGGCCGCGGCCGGGCAGACCGCCGCCGCTTCCCGGACGCCGTCGCGGTGTCCGGGGCCGGGACGGTCGGTGAGCAGTTCGACGATGCCGTCGTCGTCCTGGTCGAAGACGTCGGGGGCCATCAGGACGCACTGTCCGGAGGCGACACACTTGGGCTGGTCGACTTCCACGTGCACGGGGTGCCTCGATTCCGGTGGGGGCGGGTGGGGGATCACCAGGTGACGGGGAGTTCGTAGACCCCGTAGACCAGGCCGTCGTGCTTGAACTCCAGCCGGTCGATGTCCGTGGCCAGGGCGAGGGTGGGCACGCGGCGGTAGAGGGTGCCGTAGACGGCCTGCAGTTCGACGCGGGCCAGCGGCTGGCCGAGGCACTGGTGCACCCCGTATCCGAAGGCGACGTGGCGGCGCGCGTCGCGGGTGACGTCGAGCCGGTCGGGGTCGGGGAAGGCTTCCGGGTCGCGGTTGGCGATGTCGTTGGCGAGGATGAGGCCGTCGCCGGCGCGGAGGACCTGGCCGTCGATCTCGATGTCGCCCAGGACCACGCGACGGCGTCCGGAGTGCGTGATGGTCAGATAGCGCAGCAGTTCTTCCACGGCCCCCGCCACGACGCCGGGGTCCGGGCAGTCGCGGAGGAGGGCGAGCTGCTCGGGGTTCTGCAGCAGGGCGAGGGTGCCCAGCGTGATCATGTTCGCTGTGGTCTCGTGGCCTGCGGCGAGCAGCAGGACGCCCATGCGGGCGGCCTCCCGTTGTGTCATCCCGCCCGTGTCCACGCGTTCGGTGACGAGTGTGGACAGCAGGTCGTCCTCGGGGTGCTTCCGCTTGACGATCAGGAGATCGTCCAGGTAGTCGGTGAGCGCCCGGGTCGCTCCGACGACCTCCTCCGGAGTGGAGGTGCGGCGGACGATGACCTGGGTGTTGCGCTGGAACAGGTCGTGATCGCCGTAGGGCACGCCGAGCAGTCGGCAGATGACGAGGCTCGGCACCGGCAGGGCGAGCGCGGTGACCAGGTCGGCCGGATTCGGGCCGGCGAGCATCGCGTCGATCTGGTCGTCGACGAGCCGCTGGACCGAAGGCCGCAGAGCCTCCATCTTCCTGATGGCGAACGGGCCCGTCACCATTCTGCGCAGGCGGGCGTGCTCGGGGTCGTCCATGGTGATGAAGGTGCGCTGGTCCCGCTCCCTCGCCCGCATGGCGGCGTTGCGGTGCGGATAACCGCCGTGGGCCGGGTCGGCGCTCACCCGTGGGTCGCCGAGCAGGGTCCGCACATGGTCGTAGCGGGTGATCAGCCACGGGCTGGTGCCGTCCCAGATGCGCACCCGGGAGATCGGGGCGCTGGTCCGCAGCTCCCGCAGCGTCGGCGGCGGATCGAACGGGCAGCCGGCTGCCCTGGGCATCGGGTGTTCGGGGAGCTGAGCCTGTGCGTCCGGGAGCGTCTCGGTCATGCCTGCCTCCGTGGGGGGAGTCCCGTTGCCTCGTTCCTCACACCGTTAGGTGCCTGGGGCAACGATACGGACGGGGAGGGGCGGATGGACACACCACATCCGGACAGTCCTCCGGCGTCATCGCGTCAGGGCGAGTCCGCGCCGGGGTCTAGGGTGAGGGCACTGCCGTGGTCGCGTCGGTGCCCCAGCTGGCCAGGAGGCGCAGGGATTCGGCGGACGGGGAGCCCGGTTCGGCGTGGTAGGTCAGCAGGGACTGGTCCGAGTCGTCCGTGAGGCGGAAGGACTCGAAGTTCAAGGACAGGTCGCCGACCAGCGGGTGGTGCAGGCGCTTGACGCCGTGGTTCTTCTCCTTGACGTCGTGCGTCGCCCACAGCCGGCGGAACTCCTCGCTCTTCACCGAGAGTTCGCCCACCAGGGCGGACAGCCGCGGATCGTCCGGGTAGCAGCCCGCGTTCATGCGCAGGCCGCACACCACGTCGATCGCCTTCTGCTCCCAGTCGACGAACAGGTCGCGGTACTCGGCGTGCAGGAACACCAGCCGGGCCCAGTTGCGCTCGGCCGGCGGCAGCCGCCCCCAGTCGCCGAACAGCGCCGCCGCCATCCGGTTCCAGGCGAGGATCTCCGTGCGGCGGCCCCCGATGTACGCCGGCACGCCGTCCAGGGTGTCGAGCAGCTGGCGCAGCGAGGAGCGGACCTGCTGCTGCCGCGCCGCCGGCTTCTTCTGGTGCGACTTCGGCTTGGCCAGGTGTGTGAGGTGCGCGTGCTCGGCGTCGGTCAGCCGCAGGGCCCGGGCGATGGAGTCCAGGACCTCCGCCGACACGTTGCGGCCGTTGCCCTGCTCCAGGCGCGTGTAGTACGCCACCGACACCCCGGCCAGCTGCGCCAGTTCCTCCCGGCGCAGCCCCGGTACCCGGCGGTGCCGGCCGAAGGCGGGCAGTCCCACGTCCTCCGGCTTCAGCCGTGCCCGACGGCTGCGCAGGAACCGGCTCAGCTCGGCCCGCGGGTCCAGGGGCCGGCCGGCGGCGGAGGCTCCGGGCTGTTCGTCCATACCGCAAGTATCCGCCGGGTGCCCTGGTCGTACGTCCATCACCCTGATCCTGCCAGTGGTAGGCACGGCAGTCGTACGCAAAGCCGTGCTCTGGGTGACCGGCCGAGATGGGGGCAGGCTGGTCGTGTGCCCGGTGGAAGGCAGCCGGGCAGCGCATACCCCCACGAGGAGAACCCCCGTCATGACCACTGTTGCCGCCTACGCCGCACCCGCCGCCAAGGCCCCGCTGGAGCGGACCACCATCGAGCGACGCGCGGTCGGCGAGTTCGACGTCCTGATCGACATCCGGTTCGCCGGCATCTGCCACTCCGACATCCACCAGGCCCGGGACGGCTGGCGCCCCGGCACCTTCCCGATGGTGCCCGGCCACGAGATCGCGGGTGTGGTCTCCGAGGTCGGCCCCGGTGTGACGAGGTTCGCCGTCGGCGACCGGGTGGGCGTCGGCTGCATGGTCGACTCCTGCCGGAAGTGCGACAACTGCGAGGCCGGCCTCCAGCAGTACTGCGTCGAGGGCCCGACCTGGACGTACAACGCCGTCGGCAAGGACGGCGAGGCCACGCAGGGCGGCTACTCGCAGAAGATCGTCGTCGACGAGAACTACGTCGTCCGCGTCCCCGAGGGCCTGTCCCTGGACGTGGCCGCCCCGCTGCTGTGCGCCGGCATCACCACCTACTCCCCGCTCAAGCACTGGAACGCCGGCCCCGGCAAGAAGGTGGCCGTCGTCGGTCTCGGCGGCCTCGGCCACATGGGCGTCAAGATCGCCCACGCGCTCGGCGCCGAGGTCACCGTCCTCTCCCAGTCCCTGCGCAAGAAGGACGACGGCCTGAAGCTCGGCGCCGACCACTACTACGCCACCAGCGACCCGCAGACCTTCGAGGACCTCAAGGGCACCTTCGACCTCATCCTCAACACCGTCTCGGCCCCGCTGGACTTCGGCGGCTTCCTGTCCCTGCTGCGCACGGACGGCACCCTGGTCAACGTCGGCCTGCCCGAGGAGCCGGTGCGGATCGTGCTCCAGTCGCTGTTCGGCGACCGCCGCAGCATGAGCAGCTCCGGCATCGGCGGCATCCCCGAGACCCAGGAGATGCTGGACTTCTGCGCCGAGCACGGCCTGGGCGCCGAGATCGAGCTGATCAGCGCCTCCGAGATCAACGACGCCTACGAGCGGGTGCTGGCCAGCGACGTCCGCTACCGCTTCGTCATCGACACGGCCACGATCTGAGCCCAACGGGCACGATCTGAGCCCAGCGCCCCGGCTCCATCGCGCCGCCCGCCGAGCCGGGCGGGCGGCGCGGTGCGGCCGGGGCGCAGTGGTGCGGGCGAGCGGCGAGCGGGTGAGTGGCGGCCGGCGGGTATCGGTGGGACCTTCGTGAGGTGGGTCGGTCAGCAGGCGGGGGCGATCCGTCCGGGCGCACGGGTGTGTCCGGACACGTGTGCGCCTCCTGTGCTGCCAGGACGAAGGGACGCCCCGCGCATGGAGGACCGTCACGACCTCGTGTTCCGCACCGCCCGTGAACTCGTCGGCCTCATGGTGGACAGACAGATGTCGGCGCGGGAGGTGCTCGACGCCCATCTGGAACAGATCGAGCGGGTCGACCCGAAGGTCAACGCCGTGGTGACCCTGGTGCCCGAGCACGCCCGCGCGATGGCCCGGCGCGCCGACGAGGCGATCGCCAGAGGGCGCGCGCTTGGTCCTCTGCACGGCCTGCCCGCGCTGCACAAGGACCTGGCCGACACCGCCGGCATCCGCACCACCTACGGCTCGCCGCTCACCGCCGGGCACGTGCCCCGGCGCAACACCCTCGTGGTCCAGCGGATGATCGACGCGGGCGCGGTCAGCATGGGCAAGACCAATGTGCCGGAGTACGGCACCGGCTCGCAGACGTACAACCCGCTCTTCGGCGCCACCGGCAACGCCTACGATCCCACACTGACCTGCGGGGGCTCCTCCGGCGGTGCGGCGGTCGCGCTGGCCACCGGCATGGCGGCCGTCTGTGACGGCTCGGACATGGCGGGCTCGCTGCGCAACCCGGCGGCGTGGAACAACGTGGTCGGACTGCGGCCCACCGCCGGGCGGGTGCCGGTGTGGCCGAACTCGATGCCGGTGTTCACCCTGGCCCAGTACGGTCCGATGGCCCGCACGGTCGGCGACGTCGCCCTCCAGATGCGGGTGGTCGCCCGCCCGGACAGCCGGGCGCTGATGAACCTGCCCGAGGCCGACTTCGGCGCCGCGCTCGACCGCGACTTCACCGGCGTGCGCGTGGCGTGGTCGAGCACGCTGGGCGGGCTTCCCGTGGACGAGCGGATCACCGCGGCCATGGCTCCGGCCCGCGCACTGCTCCAGGACGTCCTGGGCACGGCGGTCGAGGACGCCGAACCCGACATGACCGGGGTCGACGAGGCGTTCGGCATCATGCGCGCGGCGTACTACTGGCAGAACCACGGGGAGGACTACCGCGCTCATCGCGCCCAGCTCGACGAAGGCGTCCGCTGGGAGGTCGAACGCGGGCGCGCGCTGACGGTGCTGGACCTGGGCCGGGCCGAACGGCTGCGCGCCGAGGCGCACGACCGCGTGCACGCCTTCATGGCCGCGCACGAGTTCCTGATCGCCCCGGTGGTCCAGCTGCCGCCCTTCCCCGTCCAGGAGCACTGGCCGCGCGAGGTGGCGGGCGTGCCCCAGACCTACTACCGCGAGTGGATGCGGGTGTGCTCGCGCATCTCGCTGACCGGCAACCCGGCGGTCTCCGTCCCCTTCGCCTTCACCCCCGAGGGGCTTCCGGTGGGCCTCCAGATCATCGGCCGCTTCGGTGCGGACTTCGCGGTGCTGCAACTCGCCCACGCCGTGGAGACGGTGACCGGCACGGGGAAGCGGCGGCCGGCGCTCGCCCTCTGAGCACCCGCCGCGGCGCCCCCTCGGCGGTCAGCCGGCCGGCGGCACCGCCACGAACGCCTCCTCGGGGGTGGCCGTCGGGACGAAGCGCGGCGCGGTCTTCGGCACGGGGACCAGGTTCTTGTGGACGGCCCTGGCCACGTTCTGGATGGTGGTGACGCCGTAGTCCATGGTGGCGTTGTCCTGGGTGAGGACCGCGATGGTGTAGTCGTGGCCGGCGCCGTTGAACGTGCCGACGCTGTGCACCCGCCAGCCGTGGGCGGCGCGCTCCAGCCAGCCGTTCTTGACGTGTACGGCGACCCCGGACGGCGCGCCCGCGGGGGTGCCCCAGCGCTGGTCGGCGACGACGTCACCCATCAACTGGAGGATGTAGGCACGGGAGTTGTCGCTCAGCACCGTGTTCTTCGCCGTGACCAGGGCGAGCAGCCTCTGTTCGTCGCGCACGGTGATCTGGGTCAGGCCCCAGTAGCCGTCGGCGCCCGGCCGGGTCTGGGTCATGTCGGCGGCGGTGAGGAAGCCCTGGATCCTGTCCACGCCCAGCTGCTTCCACAGGGCCGTGGTCGCGTCGTTGTCGGACTGCTGGATCATGGCCTTGGTGAGGGTGACCTCGCGGTCGGTGAGGTAGCGCTCCGTCTTCTTCGCGTCCCACAGCAGAGTGGCGAGGACGGTGACCTTGACGACGCTGGCGGAGTCGTAGGCGGTGGATTCACCGAGCGTGCAGGTCGTGTCGGTGGTGCGGTCGCGCACGCCGAGGGAGACGCTGCCCGTGCGGCCGGCCAGGGCCGCGGTGATGTCCTTCTGCAGGGCCGCGGCCAAGCCCGCCCGGGCCGAGGTGCAGCTGACCGCGGGCGGGGCGGCCGCGGCGGGGGTCGCGCCCGCCGCACAGGGGACGAGCACTCCGGCTCCGGCGCCTGCCGCCGCGAGCATCCGGGCCCGTCGGGATGTCCGAGAAGTCATACCCCGTTGACGCGCGGTAACGGGTCAACGGTTGTACGGAATGGGGGCGTTGGACAAGTCGTCCCCCTTCCCTGCTCGGGACGTTCACAGGTGCGCCGTGAGCGGAGGGGCGGGTTCGACCCGCGACGTCGATCGATAGGGACGACGACCGGCTTCCGATGTGCCGGCGCCGTCGTCGCCCGCTCCGTCCTAGGGAACTCGCCCCATCCCCGGACGGGGTCCTTAGGCCCACGATGTCCAGGCATGACGACATCGACATCCACCTCGCCGTCCAGTTCCTCGTGGAGGATGGCGCGGGTTCTGCGGGACCGCGACGCGGGGCTGTACCTCGCGGGCGTGGTCGTCTCCGGCTTCGGATCGTCCGCGCTCTGGCTGGCCTCCGGGGTCTGGGTGAAGGATCTGACGGGCTCCAGCGGTCTGGCGGCGCTGTGCCTGCTCGCCTTGTGGGCGCCCACGCTCGCCGGCCCCCTGCTCGGTGCGATCGCCGACCGGGTCCGCCGCAAGCCCCTGCTGATCGGTGGAAACCTGCTGCTGGGCGTGCTCGTGCCGGTCCTCGTCACCGTCGGCTCCCCGGGCCGCGTGTGGCTGATCTACACCGTCCTGTTCCTGTACGGCGCGGTGGGCGTCGTCCATGACGCGGCGGAGTCGGCGTTGGTCGCCACCGTGGTCGACCGGAGTCTGCTCGGCGACTTCAACGGGCTGCGCGTGACGGTGAACGAGGGCATGAAGCTGGTGGCGCCGCTCGCCGGGGCCGGCCTGTACGCGGTGTACGGGGGTCCGAGCGTGGCCGTGCTGGACGCGGTCACCTTCGTGCTGGCGGCCGGGGTGTGCGCACTCCTGCGCGTCCGGGAGGACGAACCGGCTCGCTCCGTGGGCGGTTGGCGGGAGCGAACGGCCGAGGGCGCGCGCTTCCTGTGGGAGTGCCCGCGGCTGCGGCCGCTGGTCCTGGCGGGCGGCACGATGATGCTCTGCGCGGGTGTGGCCGGCGCGCTGCTCTACGCCGTCATCGACGGACTGGGGCACCCGCCCGCGTACGCCGGGGTGCTCTACGCCGTCCAAGGCGCCGGCTCGATGGCGGTCGGGCTGCTGTCCGGTCCCGCCTTGGGCCTGCTGGGCGAGCGCCGGTTCGCGGCAGCCGGGATCGCCCTGACGGCGTGTGCGGCGGCGGCGCGGGCGGTACCGTCCGACGCGGTGGTCCTGGCGGCCGGCGCGGCGAGCGGTGTGGGCATGCCGTGCGTCCTGATCGCCGCGATGACGGCCGTGCAGCAGGAGACTCCGGACGCGCTGCTGGGCCGCACGGCGGCCACGGCCGGCACCCTGCTGTTCACCCCGAACGTACTGGGCCTCGCCGCCGGCGCGGCCCTGCTGGAAGCGGTCGACTACCGTCTGCTCCTGATCTGCCTGGCCGCGGTCCTGCTCGCGACGGCGACGACTCTCGGCTGCCGCCGGACGCAGCCCCTTCCGGCCCGGGCCGTGCGCTCCTGACGGCGGAGCGGGCCGGTGCCGGTGTCAGGCGGCGAGGGTCCTGTGGAGGGCGTCGAGGCCGTCGCGGTAGATGCCGGTGAACAGGTCGACGACCTCGTCCTCGGTGGCGCCGTCGGGGGTGGAAGCGGCCGGACCACTGGACCTCGGCGGCGTTCTCCTGTCCGGGGACGGTGTGGACGCGCAGGGTGGAGACGTAGCCGCTGACGGGGAAGGGGGCCTGGAGGATGGCGTAGCTGTAGTGGCGTTCGGTCTCGTTGAAGTCGAGGAGGCGCTCGGTGATGACCTCGCCCTCGGGGTTCTCGAGCCGGCGGACCCGGCCGCCTTCCAGCGGGGTACTCGCCAGGATGTAGGGGAGCCAGTCGGGCAGGGAGTCGAAGCCGCCGACGAGGCTCCAGACCATGTCGGGCGAGGCGGGGACGGTGCGGCTGACGGATGTCGAGGCCATGGTGTTTCTCCGGACGGTGTCGCGGGCGTGGGGGGAAGGTGGGGGTGCTGGAGGTCAGGCGCCGTCGGGGAGGGGGGCGGCCGGGCTGACCAGCCCCGCGGCGCGCAGGTCCTTCCAGAAGGCGGCCGGGACGGTCTCGTCCAGGGCGGCGGTGTCCTCGGCGATGCGGCTGGGCCGGGTGGCGCCGGGGATGACGGCGGCCGCGGCCGGGTGGGCGAGGGAGAACTGGAGGGCGGCGGCCTTGATGCCGATGCCGTGCTCGTCGGTGAGGGCCTTGATCCGCCGGACGCGCTCGATGATCTCCGGCGGGGCCTGCTGGTACTCGAAGTTGGCGCCGCCGGCGAGGATGCCGGAGCTGTAGGGTCCGCCGACGACCATGTCGACGTCCTGCTCCTGGGCCATGGGCAGCAGGCGCTGGAGGGCGTGGGCGTGGTCGAGGAGGGTGTAGCGGCCGGCGAGGAGGAAGCCGTCGGGGCGGGGCTCGTCCAGGGCGAGGGTGAGTTCGATGGGCTCGGTCCTGTTGACGCCCAGACCCCAGGCCCTGATGACGCCCTCGTCCCGCAGGCGGGACAGGACGCGGAAGGCTCCGGTGCGGGCCTCCTCGAACTTCTGGACCCAGGCGTCGCCGTGGAAGTCCTGCGCGATGTCGTGGACCCAGACGATGTCGAACCGGTCGACGCCCATCCGGCGCAGGCTGCCCTCGATGGAGCGCTCGGTGGCGTCGGCGGTCCACTCGTGGAGGACCTTGTGCGGGTTGCCGTGCTCGAACAGGCCGCCCTTCTCGCCGAAGTCGGGGACGTCGGTCTCCCTCTCGTCGAGGACGACCCGGCCGACCTTGGTGGACAGTACGTAGGAGTCGCGGGGCCTGGTGGACAGGACCTTGCCCAGGCGCTCCTCGGCGAGACCCGCGCCGTAGAAGGGAGCGGTGTCGTAGTAGCGGATGCCGTGCTCCCATGCGGCCTCGACGGTGGCCCGGGCGTCCCCGTCGGGAATCGCGCGGAACATGTTGCCGAGCGGTGCGGTGCCGAAGCCGAGACGGCCGGGAAGGATGTTCTTCAGGGACATGAGTGGTGCCTTTTCGATCGGTGCCTCGGCGCCTCGGTGTGGGAGGAGGCTCGGGTGTGAGCGGGGACCTCCCGGGGCGGTGACTCCTGGTTGCGGAGCCGGGCACGGGGGTTCGAGGTCACCCGCCGGGGCGGTACGGAGACGAGGCTCAGGTAGTTGCAGTAGCGCCTTACAAGCGGCAACAATAGTTGCAGACGCTGGCTAACGCAAGCGGTGACCTCGGTGCCGGTGTTCTCACCCGAAGGATGTCCGTGACAGAACGAAGACGTCGCCGGGGACCCCCCGTAACTCAGTGCGGGATCCAAATACTTCCGACCGCACGCACCACGCCCGCCGCTGGGGGAACACCGTGAAGAACACCCGCGTCACCGCACTCGCCGTCATCGGGATCGCCGCCGCCCTCTCGCTGACCGCCTGCGACGACGGCGGTTCCGAGAAGGGCTCCCCCGCACAGGGCTCCTCGTCGTCGGCCTCGTCCTCCCAGCCCGCGAGCGGTGACTCGGGGACTGCGGCCGGCTCGGACCCGGGCGGCTCGAAGGCCGGCGGCGCGACGCCGGGCTCCGGCGAGGACGCCGAGACCCACGCCGGCGGATCGAACAGCACGGCGCAGGCCGGCGGCGGCAGCACGTTCTGCAAGACGGAGGACCTGGCCATCGACGCCGTCGACGCCGCGAGCGACCAGCGGTCCGGCAGGATCGACATCACCATGGTCAACCGGGGTTCGACCACCTGCTCGGCGACGGGCTTCGCGGGTGTCGACATCAAGGACGCCGACCACACCTCGAACCCCGTCCCGCGCGGCCACGCACAGCCGCGGGTCACCGTCCTGAAGCCCGGCGACGCCGCTGTCTTCGACCTCGCCTACGACATCGACGACAGCGGCGACAGCCTCACGAACCCGACCGGCATCCTGGTGACGCCCCCGAACGAGACCCACACCGTGAGCCTCGCCTGGCCGACGGGCGCGGGGAAGGTCAAGGGCGCGTACACCGATGTCGAGGTCTACCCGACCCACACCGCCAAGTAGCCAGGTGGCCGCGGCCGGCCGGGTTCACCCTGGAGGAGTTCTCGGCTCCTTCGTTCAGCCGTCCGCGGCGCACCCGGTGGGCGACTCGCCCCGCGCCCCTCGGCTCACACGCGGTCGGCCGCGATCAGGACGTACTGGAAGGAGCCGTCCCGGTAGGACTCGATGAACGCCTCCTCGATCCCGGTGACCAGCGACGACGTGGCCCGCAGCTCCCAGTAGGGCAGGGTGTCCGGGGTGAGGTCCACGATGGTCTGCGGCACGAGGCGGTTGTCGGCCATGGCGCGCAGATACTCGCGGCGGGAGTGGATGTTGCACTCGAAGTGGGCGTTGATCTGGGAGACCCACTTCGACGGCTGACCGTACCGGGGGTTCCAGCAGCCGGTGATCGTCACGTACCGGCCGCCCACCTTCAGGAAGCGGGAGTGCTCGGCGAACAGGTCGTGGAGGTCGACGTACATGGTCGACTCGTTGTTCCACGACGCGGTGACGCTGCCCTTGTCGAAGGGGGTGTCGAGCATGTTGCACACGCGGGAGCGGACGTGGGCCTCGATGCGCAGGTCCCTCGCGCGCCCGTTGCCGAAGTCGGCCTGGGTGGCGGACAGCGTCACGCCCTCCACCGTGCAGCCGAAGCGGCGGTGGGCCATGACCATGGACCCGCCTCGTCCGCAGCCGGCGTCCACGAGGGTGTCGCCGGGGCCGACGGCGCCCAAGTGGTCCATGAGGAAGTCCGCTTGGGCCGACTCGAGCCGGTGCAGCTCCGCGATCACCCTCTTCTCGTACTCGCTGCCCTCCGGGTCGCCGAGCGCGGCCCGGTCCACGGGGCCGATCCCGTAGTGGTGGTGGTAGAGCCCGTCCACGTCACCGAGGCGGAGGTTGACGGGCCGCGCCTCGTTGTTCCAGTAGCGGGCGATGTCCTCCTGGTACGGGGTCGCCTGGGCCGGGATCGTCGCGGTGGCGGTGGAAGTTGCTTCAGTCATCGTGGGAATATCCGTTCGTTACCAGAAATCGGGAAGGCTGTAGCGGTAGGTGTTGGTGCGGTGCCAGTCGTGATTGCCGTCCACCCACGCCGCCACACCCTTGAGGAAGCGCAGCACGGTGGGCAGAGGGCAGTCCCTCGCGAGGTCGGCCGCGGCCGTCTCGAAGGCGTGCTGGAGTTCGTTGTGGACCTCGACGGCCTTCAGATAGGCGTCGCGCTCGCCGAGCTGCTCGCGCTCCGCGATGACCACCGGCAGGTTCAAGTGGTGGCCGGGGCTGTCGAGTTCCTTGGTGTACGAGTAGAGGTCGTTGACGATGGTGGTCGCGTTGCCGGCCAGGGCGATGACCCGTTGCATGTCCGGCCGGGCGTGCAGATCCGCCGGCAGTTCGTAGCCGCCGACGGTGTCGGTGATCGTGGGGCAGGGGCGGAAGTTGTTGAACTGACGCATCGCCAGGTACTCCCACACCTCCGGCACGTGACCGGTCTCGGCCCAGGCGGCCTCGGCGAGGTAGCCCATGTGGAGCCGGGCCATGTCGTGCCGGTAGCGGTCGGCCTGGGAGGGGCCGGCCGCGCGGACGAAGTAGTCCATCGCGCTGCGGTACGCCCGGCGCGGGGCGTCCGAGGCGAGCGACTCCCGCCAGGCCGGCGTGTACTCGGCGGTGGTCTGGAAAGGGTCGATCGCGGTGTGCGCGAGGAGGAGGCGGCCGCCGAGCCCGACGGGCGATCCGCCGTGGTCCTCGCAGTAGCAGTCGTCCACCGCGTTCTCCGCGACCATCAACCGCGTCGCGAGCATCAGGTGGTCGACCGTCGGGGCGTCGGGGTGGCAGGCGACCATGTACCGGCCGACGGAGAAGCCGTCGAACTGGCCCTCCCACTCCTCGGGATAGAGCTGCACCTCGTCCTCGGCCCAGCGTTTGATCCGGCGGCTCACCTCGGCCACGCGCACGGGGTCGGGCTCGGGGACGGGATGGTGGTAGAGACCGGGAACGGCTCGCCCGGCGGAAGCGGAGGTGGAAGCGGGTGCCGGGGCCGGCGGATCGGGGGGCGGGGACTCGCGCCTGCCGGCGAGGGCCAGCGAGGTCGTGCCCAGTCCGGTCGGACCGCGCAGGGCCTGCCTGAGGGCCGAGGCGTCCGCGGTCGTGGCGGGATCCCCCGCTGCGGCGGCCGGCGCCGGGGGCGGGGCGGGGTGTCGGAGCGTCACCGGCGGATGCAGTGCCGCCAGGAAGCGGGAGGCGGACGGCGGGGCCGACTGGTCCCGCACCACCGGCGCGGGGTCGTCCGGCACGGTGGCGGGCGGTGTCGGCCGCCGTTCGGGGGGACGTGGTCCGAGGGGCCCGGGATCGGGCATCAGCGGCTCCTTGCTGCGGTGGGGCGGGCGCTGTGTCGTGGGTGGGGTGTGCCGGGCGTGGACCTGCTCGCGGGGCCGGACCTCAGTGCGCCGTGGGCGCGATCTGCACGTTCTCCAGCACGCCGAGGGCGTCCGGCAGCAGCACCGCGGTGGAGTAGTAGGCGCTGACGAGGTAGGAGATGACCGCCTGCTCGTTGATGCCCATGAACCGCACGGAGAGCCCCGGTTCGTACTCGTCCGGCAGTCCTGTCCGGCGCAGGCCGATGACGCCCTGGTTCTCCTCGCCCACGCGCATCGCGATGACGGAGCTGGTCTGCTGCGCGCTGATCGGGATCTTGTTGCAGGGCAGGATGGGGACCCCTCGCCAGGCGGGGACGGACTGCCCGCCGACGTCGACGTGGTCGGGGTAGAGGCCGCAGGCGTTGAAGCCGCGGCCGATGGCGGCGATGGTCCGGGGGTGGGCGAGGAACAGCTTCGTGCCGCGCCGACGGCAGAGCAGTTCGTCCATGTCGTCGGGGGTGGGCGGGCCGGAGCGGGGCTGGATGCGTTGCTTGAAGTCGGCGTTGTGCAGCAGCCCGAACTCGCGGTTGTTGATCAGCTCGTGTTCCTGACGTTCCCTCAGTGCCTCGACAGTCAGCCTGAGTTGCTCCGCGCTCTGGTTCATCGGGTCGTTGTAGAGGTCGGCGACCCGGGTGTGGATCCGCAGGACGGTCTGGGCGACGGAGAGCTCGTACTCGCGCGGCTGGAGTTCGTAGTCGACGAAGGCGCCCGGCAGTTCCGCCTCGCCGACGTGACCGGCCGACACGGCGATCTCGGCCTCACCGTGTTTGTTCTGCCGCCGACGCGTGCGGGAGCCGAACGCGTCGACGTGTGCCCGCAGGTGTGGCGCGGAGGCCCGGACGGCGTCGAAGTCGGCACGGGAGAGGGTGAGGAGGGTGCCGGAGGTCTCGGCGGTGACCGTGTGCTCGTGGCGCGCGTCGGGATCCAGCAGCGCGTCCGCGCCGAAGTGGTCGCCGTCCGCGAGCACCGCCACGCCGACCTCCTGGCCGTACGGGCCCTCGGAGGTCTGGCTGACCCGGCCGTGGGCGATCAGGTGGATCCGGTCCGCGGGGCTGCCGCGCTCGACGAGGACGTCGCCCGCCGCGAAGTCGCGCTGCGTGCAGCGGCCGGCGAGGGCGGTCAGGACGTCCAGGTCGTCGAATCCGCGCAGAACGGCCAGCTCACCGAGTTCCCGGGGGATGACCCGGACCGTGGCGCCCTCCTGGACGAACTCGACGCGTCCGTCACCGAGGGTGTGACGCAACCGCCGGTTCACGCGGTAGGCGCCGCCCCCGGCCTCGACCCAGGGCAGCGTCCGCAGCAGCCAGCGGGAGGTGATCTCCTGCATCTGCGGGGCGGACTTGGTGGTGGTGGCGAGATTGCGGGCGGCGGCGGTGCTCAGGGACTGCTGCGGGGGGCCGGGTGTGGTCCGAGCTTCCGGGATGCTGTCGACGGACATCGCGACGCTTTCTCCTTGCACGACGGGGCGTCCGGCGTACACGGGCACGCCGACCGGGAGACGGGGAGAGGGGGGCGACTGACGGGAGGGATCACCGGGATCCCGCCCACCGGCAGAAAGCTAGCGGCCCGACCGGCCGTGTGCACCGGAGGGACGAGATGCTTACCTCGAAGCGGTGACAACCGGCTCCAGGGGGTTTGGCGGCCCGTTTCGATGATCCACGGGCCCGGACGCCTCGGGTGACGTCCCTCCGCCTGCCGGGGCGGACCGGAGCCGACGAGTCGTTCGCCCGTACGATGGCGCCATGGAGACGAGCGAGTGAGCGAAGGACCCGGTGCGGCGGCGCCGGTGCCGCCGGAGTGGTGGCGCCGGCTGCACGAGCTGTGGCTCGCCGCCGTACAGGTCGAGGACGTCACCGCGCTCGCCACACGTGTCTACGCCGCCCTGCTGGAGCTGCCCGGGGCCGGTGCGGTCGTCGGCGCCCGGTGGGAGGCGGGCAGGCCCCGCTATCTGCGCCTGCGGACCGAGCGGGAGGACGCACCCGTCACCTGGGTGCCGACGTCGCCCGACTGGCCCGGCGGCCCCGTGCCGCGACACCTCGACATGCCGGGCGACAGCCCCGCGGTGCGCTGGTCCGGGCCGGACGCCGTGCAGCCGCTCGTGCGGCCGCTGCTGCGCCCGCACGCGGCGGGCACGGTCCTGGAGTGCGTCTTCACGCTCCACACCGGGGACGCGGCCGGCCTGTGGGTGGCCTTCGCCCACGAGGTGCCGGCCGACGCGCGCCCGGTGCTGAGCGAGCTGCTCGCGCAGGTCGCCGGCGTCCTCGCGCTCAGCAACCGGCGCATCCTGGAGAGCCAGGACCACGAGCGGCGCCAGGCGCGGGACGCGTTCCTGGCCGAGGCCTCGTTGCAGATGGACGAGAGCCTGGACGTGGAGGAGACGCTGCGCAGGGTGGCGAGGCTCGCCGTGCCCGCGATCGCCGACGGCTGCGTCGTCCACCTCTTCCGGCCGGACGGCGGCTTCGAACCGGTCGCCACCGCCCACGTCGCGGCCGGCGCCCAGGCCTGGCTCGGTGACGTCGCACGGCACGACGACTGGCTGACCGCGCGGCTGCGCGGCGCCTCGCAGCACACCAGGGGCGTGGTACTGAAGGACGACGGTCTCGCGGGCGGTCCGTTCGGGTCGGGCGCCGTGGGCGACGGCAAGACGATCCGGGCGCTCAGCGTCAGCCCGCTGCGCGCCCGGGGCCGGGTGCTGGGCACGCTCACCTTCCTGTACCACCGCGACGACACCAGCCTCTCGGACCTGCCGACCCTCACCGACCTGGCCCGCCGCGCCGCTCTCGCGATCGACACCGCCACCCTCTACGACCAGCGCCGCCAGAACGTCGAGATGCTCCAGCGGCAGCTGCTGCCCCGCGGCCTGCCGCGGGTGCCCGGAGTGGAGCTGAGCGCCGCCTACGAGGTCGGCGATCCCACGCTCGACGTCGGCGGCGACTTCTACGACGCCGTCCTCGCCGACGAGCGGGTCTCCCTGTTCATCGGCGACGTGTGCGGGCGCGGGGCCGAGGCGGCGGCGTTCACCGCTCTGGCCCGGCACACCCTGCGCACGCTCCTGGAGGACGGCACGCCGCCCGGCCGGGCCCTGGCCCGGCTCAACCGGGCCTTGATCGGGGAGAAGGCCAGCCGGTTCGTCACCGCCCTGGTCGTGACGCTGGAGCCCGCTCCCGACGGCGGCTGGGACGCGGTGATCGCGGGGGGCGGCCATCCTTGGCCGCTGGTACGACGCGACGGCGGCGCGGTCGAGGAGGTGCCGGCCCACGGGCTGCTCCTGGGCGTCGTCCCCGACGCGGTCTGGGCGCAGACGCGGATCCGGCTCCGCGAGGGCGACGCGATGGTGCTGTTCACCGACGGTCTGACGGAGGCCCGGTCGGCGGACGGGACCTGCTTCGAGCGACAGCTGCCGGAGGTCCTGCGCCGGATCGCCCCGATCGGCGCGTCCACGCCGGCCCAGCTGGTGGCGGCCGCCTCGGAGTTCCGGGACATCGGGGACGACGACACCGCCGTACTGATAGCGCGGATGAAAGGACGACCGTGACGCCGCAGCACGCACCGGCCAGACGGCTCGACAACGGCCGGGTTCTGGTCGTGGAGGACTCCCAGGAGGACGCGGAGGCCATCGAACGGGCGCTGTCGCGCTCGCACCCGCAGCTGCGTCTGGAGTTCCTCTCGCGCTCCGACGGCCTGGTGGAACACCTGCTGAGCGGCGACGAGGCGCCCGGCATCGTGCTGCTCGACCTCAACATGCCCGGCGTCAGCGGACACACCGCGCTGCACGCCGTCCGCTCGCGTCCCGAGCTGGCGGAGATCACCGTGGTGGTCTTCACCTCCTCCACCGCTCCCGCCGAAGTGGACGCCTGCTACGCGGCCGGGGCGGACAGCTACATCTACAAACCGCTCAACTTCGACCTGTTCCGCACCGTCCTGAAGGGCGCCCTGGACTACTGGCTGGAGGCCAAGGGGCAGCCGCCGGGCCTGCCCGGCGACTACGCGCCGAGCGTGAAGTAGAACGCCGTCCCCTCCCCCGGCGCGCCCGTCAGCCACAGCCGGCCGCCGTGGCGCTCGATGATGCGCTTGACGACGGCCAGGCCCACTCCCGTGCCGCCGCCGCGCTCCTGGGGGCTGTGCAGTCGGCGGAACAGATCGAACACCTCCTCCCGCTGCTCGGGGGGAATGCCGATTCCGTTGTCCCTCACCACCACGGCCGTCGTGACCGTCTCGGCGCCAGGGGGGACCACGTCCTCGACACCGATCTCCACGCGGCGGTCGGGCCGGTCGGCCGCGTACTTGGCCGCGTTGACGAGCAGGTTCACCAGCACCTCGTAGACGCGGTCGCGGTCGGCGTGGACGCGAGGCAGCGACGCCGGTCGCACCACCCGGACCCGCTCCTCGGCGAGCCGCGGACCGGCCACCTCCAGGGCGGCGTCCACGACATCGTCCAGCGCGACGTCGTCCCGGCGCACACCGCTGCGGCCCATACGGGCGTAGTGCAGCAGCGAGTTGAGCAGGTCGTCCATGCGCGCGGCGAGACGCTGCGTCGTCTCCAGCCGCCGCACGCTGGTCGCGTCGAGGCTCGCTCCGGCGTCCTCCAGCGTGAAGGTCGCGGCGTTCGCGATGCCCCGCAGCGGTTCCTTGAGGTCGTGGGCGGCGACATGGGCGAAGGAGTCGAGGTCGACGTTGGTCATCCGCAGTTCGTCGTTGAGCCGTGCCAGTTCGTCCGCGTGGCGCAGGACCAGCCCGGTGAGCAGGCGTCCCATCTCCAGTGCCGCGGCCTTGTCGCGGGCGCTCCAGGGCAGGCTCCTGCCCCGGGTCATCGACCGGTAGACGGCGCCCGACCCGCGCGGCGTCAGCCGTTCGCCGCGGGGGCCCACGAGCACGGGGCGCGCGGGGTTCGCGGCCCACTCCCGCGGCTCGGGCCGCTCCCGGCGGATCCAGGCGAGGTAGTCGCCGCTGCGGCCGATCGACAGCAGCAGCACGCCGGCGGGGCAGGTTTCGCCCGGCCGCGGGCCGGCGCCGGCCTCGGTGAGCAGTTCCGGCAGCCGGTCGGTGGCCCAGACCTCGCCCGTCGTGGCCCGGGCCGCGTACCGGCCGAGCGTCCGGGCCAGCTCGTGCGGCACCGCCTGGTCGCCCGTCTGCGAGACACGGCCGTCGCGCACCAGCAGCAGCCCGTCGGCCGCCACCAGCCGCCGCACCGCCTCCTCGTGGCGCATCAGCGAGGCGTCGACGTCCTGGTCCAGGAGTTCGGCGACGGCCGCGGCGTCCCGGGCCGAGCGTTCCAGCGCGTCCGCCCGTTGCCGTTCCTCGATGGCCGACAGCTGCATGGAGAAGGCGGTGCCGAACAGTTCGCACGCCGAGCGCACCTCCGGTGCCAGCCGGCGCGGCCGGGCGCCGTGGCAGGCGATCAGCCCCCACAGGCGGCCCTCGCGCAGCAGGGAGACCGACATCGAGGAGCGCACGCCGATGTTGCGCAGATACTCCAGGTGGAAGCCGGAGACGGTGCGCAGCGCGGCCGCGGACAGGTCCAGCGGGGCGCCCGTGGCCGGTCGGACGGCCGGGTGGAGCGAGGCGGTGGGATCGTCGACGTCGCTGATGACACGGATCCAGTTCTCCTCGTACAGGCGCCGGGCCTGCGGCGGGATGTCGGTGGCCGGGAACCAGAGCCCGCGCCAGGGTTCCCAGCCCTCCTGGACGTCCTCGGCCACGACCTCGCCCGGTCCGTCGACCCCGTCGAAGCGGTAGGCCACGACCCGGTCGAAGCCGGTGAGCCGGCGCATCTCGACGACGGCGGCGCGGCAGCAGTCGGTCACCGTGCTCGCGCTCCGCACCCGGCGCAGCGCCTTGCGCACGCCCTGGTAGAAGCCGGCGAACTCGAACGCGTCCGCCGCCGGGTCGCGGGGTTCGAACTCAAGGATCACCAGCCCCTCACGCCGGTGCACGGACAGGTCGAGGGCCGTGGGTCCGCCGGGCGCACCCGCGGTGACGGGGAAGGTCACGCCCGGCGCGTCGTCGGCGGCGCAGCAGTCCAGGGCCTCGGCCCAGTCGCTCGGCTCCAGGACGTCGGTGACGGGCCGGCCCACCAGTTCCCGGGCGGCGACGCCCAGCAGCGTCCGCGTGTTCTCGGCGGCGGTGTCCACCAGGGCGCTCAGCGGGTCCACGGC
This sequence comes from Streptomyces similanensis, assembly GCF_039543625.1. Taxonomy (NCBI): domain Bacteria; kingdom Bacillati; phylum Actinomycetota; class Actinomycetes; order Kitasatosporales; family Streptomycetaceae; genus Streptomyces; species Streptomyces similanensis. The sequence continues at coordinate 74,127 of NZ_BAABKC010000059.1, read as the reverse complement.
CAGCAGCGTGCCGTAGGACTGGATCCCGCCCAGCCGGTGGATCTTCTCCCGCACGCACAGGGACAGGTCGAACCCGTCCGACACCGATTCCTCCGCCGCGCGCGTCCTCGCCGACAGCCATTCGTCCGTCATGAGTCGATCATCCACCATGCTGCCGCTCCGGGGCGTCGCTGTGGGGCGCCGCTGTGGGGCGTCGCTGTGGGGCGCCGTCACCGACGGCGTTCGGGCTCTCTGCCCGGCATGTCGTCATTCCGGGTGCGCGCTGTCCGGTCGTCCTCGGCGCCAGGGTGAATTACCACCGCCGAGAAGAATGAGCGCGGCACGGAGAGCGGGCAAATAGCGAAATGCGTGGGCCGGCCTTCCGGACGCCCTTTTCCCCGTATCACCTCCCGCATTCCCCGACTCTCATTTCGTTTGCGGCACAAAATCCGGGGCACGAGGAGGGCGACCATTTCAAAGACCTGAGTTCCTCCTTCTTCTCGTTCCGTACCGGAAAGGGGCTCTCCGACAGGGCGGTCTCTTTCCGGAGCCTTTGCGGCAGAGCGTCGGTTCCTGCGCCGCGGCCGACCTCCCGGTGTTCGCACCCGTGTCCCCTCGTGGGCGAACATCTCCTCCCGCGGCGCGGGAAGCCGAACAGCCATGGAAGACGACTACTCCTCCACGATGTCCGCAGCACGAACGGTGACCGGCACCGGCGAGAGCGACGAAGCCGGCGCTTCCTGGTCGCTGGTGCTGCCGGCCCGCTCCGCCGCCGCGCCCGAAGCGCGTCGCGCCGCCCGGCGTTTCGTGCGCCGGCTCGCACCGCGCGTCGTCGACCGCGTCGCCCAGGACATCGACCTGGTCGTCACGGAACTCGTGACGAACGCGGTGCGCCACGCTCGCGGTGCCACCTGCACGCTGATCCTCGACGCCCGGCCGGACGCCGTCGAGGTGACGGTGGTGGACGAGGATCCCACACCGCCCCGTCCTCATGCCCCCGACTTCAGCGGGTGCCTGGGCGGATTCGGCTGGCCCATGGTGCGCCGTCTGGCCAGGCAGGTCACCGTGGCGCTGATTCCCGACGGGAAGGCGGTCTGCGCCCTCGTCCCCCGGTGATCGGTTTCACCGAGGGCGTCCCGGCCGCTCGGCTCGTCTCCGGCGCTCCGCCGGAAAGAGGGTCACTTCTTCGCCTCCGGGCGCGCCGGGACGATGCCGTACGGCACCCTCATACCCCGAGTCCGTCGCCGAGTTGGCGCCGGAGGCGGACGACGGCGCGTTTGAGGAGCCGGGAGACCTGGGTCTGGGAAACGCCGAGTTCCTCCGCGATGGCGCTCTGCGTCAGGTCGGCGGTGTAGCGCAGGGCGAGGACCCGGCGCTCGTGCTCGGGGAGCGCGGCGATGAGAGGTTTGAGCGCCTGCAGGTCCTCGGTCTTCGCGAGTTCACGGTCCGCGTAGCCGATGTGGTGGGCGAGGCTCTCGTCCAGGCCGTCGGCGTCCTCCGCGGTGTCCAGGGATGCCGCGGAGTATCCGTTGGCGGCGATCAGGCCCTCGATGACCTCCTCGTCCTCCAGGTGCAGATGACGGGCCAGTTCGGACACGGTGGGGTTGCGGCCGTGGGTCTGCTCCAGGTGCCGTTCGGCCTCGGTCAGTTCCACACGCAGGTCGCGCAGTCGGCGCGGCACGTGCAGGGCCCAGGTCGTGTCGCGGAAGTACCGCTTGATCTCGCCGATGACGGTCGGCAGCGCGAAGCTGGGGAATTCCACGCCGCGTTGCAGTTCGAAGCGGTTGATCGCCTTGATCAGCCCGATCGTGCCGACCTGCACGACGTCCTCGTAGGACTGCTTGCGGGCCCCTGCGCGGGCGGCCGCGTAGTGAACGAGGGTGAGGTTCAGTTCCACGAGCGTGTTGCGGACGTAGGAGTGCTCCGGTGTGCCCTCTTCCAGCGATTCGAGCCGCGCGAACAGGGTTTTGGACAGGGCCCGCGCGTCGGCCGGGTCGATCCGGGCCGTGCCGGCCCGGGCGGGCGCCGTCCGGGCGGGAACGACCGCGACCGCGGCGTCGGCAGGGCCGGGGTGTCGTCGGGGAAGCGGTGTCGTGCCGGTGGTCTCGTCTTCGGTCAAGGTGGCCATGTCAGCTCCCGGAACGGTCATGACTCCATGGACGGAGCGTTTCGTAGCCGGGCGCTTACCCTGAGCGATCAGCGATATCCCTCAAAAGGTCACGCTCTGTCGAGGTGTCAGCCGTCGCACTTACAGAGGGTCATGATGCGATCGGTCGGCCGACGGGCCGGACCGGAAGCGGATCGCGCCGCGGGGGCCGTGCGGCACCCCGGTGCGGCGCGGTCCGTCAGCTCTGGGTGAGCCCGCCGACCTCACGCGGGTCGAGACCGGTCAGCTCGGCGATACGCGGCGCCGGGATGCCGGCCGCCAGGGCCCGGTGCACCAGGGCCTGCCAGTCCTCGGTCGTCTCCCGGTACGTCAGGAGCTGCCGCTCCATGTCCGCGACCGGCTGCGGGGAGCACTGCTCCCGGACCGCGACCAGTTCCCGTTCGGTCAACGGGACCGGCAGCCGGTCGGCGTCGGCCGGCAGCAGGATCTCGGAGTCGGCCGGCAGGATCCGGGTCCGCTCCGACGAAGCGGAGGCGCCGTGGGCCGAGAGCCATCCCTGGACGGCCGGCGTCTCGGCGCACTCCAGACCGCCCAGTGCCGCCACAGCGGCTCCCACGCGGGGGTGGTCGTCCGGCAGGAGGAAGAGGTAGGCGTCATCGGCCATTGCTCGACACCGCTTTCTGTCGCCATGAGGTGCCGCTGATCCTAGCGCCACGACGCGCTCCCGCCCGCGTGACCCGTCGGCCGTCACCCCCGCGCGCCGCGTGTCGCTCCAGGAGGACCGGCGGTGAACGAGAACGGCAGCCCACCCACTATCGGTAATGACAATCATTGTCGTATGCTGTCTCCATGGCTCGCGATGAACTGCGCCCGATCGTCAAGCTCCGCTCCACCGCCGGGACCGGCTACACCTACGTGACCCGCAAGAACCGCCGGAACGACCCGGACCGGCTCACCCTGCGGAAGTTCGACCCCGTCGCCGGACGTCACGTCGAGTTCCGCGAGGAGCGCTGACCGCACACGGCCCCGCCCGCACACCCACGCCGACCCGCATCCGCGTTCGCACCCTCATCCGCACCCCGATCCAGGGAACACACCTCATGAAGCCCGGAATCCACCCCGCCTACCGCCCGGTCGTCTTCCGCGACAAGGCCGGCGACTTCGCCTTCCTGACCCGCTCGACGATGACCAGCGACAAGACCGTCGCCTGGGAGGACGGCCGCACCCACCCGGTGGTCGACGTCGAGATCTCCTCGGCGAGCCACCCCTTCTACACCGGCACCGCCCGCGTGCTGGACACCGCCGGCCGCGTCGAGCGCTTCGAGCGCCGCTACGGACGGGCCGGAGGCCGCCGATGACCCTCGAAGGACCGATGCCCGTGGTGATCGTCGGCGGCATGCACGCCGACGCCCGCCGCGCCACGGTCGAACAACTGCTGCGCGAGGTACCCGGCAGCGTCGCCCTGCACCACGACCTGTCCACCGCCCCGGCGGGCATCGTGCGCCGTAGCGTCCGCGACGCCGCGGGCGACGCCTCCTGGGGCGAGACGCCGCTGGTCGACGACTGCGCCTGCTGCGCCCTGCGCGAGGACCTCGTCCCCGAGCTGGAGCGGCTGGCCACCGGCCGCCTCACCCGCCTCGCGGTCGTGGAGCTGTGGGACTCCGTGGAGCCCCGGGGCATGGCCGAGGTCGTCGCCGCACACGGCCACGGCGCCTTCCGGCTCACCAACGTGGTGACCGCCGTCGACCCCGCGCTGGCCCTGCCCGCCCTGTCCAGCGGTGACGACCTCGCGGACGTGGGACTCGCCGCGGCCGCGACGGACCAGCGCACCGTGGGCGACACCTTCGCGCGGCAACTGGAGTACGCCCCCGTCCTCGCCCTGGCCGACAGCCCCGTCACCGGGCCCGACGACCTCGCGCTGCTGCGGCAGTTGCATCCCGCCGCGCGGCACGTCCACCTCGGATCGGGGCGGTTGGGCGGCATCGCGGTCGCCGGGTTCGACGTGGCAGCGGCGGCGGCCGCCCAGCACCCCGCCTGCGCCCGGCTCCCCCACGACTGCGACGAGGAGGGAGTCAGCACACTGGTCTGGCAGCGCCGCCGCCCCTTCCACGCCGGCCGCCTCTACGCCGCGCTGGAGGACCTGTGCTGCGCCGCCGCCCGCAGCCGGGGGCGGTTCTGGCTGGCGGACCGGCCCGACAGCCTGCTCGCCTGGGACGCCGCCGGGGGCGCGCTGTGCGTGGAGAGCGCCGGGCCGTGGATGGCCTCCCTCCCGGACGCCGCCTGGGAGCTGATGCCCGCCGAGCGGCGGACCGCCGCCGCGCTGGACTGGCATCCCGAACACGGAGACCGCTGCCAGCACCTCGTCTTCACCTCGCCCGGCCTGGACCGGGCGGGACTGCTCTCCCTGCTCGACGCCTGTCTGCTCACCGACGACGAACTGGCGTCCGGACCCGCCGCCTGGCGCCGGCCCACCGGCTTCGACCGACTGCTCGACGCCGTCGCCTGACCCGTTCCCCCTCACCCTCCAGGAGGGCTCGGGCTCCATGCCCCGCACCGCCAAAACCGCGCCCGCGCGCAAGAACCGGCCCAACCCGCTCGACGCGGCCGGCATCACCCACATCGACTACAAGGACACCGACCTGCTGCGCAGGTTCCTCTCCGACCGCGGCAAGATCCGCGGCCGCCGGGTCACCCGGATCAGCCGGCAGCAGCAGCGGCGGATCGCCACGGCCGTCAAGAACGCCCGCGAGATGGCCCTGCTCCCCTACTCCAGCCGCTGAACTCCCGTCTCCCGCAGACGAGTTGCCCCCGGACGAATTCCCCACCGACGAGAGGACCGTCATGGCCGTCCCCAAGCGCAAGATGTCACGCGGCAACACCCGCCACCGCCGCGCCCAGTGGCGTGCGAGCACCCCGCCGCTCGTCCCCGTCACCATCGACGGCAGCGCCTACCTGGTCCCCCAGCACCTGAGGAAGGCGTACGAGCGCGGCCTCCTCCGGCCGGAGGACTGATGACTCCGGGCCGGGTGGTGGTCGCGGCCACGGCGCCGCCCGGCCCGGTCACCGCAATCTCAGAGCGCTCTGATGTCGGGCCGCTAGCGTCCCGGCCATGGTGCGCGACTACCTGATCATCGGGGCCGGACCGGCCGGACTTCAACTCGCCGCTCTGCTCGAAGGCGACGGGCTCGACTACCTCGTCCTGGAACGCGGAAGCGGACCGGGTACGTTCTTCACCACGTACCCGCGCCACCGCAAACTGATATCGATCAACAAGGTCAACACCGGGAACACCGACCCGGAGATCAACCTCCGCATGGACTGGAACTCGCTGCTCAGCGACGATCCGCGGCTGCTCCTCGGCCACTACACCGACCGCTACTTCCCCCAGGCCGACGACCTGGTGCGCTATCTGGCCGACTTCGCCGAACGCACCGGCGTCCGCGTCGAGTACGGCACGGACGTCGTCCGGATCTCCCGCGCACGGGGAGTCTTCACCGCCCGCGACGCCGCCGGACGGACCTGGCGGGCCCGGCGGCTCGTCGTGGCGACCGGTGTCTCCCGCCTCAACGTCCCGTCCGTCCCCGGCATCGAACTCGCCGAGCGCTACGACACGTTCGACACCGATCCGGCGTCGTTCACGAACCAGCGGGTGCTCGTGATCGGCAAGGGCAACTCCGCCTTCGAGACGGCCGACGCCCTCATGGAGAAGGCCGCGGTCATCCACGTCGCGGGCCCGCACTCGGTGCGGATGGCCTGGAAGACGCACTTCGTCGGGCATCTGCGCGCGGTGAACAACAACTTCCTGGACAGCTACCAGCTCAAGTCGCAGAACGCCGTCCTGGACGGCGCCGTGGAGAACATCGAGCGGACCGCCGACGGCCGCTACCGGGTGGTGTTCCGCTACGCGCGGACCACGGAGGGCCTGCGCGAACTGCGCTACGACCGGATCGTCCTGTGCGCGGGATTCCGCTTCGACGCCGACGTGTTCGACCAGACGTGCCGTCCCGCCCTCGTCATCGACGACCGGTTCCCCGAGCAGACCTCCGCGTTCGAGTCGGTGAACGTTCCCGGCCTCTACTTCGCCGGCACCCTGACCCAGCAGCGGGACTTCAAGCGGTCCACCAACGGCTTCATCCACGGTTTCCGCTACGGGGCCCGCGCGCTGCACCGCATCCTGCGCTCCCGCCACCACGACACGCCCTGGCCGTCCCGGACGCTCGCCGCGGCGCCGGAGGCGGTCGCCGACGCCGTCGTCGCCCGCGTCAACCGCTCCTCCGGACTGTGGCAGCAGTTCGGGTTCCTCGGCGACGTGGTGAGCGTCGACGGGGACACGGCCCGGTATCAGGAGGAGGTGCCGCTCGACCACGTCGCCGACGGCGGGCTCGGCCCCGCCGCGCACCGTTTCGTCGTCGACCTGGAGTACGGGCCGGGCCACGACCAGGTCGACCCGTTCGACGTGGGCATCCCGCGGGTGGCCGAGAACGACGCCGAGCACGCGGCGGACTCCGCCTACCTCCACCCCGTGGTCCGGCACTACCGCGACGGCGCCCTGGCCGGCGTCCACCATCTGGCGGAGAACCTGGAGAACGACTGGGACGTCCCGGCCGTGCACCAGCAGCCGCTCGCCGCGTTCGTGAAGTCCTGCCTTGGGTGAGCAGTTCCCCGGCGGCCTGCTGGACCTCCTCGACGCGGCGGGCGACCGGCCGGTGTTCGAGCACGCCGGCCGGGTGGTCACCGCGTCCGGGCTCCTCGGCCTGATCAGACGGGTGACGAGCGGTCTGCGGCGGCACGGCGTCCGGCCCGGCGACGGCGTCGGCCTGCTGCTCGGCGTCGGCCCGGAGGCGTTCGCCGCGGTCGTCGCGGCCCATGTCGTCGGCGCCCGCGTCGTGGGCGTCCGTCCGGGGCTGACCGAACCCCAGCGGCGGCTCCTCCTGGCGGACACCCGCGTCCAGGTCACCGACGTCCCGGCCGCCGGCGTATCCGTCACGGACGGCCGGGACGACGGCGACGACCCGGACACGCGGCGGCACGGGCGCGTCCTCGCCCTCAGCGAGCTGCTGGCGGCTCCGGACGACGGCGTACGGCCGCGGGTCTCGGCGCGTCCGCACGACGTCGCCCGGCTGATCCACACCAGCGGCAGCACCGGGGCGCCCAAGGCCTGTGCGCAGACCTACGCGGCGATGACCGCGGCCTGGGCCCTGCGCCCCGACCTGTGGCCGCCCGCCGTCCGCGAACTGGCCGCGCGGCTGGACCGGTTCCTGGTGTTCGGCACCCTGGCGAGCCAGGTGATGATGGAGTACGGGCTGCTCGCGCTCGCGTCCGGCGGAACCCTCGTCACCGCCGACCCGCCGGTCTTCCCGGACGCGCTGGTGCGGCACCGGGCGACGGCGAGCGTCATCACCGTGGCCCGGCTGCACCGCCTCGTGGCGCGTCAGCGGGCCCGCCCGGCGGACCTGGGCGCGCTGCGGGCCCTGATGGTGTCCGGCTCCCCGCTGGAGCCGGGGCGGCTGCGGGAGGCCGCCGAGGTGCTCGGCCCCGTCGTCTTCCACGGCTACGGCCAGACCGAGACCGGCATGATCTCCATGGCCGTTCCCGGTGACCCGCCCGGTTCGCTGGGCGTGCCGCCCGTCGACCTGGTCGTCCGGGACGCGTCGGGGCGGACCGTGCCGCCCGGCGTTGAGGGTGAGCTCTTCGTCCGGACCCCGTCGCAGGGGTTCGGCTACTGGGGGGAGCCGGACCTCAGCGCCGAGGTGTTCGGCGACGGCTGGGTGCGCACCCGGGACCTCGGCCGCCTCGACGCCGAGGGCCGGTTGTGGCTCACGGGGCGTACCCGCGACGTGGTCATCGTCAACGCCAATGTGTACTACGCCGGGCCGATCGAGCGGCTGCTCGCCACCCACCCGGCCGTGGCCGAGGCGTACGTCGTCGCCGTGCCCGACGACGACACCGGGGAGGCCGTCCACGCGTTCGTGGTGCCCGCCGCCGGTCGTGTGCCGGAACTCGGCGAGCTGCGCGAGCTGGTGGCGGCGCACCTGGGCGGGGCGTGCGCGCCGACCCGCCTCACCCTCATCGACGAGGTGCCGCTCACGCCTGCCGGCAAACCCGACAAGAGACAGCTGGCCGCCAGAACATGACGTAGTGGCGAGGGCTTCGCCGTCGCGGGACGCCGACGGCGAAGCCCTCACCGTCTCCTCAGCGGGTCCCGGCCGCGACGGCCCGCAGCGGAGGGTCCTCCTCGGCGCGGTCGTGCCGGTCGATCAGCCGGAGCAGCGGGGTCGCCATCACGGTGGTGACGATGGCGACCACGACCAGGGCGCTGAACATCGCCCGGGTCACGATCCCGGCCGCCAGACCGAGATTGAGGGCGATCAGCTGCATCAGGCCCCGTGCGTTCATCAGCGCCCCGACCCGCAGGGCCACCCGGTTCGGTTCGCCCGAGGCTCGGGCGGCGAGCCAGCAGGCGCCGAACTTCCCCACGACGGCGACCGCCACGCACCCCGCGGTGAACAACAGCACCCGTCCGGAGCCGAGCAGGGCGAAGTCCGTGTTCAGTCCGGAGTACGTGAAGAACAGCGGCAGGAACACCCGGCCCACGGGTTCGAGCGACCGCACCGAACGGTCCAGCTCGCGCGAACGGGGGAAGACCAGTCCCAGGCTGAACGCGCCGAAGACCGCGTACAGCCCGATCTCGTCGGTGTACCAGGCCATCAGGAACAGCACGCCCACCAGCGCGAGCAACAGGCTTTCCGGAGCGGCGCGTTCGGCGAGCCGCACGGCGCGCGGGCGCAGCCGGGCCACCGCCGTCAGGACGACGACGAGACCGAATCCGCCCGCGACGGCCACCGACACCAGCCCCGCGCTGCCGCCCGAGATGCTGAACACCCCCGCCAGCAGGATCCAGGCGACCGCGTCGTCCACGGCGCCCGCGCCGAGCGAGAGCGAGCCGAACCGGGTCCCGGTCAGGCCCTGTTCGGCGATGATGCGGGCCAGCATGGGGAACGCGGTCACCGCCAGGGCGACCCCGACGAACAGCGCCGACACGACCAGCCGGGTGTCGGGGGCGAGGACACCGGTCCATCGGCCGGCGGTGACGATCAGCAGGGCGCCGAGCACCACCGGCACCAGCACGCCGGCCGCCGAGACCAGTGCGGCGGGACGCGCTACGCCGCGCAGCCGGTCCACCCGGAACTCCCAGCCCACGTGGAACATGTACGCGACCAGGCCGATCTGCCCGACCACGTACAGCACCGGCCGCAGGTCCGTCGGGAAGAGCGCGGACTCGACGCCGGGCAGCAGCGCGCCGAGCACCGAGGGGCCGAGCACCACGCCGGCGACCATCTCACCGACCACGGGCGGTTGTCCGACCGTGCCCAGCAGCCGGCTGACGGCCCGGCAGACGACCAGGACGACCACGACGGCGAGGAAGAACGCGGAGGCGAGTTCCGTCGCGCTCATCCGTTGTCTCCTTCCGGGCGGGCGACCGGGCAGCGCCCGGCCGGATGCTCCTCGAAGTAGCGGGTCGCCGCCCTCTGACGGCGTGCGTGCAGCACCATGACCGTGCCGAGGACCAGCTGCCGCACGCCCCGGGTGACGTCCTCGACCGCGTCCCGGGCCCGGACGGCGGTGCGCAGCGCCGCGAGCCGGCGCGGCCGGCCGGGCAGGCCGCGCGGGATCAGCAGGCAGGGCGCCCGGTGCGGGATGGACCGGGTGTGGGAGGCCGTGGAGTCCAGCCGGAAGCGGCCCAGCACCTCCCGTACGGCGGCGCCCAGCACGAGGGGGGACAGTCGCCAGGCCGGGCAGGGCCGGTTGGCGGCCATGCCGAAGGGGATGTGGTGGACGTGCTTGCGGGACCGGTCGGTCCAGCGGTCGGGGTCGAACGCGCCGGGCCGGTCGTATCCGGTGGCATGGTAGGCGGGGTAGCTGAAGCACACCACCGTTCCGGCCGGGAGGGTCGTGTCCTCGTCGAGCGGTATCGCGTCCGTGGTGATGCGGTGGGCGATGCCGAACAGCGGGTACAGCCGCATCGTCTCGTCGAGCACGTGCGCGAGGTACCGTTCGTCGTCCGGGGCCGCCGCCAGGCGGTGCTGCACGTGGGGGTGGCGGGCCAGGGCGAGCAGGACGTGCGCGGTCGCCTCGGACAGCTGCACGACGGCGGTGTTGAAGAACGTCCCCTGGAGGTAGTGCACCTGTTCCAGCGGTGTCAGCGAGGACGGCAGCGGGTCCGGTACGTCTCCGGCCGCGATCCGCTCGCGCAGATAGGCCGTCAGCGCGGCCCGGCGGCGCGGGTGCCGCAGCGACGTGCACTTCAGGGCGCTGACCACGTCGTCGGCGTGCGCGGTGATCAGCTCTCTGGCGCGCGGCGGGCACGGCTCCTTAAACACCAGTTCGTAGCAGAACTCGGCCCACGCGGGCATCACCAGGTCCCGCAGCCGTACCAGGCTGATCCTGTCCCGCGGCAGCTCCTCCAGCACGCGGGCGATCGTCCGGCCGGCCGTCGCCGCGAGCGCGGTCGAACTCCCGGCCAGGAGGCGGCGCGTCGTCGCGGCGACGTCCTCGTAGCGCGCGCCGGGCTCCAGGTGCTCCTGGTGCACCTCGGGGCCGGGCGCCAGCCAGTACCAGAACAGGTCGGACAGGCCCGCCCCGGCGCTGCGTCCGCCGGCGGCCGGATGGGCGTAGACCCGTTCGAACACCTCGGGGCCGTGGCGGGCGTCGGGCAGGGTCACGGCGCGGTCGCCGTTGACCTTCTCGAAGATGCGCACGCGCAGCGCCACCACCGCGCGCGGCAGCCACCACGTGTCCGCCGCGGCCGGCCCCGGTCCGCTCCTCACCACGGCTCACCCCTCCGGACCACCATGTCCCGGGTCAGGTCGGCGTTGCGGCGGCCGCCGCACAGCGCGAGCGTGTGGTCGTACTCGTCGCGCAGCAGCGCCAGGGTCCTGCGCACGCCGCTCTCCCCCTCGGCGGCCAGCCCCCACACCACCGGCCGTCCCACGCCGACGGCCGTCGCCCCCAGGGCGAGCGCGACGGCGATGTCGGCGCCCCGCCGCACCCCGCCGTCCATCAGGACCGGCACCCGGCCCGCGACCGCGTCGGCGACCCCCGGCAGGCAGTCCAGGGCCGCCGGGACGGCGTCGCACTGGCGGCCCCCGTGGTTGGAGACGAGCACGCCCGCCGCCCCGTGCTCGACGGCCAGTCGCGCGTCCGCCGGGTGCAGGACTCCCTTCACCAGCACGGGCAGCGTCGTCATGCGCAGGATGTCGTCGAGGTCCCGCCAGGAGAGGGCCGGGGACATCGGGATGTCGGTGAGGCCGCCGGGCGGCGCGCCCGGCAGGTCGCGCATGTTCTCCGCGGCGTGGCCGGGCGGCAGGTCGGTGAACCCGTTGCGCAGGTCCCGGGTGCGCCGGCCGAACACCGGTGAGTCGACGGTCACCACCAGCGCGGTGCAGCCCGCGTCGGCGGCACGCCGAACGAGCGCCGCCGTGACCTCGCGGCGGGGGTGCGGGTACAGCTGGAACCACACCGCCGGGTCGGCCGCTGTCTCGCGGGCCGCCGCGACGACCTCGGCGACCGCCGTGGTCGCGGCGGCCCCCGTGACGAGGACGGCGCCCTCGGCCGCGGCGGCGCGGGCGGTGGCGCGCTCGCCGTCCGGGTGCGCCAGCCGGTGGAACGCGGTCGGCGCGACGACGACCGGCGCGGCCCCCGGGGCGCCCGGCAGGTCCACGGCCGTGCGCCGCGTCTCGCTGCCGCGCAGCACCCTGGGCAGCAGGGCGTACCGGGCGAAGGCCCGCTCGTTGTCGGCCAGGACGCGTTCCTCGCCGGCCCCGCCCGCCACGTAGTCGTAGTGGACGGGGTCCAGTGTGCCGCGCGCCGCCTCGTGCAGGTCGTCGAGGGTCACGGCGTCACCGGCGCGGCCGGGCCGCGGTGGGCGGCGAGGAAGGCGCGCAGCGGGGCGCGGTGGATCTCCTCGCTGTCCCACTCGTTCTCCAGGTTCTCGGTGAGGTGGTGCTCGGCGACGAACGCGCCGGCCCGGTACCAGCGGACCACCGGATGGAGGTAGCGGCCGTCGAGTCCCCGTATGTCCTGCTGGGAGGTGCGGCCCGCGGTGACGTCGAAGGGGTCGACCCGGTCGTGGTCCGCCCCGTACTCCAGGGTGATCACCGCGTGGGCGTCGACCTCGCCGAAGTCCCCGGCCCGTACGGCGTCCGGCACGTGCCGGACGGGGAGTTCCTCGGCGTAGCGCAGCGCGCCGTCCGGGCCCACCAGCAGCAGGTCGCCGAGGACGCCGAACTGCTGCCACAGCGCGGAGGAGCGGTTGACCCGGGAGACGACGGCGTCGACGGCCGCCTCGGTGGCGTCCCCGAGTTCCCGGACCGGCCAGGGCTCGCCGTGGTGGCGCCGGCGCAGCGTGCGGTGCAGTGCGCGCACCGAGTAGCGGAAGCCGTGGATGAAGCCGGTCGTGGCCTTCTTGAAGTCGGGGCCCTGCGTCAGCGTTCCGGCGAAGTAGAGTCCGGGCACGTTGACGGACTCGCCGACGGGGGTGAGGGCGGGGAACCGGTCGTCGACGACGAGACCGGGCCGGCAGGTGTCGTCGAAGACCGAGACGTCGATCCGGAATCCGGTGGCGGCGATCACCCGGTCGTAGCGCAGGTCCTTGACGACCTCGTCGACCCGCTCGAAGGCGACGGGCACCCGGAAGCCGTCGCCGTCCTTCCGGATGGCGAGCACCCGGCCGTCGAGGACGGCGTTCTGCGACTTGAGCTGGTAGCTGTCCAGGAAGTTGTTGTTCACCGCGCGCAGGTGTCCGACGTAGTGCGAGCGCCAGGCCAGCCGCAGCGAGCCGGAGCCGACCACGTGGATGACGGCGGCCGTCTCCATCAGGCTGTCGGCGGTCTCGAAGGCCGAGTTGCCCCGGCCGATGATCAGCACCCGCTGGTCGGTGAACGCTTCCGGGTCGGGGTCGAAGGTGTCGTAGCGTTCGGCCAGTTCGATGCCGGGGACGGAGGGCAGGTGCGGCAGGGACACGCCGGTGGCCACCACCAGCCGGCGGGCCCGCCAGGTGTTCCCGGTGTGGTCGGTGACGGTGAATCCGCCGTCGTCGTCGCCGTCGCGCGCGATCCGTTCCACGGTGGTGTCGTACCGTACGCGCACCCCGGTGCGGGCGGCGAAGTCGGCCAGGTAGCGGACCATGTCGTCGGCCGGCGGGAAGTAGCGCCTGCTGTAGCGGGTGAAGAGGAGTTCCGGGTCGTCGCTCAGGAGCGAGTTCCAGTCCATCCGCAGCCGCAGTTCGGGGTCCTCGTATCCCGTGTGCACCTTGTTGACCGAGATGAGCCGGCGGTGCCGGGGGAACCGGGTGAAGAACGTGCCCGGACCGCTGCCGCGTTCCAGTACGACGTAGTCCGCACCGTCACGCTCCAGTGAGGCGGCGAGTTGCAGTCCTGCGGGCCCCGCTCCGATGATCAGGTAGTCGTGCGCCATGGACCGGAAGCTATCCACCCGATTTCAGAGCGCTCTGAGATTCACCGCCTACGTTTCCCCGCGTGCTCACACCCACGGACAGCGTCTCGCTCACCGGCCCCCTCAGCCCCGCCGCGCTGCGCCGCGCGGCGGCGCCGCTCACCGTCGCCGTGGACGACGAGGCCCGTGCGCGCGTCGAACGCGGCAGACGGCTGTTCCACTCGCTGCGGCACGACGCCGGCGGCGAGGACCGGCCGATCTACGGTGCGACCACCGGCTTCGGCGCGCTCGTCGGGTACTCCGGCCGTGCCGACGAGGCCGACCAGTGCGACAACACGCTCGCCCATCTCGGCGTCGGCCAGGGGCCGGACCTGCCGCGGGCGATCGTGCGCGCCGCGCTGCTGCTGCGCGTCCGCTCCCTCGCCCAGGGCGTCTCCGGGGTGTCGGCCGAGGTCGTGGACCGGCTCGCCGCGATGTTCGCCACCGACTTCTCCCCGGCCGTTCCCCGCCACGGCTCCGTCGGCGCGAGCGGCGACCTCATCCCGCTCGCCTACGCGGCGCAGGCGCTGCGCGGCCGGGGCCACGCCTATACGGGCGGCCACCGGATGCCCGCCGCGGACGCGCTGGCCGCGGCCGGACTGCGGCCGCTCGTGCTGGACGGCCGCGACGCGCTCGCCCTGGTCAACGGCACCTCGCTCACCACGGCGGCGCTCTCGCTGGCGTGCGACGCGGTGCGGGCCGCGCACCGCGCGCTCGCCTCGCTCACCTGCCTGCTCGCCGACGTCCTCGGCTGCGACCCCGGCTTCCTCGACGCCGATCTGCTGCGCGCCTACGGCCACGCCGGCGCGATCGACGTCGGCGCGCGCATGCGGCACACGCTCGCCGGGTGCGCGCCGTCCGGGACCCGGCCGTTGCAGGAGCCGTACTCGCTGCGCTGCTCCCCGCAGCTGCTGGGCGCGGCCGAGGACGCGCTGCGGTACGTGGACGGCGTGGTCGGCGCGGATCTCGGCGGGGTCAGCGACAACCCGCTGTTCTTCCCCGCCGGCGCGGAGGAAGGGGCGCCGGGCAGGGTGGTGCACGGCGGTAACTTCTTCGGACAGCCCGCCGCGTTCGCCGCCGACCTGCTGGCGTCCGTCGCCGCCCAGCTGGGCAATCTCGCCGAACGCCAGCTCGACCTGCTGGTGGACCCGGCGCGCAACGGCGGACTCCCGCCGATGCTCGCCACCGTGCCGGGCGCCCAGCACGGCCTTCAGGGGGTGCAGCTGGCCACCACCGCTCTCGTCGCGGAGATCCGCCGGGCCGCGGTCCCGGCGGCCATGCAGAGCCTGCCGACCAATCTGCACAACCAGGACGTCGTGCCGTTCGGCACCCAAGCGGCCCTGCGCTCCTACGACATGGCGGAGCTGCTCGCCCTGCTGTGCGGGTCGCTGGCGCTCGGCCTGCGCCAGGCCGTCCACGTCGGCGCCCGGCGGCCCACCGCCTCCCGGTGCGCCGCGCTGCTGGACGCCCTCGCGGACGCGATCGAGCCGGTCGACCCCGACCGCCCGCTGGACGCCGACGTACGGGCCGCCGCCCGCCTCCTGGTCACCTGCGACCTGCCGTGACCGGCGGCGCCGGGGGCCGGCCGGGCCGGGGCGGGTGGCACGGGAGCCGGATGGTGAACCGGGCGCCCCGCCCCGTGCGGCCGGTGACGGCGACCGTGCCGCCATGGCCCGTGACCACCTCCCGGAGCAGCGCGAGCCCCAGCCCGTACCGGCCGCCGCCGCCACCGCCACCGCTCCCACCGCTCCCACCGCTCCCACCGCTCCCACCGCGATGGAAGCGCTCGAAGAGCCGGTCCGTCTCGGCGGGATCGAGCCCGGAACCGGTGTCCGCGACGGTCAGCTCGGCCTCGCGGCCGACGCGCGCGACGCTCACCCGGATCCGCCCGCCCTGCGGGGTGTGGCTGATCGCGTTGGCCAGCAGTTCCCCCACGGCGCGGCGCAGCGCGGACTCGATGCCGGTGACGAACAGGGGCTGCGGGGGGCCGTCCACGGTGACGGTGAGCCGGCCGTCCCGTGCCCGGTCGGTCTCCTCGGCGGCCACCGACCGGGCCAGCGCCACCAGGTCGACCGGCCGGCGCTGCGGCAGCCGGGCCGACCCCGCCATGAGGCTCGCGGACAGCAGCAGGTCGTCGAGCACGTCCCCGAGCCGGCCGGCCGAACCGACCAGGCGGTCCAGGCCGGCGCGGTGCGCGGCCGGCAGCTCCTCGGCCGCGGCCTGCCGGGCCAGCAGCTGGGCCCGCGTGTGGACCTGGGTGACGGGGGTGCGCAGCTCATGGCTGGCGTCCGTGACGAAGCGGCGCTGCCTGGCGAGCGCGTCGGCCAGCGGCGCCACCGCCAGCCGGCCGAGGACCGCCCCGGTCAGGACGGCGGCGAGCAGACCCACCGCCTCGGCGACGGCGAGGGCGAACCACAGGTGGGCGCGGTCGGCCAGCTGGAAGCGCAGGTCGAACACCGCCTGCACGACCTGCCCGTCCGCCCGCTCCTGGGTGCGGACCAGGTAGACCTTGTCGTCGCGGCGCACCGTGCGATCCACGGCCGTACCCGTCCGGCGCACCCGGTCGAGGTCGGCGCGGACCGGGAAGCCGCGCGGGGCGTTCGGGAGCGGGGTCACGCCCGGCGCGAACAGCCAGGTGCACACGGGCGGGCTCGTCGGGTCGCCGAGTGCGGCGCCGTACCGCAGCTCTCTCCACACCTGCTCGTTCTGCGCGCGCGTCATCATGGCGTCCGCGATGCCGCCGACGCCGGTGACCAGCAGGGTGATGATCGCCCCGGCGATCACGGCGATCCGCAGCCGGGCGCGGCGCACCGCCGCCCGCTCCGGGTGCTCGGACGGTCTCACAGCGCCCCCAGCCGGTAGCCGAGTCCGCGGACCGTGCGCACGACCTTCCTGCCGAGTTTGCGGCGCAGGTAGTAGACGTAGGTGTCCACGATGGACGACGCGGGCGCCTCCTGGAACACCATCCGGCGCAGCTCCGCCCGCGTGTGCACGGTGTCGGGGCGGGAGGCGAGGGCCCACAGCAGCGTGAATTCCCGGGCCGCCAGGGCGATCCGCTCACCGTCGGGCAGTTCGACCTCCCGGCGGGCGACGTGGAGGCGGCCCGAGCCGATCCTGAGGACATCGGTGACGTCGAGCGCGCGTCGGCACAACGCCCGTAAGCGCGCGCTGAGTTCGTCGAGGTCGAACGGCTTGACCAGGTAGTCGTCGGCGCCGGCGTCCAGTCCGTCCACCCGGTCGTGCACGGTGCCCATCGCGGTCAGCAGCAGCACCGGGGTGCGCAGGGCGCGGGAGCGGAGGCGGCTCAGCAGGTCGAGCCCGTCCAGCGCCGGCAGACGCCGGTCGAGGACGAGTACGTCGTAGCGGCGGGTGAGACCGAGATGCAGGCCCCGCTGCCCGTCGGTGGCGACGTCGACCGTGTATCCCTCGTCCCGCAGTACCGCTTCCAGCATCGCGGCCAGTTCCCGGTCGTCCTCGACCAGCAGCAACCGCCCGGCCTCCCGAGCCACGGTGTGTGTCACGTCCCCTCTCCCATCTGTCGCCCCCGTTGCCTCAATACCCAAGCGTCGCAGGGGAGTTGACGGAGAGGGAGGGGCTACGGAGCCTGATCCGGACGGAGGACTCGCCTTCCGGTCCGGGCCGTTCCGACCCGGCGGGAGCGTCTGGAGGCGCGGAGGTCACGGGCCTGCCCTTCGAGCAGGCCATGGCCTCCTTGGTCCTGGAGCCGGTGGGCCTCTCGGACACTCGACCGGGTCACGGGACCGACCTGATCCACCGCCGGCCGGGAGTCGGGGAACGTTGGGGGGCGAGCAGCCATGGGCCGCCGCCCTGCGCGCCTTGTGGGCGCTTCGCGGGCAGTGTGGCGGGTGTCGGGTCGACACCACGTGGTCCGGTCATGGTCCGGTCGCCGGATCCGCGCAGGATGCCGCGTGGGAAGCGGGTGAAGCGGGTGAAGCGGGAGGTCAGGACTGTCTTCGTCGCGTTACGCCCCGGCCTCTTGGGCGATGTCCTCCAGCACGAGTCTCGGGTCGGCGGAGGGGGCGACGGCCTTGCCGATGTTCTGCTTGATGAGGATGCTGACCTTCAGCCAGGACGGTTCGTTGACCGGGTAGAGCTGCGCCGTGCGCAGTGCGGTCAGGAACTGCTCGGTGCTGGGGTCCTCCGCCGACTGCTGGGTGGCCTGCGCGGCGGACACGGTCGAGGGCAGCAGATCGTAACGCCCGGCGAAAGCGCTGAGGTTCTTGTCCTGGTAGACGAAGTCCAGGAACGAGCTGACCAGTTGACGATTGCCGTCGTGCTTGAAGGCCATCATCCAGTCGGCGACGCCCACCGAGGGCGGGGTCTCCCCCGTGCTCAGCGTGTCCGACACCGGCATGGGCAGCGTACCGACCCGCATGCCCTTCTCCCTCGCCTCGTGGAGGAGTGAGGGATAGCCGTTGACCATACCGACGTCGCCGTGCAGGAAGGCGTCGAAGGCGTCCTGCCGGTTGAGCCGGGCCGGCGGGGTCGGGCCGGTCAGGCCGGGTGTGACGAGGTTGTCCTTGATCCAGCGGAACGTCTGTACGTTCTGCTGCGAGGCGATGCTGTATCCGCCGCCGCTGTCGGTGTACCCGCCGCCGTTGCTCAGTTCCCAGATCAGGGCTTCGGCGTGCGCCTCCTCGGGACCGAGCGGCAGGGCGTACGGGTAGCGCACGCCGGCCCTCTTCAGCGCCTCGGCCGCGGTCTTCAGGTCCGACCAGGTCTTCGGCGGTTTGACGCCGGCCTTGTCGAACAGCTCCTCGTTGTAGAAGAGCAGCCGGCTGCTGGCCACGAAGGGCAGGCCGTAGAGGGTGCCGTCGACCGAGCCCGCTTCCGCGAGCGGCGGCAGGAAGTTGGCCTCCGCCTTGATCGGCAGCAGGTCACGGGCGGCGTAGAGGCGGTGCTGCGCGGCGAAGTCGGAGTACGCGCCCATGAGGGCCACGTCCGGGGCCTTGTCCTCCTGGACCAGGCTGGTGACCTTGCGGTCGATGTCGGCCCACGGGTACAGCGTCACCTCGACCTTCTTGCCGGGGTGGGCGGCGGTGAAGGCGGCGGTCAGCTTGTCCCAGTACGCCTTGGAGCTGGTCGCCGGGCTGTTGCCGTACTCGGGGGCTATCAGGCGCAGGGTCGTTCCGTCGCTTCCGGAGGAGCCGCAGGCGGTGGTGAGACAGCCCAGCAGTCCGAGCGCGACGACGGAGGCGGTCATGCCGAAGAGTCTTGGTGGCACGGGTCTTTCCTCTTGGTCTTTCCAACGGTGCACCCGGAATACTCTCCTGCCGCGGCGCGATATGGGCCCCTTGCCGGGCAGTTGTGGCGGTAGCTCCAACCGGGCCGGTGCCGGTTGGTGTGTTCCGTGTGTTCCGCTGCGCCGGCCCCGGTGTTCGGTCGTCACCGCCCGGGCAGCAGCCGGCCGCCGAGCAGCACCGCGCACGCCCCGGCGGCCAGCAGGCCCCCGGCGAGAAAGACGCTCCGCACACCGGCGAGCGGCAGGATCAGCCCCCCGAGCGCGGCCCCCGCCGCGATGCCGGCGTTGTAGGCGCCGGAGTTCGCCGCGAGCGCGATGTCCGTGCGCCCCGGTGCGCACCGCAACATCTCGTTCTGGGTGGTCATGAACACCGGCCCGAGCGCACCGCCCGTCAGCACCAGGAACACCACCGCCGCCACCGGATCGGCGCCGGCCGCGTACAGACCGAGCAGGCCCACCGCCTGCGCGGCGACGGCGGTGATCAGCGCAGCCTGCGGAAAGCGGTCCAGCAACGCCCCGGTGACGCTCACCCCGGCCAGACACGCGACGCCGAAGGCCATGAACAGAGCGCTGACGGCGCCCGGGGAGAACCCGCTCACCTTTCCCAGGAACGTCACGAGGTACGTGTATCCCGTGAACGCCCCGGCGGCGGACAGGGTCCCGGCCACCAGCACGGTCGCGAACCGGCGGGTGTCGGGGCCGGCTCCGTAGGCCGCGGGCTCCTCCTCCGGACGCGAGGTCGGCAGCAGGGCCGCGATCGTCACGAGAGAGAGGAGTCCCAGTCCGGCCGGCACGGCGACGGGCACCGGCCAGTCACTTCGCCGGCCCAGCCAGGTCCCGGCGGGCACACCGAGCACGAGGGCGAGCGAACCGGCGACGGACAGCGCCCCGAGCACCCGCCCGCGCGCCTCGGGCGCGAACAGGCCCACCGCGACCGGCCCCATCACGGCCCAGAACAGCGCCTGGCCGCACGCGGTCAGCAGCCGCGCCACGAGCAGCGGCCGGTAGGACGTCGCCAGCGCCGCGAGCAGACTGGACACGACCAGCGCGGCCAACACCCCTGTGAGCACATGGCGTCGGGGCACGGCCCGCACGGCGTGGGTGAGCGGCAGGGAGGCGACGGCCACCGTCAGGCCGTAACCGGTGACCAGGAGACCGACCGCCGGCACCGGCACCCGCAGGCCGGCGGAGATCAGCTCCAGGAGGCCGACCGGCAGGTTCTCCGCGGTGTTGAAGGCGAAGGCGGCCAGCATCAGGGAGGCGAGCACCGCCCGCCCGCGCCAGGGAGCCGGCCGCGTCGCGACCCCGCGGGCTCGTCCCGTCCTCGTCCGCTGCCCCCGCTCCACCGCACCGTCCACCCGGACACCCCACAGGGGGCGCCGGCCGTGCCGCAACCGAATTCGGCCGCCGTGTCCGGTGCTGCCCGGGAGGCGGTGACCGGAGGACGCCGACGGGCGCGGTGTCGGTCGTGGCCCGGCTTTGTCCGCCGAACGGGGGACGCGGGCCATCACTCGCCGCCCCGTCGGGTATCCGAAGGCGAACCCACACAGGGAGGGGGGCGCACGCTGGTCGACCGGGTGGCCGTGAGCCGCGCCGGGGCGCGCGCCCACAGCAGCGAAGCAGCAGTACGAGAGGAGTCATCATGGACACGGACCTCGCCGCCTTCCTCGCGCGGGTGACCGAACGGGCCGGATACGACGGGCCGCAGCAGGCGGTGCAGGCGGTCCGGATCGTGCTGGAGGTGCTCGGCGCCCACCTGGTGGGCGATGACCGCACCGAGCTGGCCCGGCTGCTGCCCGAGCAGTGCGGACCGCTGCTGACGCATACCGAGCCGGCTTCCGCGCCGTTGACCCCGGCGTCGTTCATCGAGGCGGTGGCCGATCGGAGCGAGGGGAGCACCGGCGACGCCCGGCGCAAGGTCGACGCCGTGCTGCCGACGCTCGCCGAAGTGGCCGACAAGGCCCTGCTGCGTCGCGTCCTCACGCAGTTGCCCCCGGGACACGCCGAACTGTTCCACTGCGCGGATCCGGTGTGAGCACGCGGTGCGCACCAGGCGGGCGGTAGCCTGACCGGCATACGTGCGGCGGCCCCGCGGCCGCCGGCCGCCGCGGAGGAGCGATGACGGACGGGAACCTCGGAACGGTCACCGTGCTGACCGGGCCGTGCGGCGCGGGCAAGAGCACCGTCGCCCGGCTGCTGGCCGACCGGCTCACCCCGAGTGTGCGCCTGCACGGCGACGACTTCTTCGCCGTCATCGCCCAGGGCGCGATCCCTCCGTACCTGCCCGAGGCGCGGCGGCAGAACGAGACCGTCGTCGCCGTCCAGGCCGCCGCGGCCGCCGGGTACGCCGTCGGCGGCTACCACGTGGTGTTCGACGGGGTCGTCGGGCCGTGGTTCCTGGACCCGTTCCGCGACGCCGCCGCCGACGCCGGGGTGCCGCTGCACTATGTGGTGCTCCGCCCGCCGCGTGCGACCGTGCTCGCGCGGGCCACCGGCCGCGGACCCGGCGCGCTCACCGAGCCCGGGCCGATCCTCCAGATGTACGAGGAGTTCGCCGCCCTCGGCGACCACGAGCGCCGGGTCCTCGACTCCGGTGCCCTCACCCCGGCGCAGACCGCGCAGGCGGTGGCCGATGGTCTCGAGGCCGGCGCCTACCGGCTGTCCTGAGTCCGCGCGGACACCTCCCGCGCCGTCACGATCCGGCGTCGGAGAAGGCCCCCGCGGCGGCGGCCAGGACCGCCGCCCGCGCGGCCCGTTCCGGCAGACGCGGATCGCGTTCGGCGCGCAGGAGCACCAGCTCGTGGTAGAGCGGCGCCGTGGCGGCGATCAGCAGGCTCCGCGCGTCCGTGGGGCGCCCCGCGGGGAGTTCGCCGCGCTCGACGGCGCGCTCCACGAGGACCTCGCACTGCGCGTACCGGTCCGTCCACAGCCGCGTCTGGGCGCGCGCGGCCGGTGCGGAGTGGAACGAGGCGGCCATCAGGGCGACGGCGAACGACGGCCGTTCGACCAGGGATTGCTGGATCTCCTGGTTGAGGGCGGTCAGATCGCCGCGCAACGAGCCGGTGTCCGGCGGCTGCCAGTCGATCTCGCCGGCGGCGTCGATGACGTCGACGAGCAGACCGCCGACGTCGCGCCAACGCCGGTAGACGGTGGCGCGGTGCACGCCGGCCCGCGTGGCGACGCCCTCCATCGTGAGTCCCTCGTGACCGTGTTCCGCGAGTTCGGCGCGCACCGCGTCGAGCACCTGGGCGCGGACGCGGGCGGTGCGGCCGCCGGGACGGCGGTCCGGCGTCGCGTCGGGTGTGTCTGTCATCGGTGATCCCAAATCCGGTTGATCGAGGCGGCAGGGCCGTGCCAGCATCTTAACGCGACACGTGTCGCGACAGTTCGACCGGAGAGGACCCGAGCGCACCGTGCCGCCCGTTCCCGCTGACCCCACCGTGCTCCACCCGATGCCCGAGCACCCGCGCGTCGTTCTGCTCAAGCCGCTGGTCACGTCGCCGCTGATCGAGGTCGGTGACTTCTCCTACTACGACGATCCGGACGATCCGACCGCGTTCGAGACGCGCAACGTCCTGTACCACTACGGTCCCGAGCGGCTCGTCATCGGCAAGTACTGCGCGCTGGGGACGGGCACCCGCTTCATCATGAACGGCGCCAACCACCGCATGGACGGCCCGTCCACCTTCCCGTTCCCCACCATGGGGGGTTCCTGGACGCGGCACTTCGACCTGATCACCGGCCTGCCCGGCCGGGGCGACACGGTCGTCGGCAACGACGTGTGGTTCGGCCACGGCGCCACGGTCATGCCCGGTGTGCGCATCGGTCACGGCGCGATCGTCGCCGCCGGGGCGGTGGTCACCGCCGACGTCCCCGACTACGGCATCGTCGGCGGCAACCCCGCCCGTCTCCTCCGCACCCGCTACGACGCCGCGGACGTCGGCCGGCTCCTGGCCGTGGCGTGGTGGGACTGGCCCCTGGAGCACCTCACCGCGCACGTGCGGACGGTCATGTCGGGGACCGTCGCCGATCTGGAGGAGGCCGCCGCGCAGCTCGGCCGGCCCTGACACCGCGTCGGGTCACCAGGGGAGCACGCGGCGCACGAACACGTCGGAGTACCCGTTGGTGTCCCCGGGGTACCCGAGGATGCCGTCCGGTCCCGTGACGACCACCGAGGCGCCGAGGGCGTCGGCCCCGGTGACGGTGTCGGCCTCCTCCGGCGGGTTCGGCCCGAGGTCGACCAGTGTCTCGGTGTGCCCGGTGCGCAGATCACGGCGGAAGACGTCGCGCTTCGCGTCGGTGTCGCCGGGGACCAGACCGTCCGACGTGGAAGCGAAGTAGGCCCAACGGCCGTCACCGCTCGTGAGGATCTCCGTGTCGTCGCCGTTGCCGTCCTCGCCGGTGGTGGTCCGGCTCATCTGGACGGTCTTCCCGGTCTCCAGGTCGTGGACGTAGGCGACGTAGCGGTGCGGGAGCAGACCGCCGGAGGGCGCCCCGGGCCGCGTGTCGACCTCCCAGCCGATGAAGGCGACGTGCCGTCCGTCCGGGGTGATCCGGCCCGCGGGCGATCCCAGCAGCCGGTCCGGACCCTCGCTCCCCCGCTGGACGCGGCCGGTGCGCAGGTCGTACACGTACATCGGGTAGAGGGTCGGCTTGAGGATCGAGGCGCCCGCGCCTTCCCCGGGGTCCTCCGTCGCGTCGCCGGGGTCGTCCGGGTCGCCGGGGTCGTCCGCCAGGCCGAAGGTGCGGGAGATGAAGGCGACGCGCTGTCCGTCGGCGCTGATGGTGGCCGACCGGGAGGGCTGGTCGGGGACGGCGCCGTCGCGGGTGATGCTGGCCAGCCGGGTGACGCCGGTGCTCCGGTCGAGGACGTAGATGTTCTGGCGGCCCCGCTCGCCGCCGGGGAGGTCCACCTTGCGGACGGAGGAGAAGGCTATGTAGCGCCCGTCCCGGCTGATGGCGGGGTCGAATCCGCCTCCCTCGGCACCCGGGGTCGCCCGTACGGTACGCCCCGTGACCAGGTCGAAGACGAACACGTCGCTGCGGTCGTCCGTGTCGTCGTCCACCAGCCCGGGTTCGTCCGAACCGAAGGCCACGTAGCGGCCGTCGCCGCTGAGCGAGGCCCCGAGACACGGGGTGGTGAGCTGCTTGCCGTGGTCGCCCACGCAGACCCGCTGAACGCGTCCGGTCCACGTGTCCCGGACGAACGCGTCCTCGACGCCGTTGGTGTCGCCCGGTACGAGGCCGGACGCCGCCGAGGAGAACAGCACGTACCGCCCGTCGTCGCTCACGCCGCCGCCGAGCGACGGGGCGTCCGGCTGGGCGCCGCCCGGCCCGTGGCTCACCCGCTGGGTGAACCCCGGCACCGTCGCCGGCCCCGGCTCCGCCGCCGCGGGCACGATCATGCCCGCACCCAGCAGAACGGCGGCGGCCAGCACCCCGCCGCCGAGCATCAGCCGCCGGGTGACCGGCCGGCTCCCGCCCGTGTCCCCGCCCGCCTCGCGCACCGCTCGTGCGGCCATGGCCGTCCTCCCCTTCGTCTCCCCTGACGCATACGGCCGCGGCCCGCCGTACGGTACCGGCGGCGGCCGCGCGCAGCAGAGCAAACCGTCCCCGGGTCCCCCGGTCAACACCTCCTCCGCGGCGGCGACGACAACACGCCAGGAGGAAGCCCGGCCTCCGCCGCCTCGGCGGCGGGAGCCGCGCCGCCGGAGGAGGCGTCCGTCCAACGGGCGAGATCGACGTGGCGAGCCACTGCTAGAGGCCCACGTCACGGCTGCGGATGTCGTCCAGGGACTCCCGGCGCACGAGGAGCCGGGCGCGGCCGTCGCGGACGGCGACCACCGGCGGGCGGCCGACCAGGTTGTACCCGGAGGCCATGGAGAGGTGGTAGGCGCCGGCGACGGGGACGGCGAGCAGGTCTCCGGGGCGTACGTCCGCGGGGAGTTCGACGTCGGCGGCGAGCACGTCGCCGGCCTCGCAGTGCCGGCCGACCACGGTGGCAAGGGCCGGCTGGGCGGTGGTGCGACGGCCGATGAGACGGGGCGCGTAGCGCACCCCGTACAGGGCGGGGCGCGGGTTGTCGCTCATGCCGCCGTCGACCGCGACGTACGTACGGGCGCCGGTGCGCTTGACGGCGAGCACCCGGTACAGGGCGATGCCCGCCGGTCCGGCGATGGCCCGTCCGGGTTCGATGATCAGGCGGGGCACGGGCAGCCCCGCCGCCGAGCACGCCTCGGTCAGCCCGGCGCGTACCTTGCGGGCCAGGCTGGTCAGGTCCAGGGCCTTGTCGCCCGGGCGGTAGGCGATGCCGTGGCCGCCGCCGAGGTCGAGTTCGGGCAGCACGAGGCCGTGCTGGGCGTGGAGGCAGGCCATGAGCCCCACGACGCGTCGGACGGCGGTCAGATAGGGCTTGACGCCGGTGATCTGCGAGCCCAGGTGGCAGTGCAGGCCGGTGAGTTCGAGTTGCGGCTGGTCCAGTATCCGGGCGATGGCGTGCTGGGCGTATCCGTCGCGGACGCTGATTCCGAACTTCTGGTCCTCGGTGCCGGTGCGGATCTTCTCGTGGCCGCCGGCGCTGATCCCGGGGACCACCCGGACCATGACCTTCTGGTGGCCGCGCGGGCCGACGGCGGCGGCCAGCCGGGCGATCTCCGACGGGCTGTCGATGACGATGCGGCCCACGCCCAGGCGCAGCGCCGACTCCAGGTCGCGCGGAGACTTGGCGTTGCCGTGCAGCACGATCCGCTCGGCGGGGAAGCCCGTGGTGACCGCGAGTTCCAGCTCGCCGGCCGAGCAGACGTCGAGACCGAGGCCCTCCTCGTTCATCCAGTGGATCATCGCGCGGCACAGGAACGCCTTGGCCGCGTACAGGATCTCGGCGTCGGGGAAGGCGTCCCGGTAGGTGCGGCAGCGGTCACGTACCTCGGCTTCGTCGAGGACGTAGACGGGGGTCGCGAAGCGGTCGGCGATCTCGGCGAGCGGTACGCCGCCCACCGCCAGGGCGCCCGGGCGGGGTTCGGTGGCGGACGCGGGCCAGAGGGGGAGGAGGTCGGCGTCGACGGTGGTGACGGCGCTGTCGGGAACGGTGGTCATGGCGGTCTCCCTCTCAGCCGACGCGCAGGGCGGGCGCGGGAACGACGGGGTGCACCGGCCGGGCGGGGCGGGCCGTGAACTGGGGGTCGACCGTGACGGTGGCGATGCCGAGCGGTTCGGTCAGCGCGCGCAGCGCGGACGCGGCGAGTCTGATCCACGCCTGCTCGGGGCCGAGCGTCGCGATCAGACGGGTCTCGGAGGTGAAGCCGACGGCCGTACGGTCGCCGAGAGGTGTGCGGAAGACGCGTGCGGCACACCCCGAGGGTCCCGGCCGGACGGGGACGAACAGGGGTCCGGCCGGGAACCGTTCAGAGGGTTCCGGGTCCTCGCCGCACAGGATGTCTGCCATGGGGTACCTCCGCAGGAGCCGGGACCCGAGCGGTCCGCGGCGGGTCGAGGGGCTTGGCGGCCCCGAACGCGGGGAGGCGGAACGGGGCTCGCCGATGACGCTATGCCCGCCCGGCCCGGCCACCGGGGGCTCCTGACGCGGCGCTGACGGGCACGGGGCGAACGCTGACGCGGCGCTGACGCCCACGGCGACCGGCCGGCGCGGCGCCGTCGGGCCGCGGTGTCCGCCGGGCCCGCGACCCGGCGCAAGGAAGACGTCAACAACCGCCCCGGGCACCCGGCCGCCCGCCCGAAGCCTGCTACACCGGAATGCGTAGGCAGGAGGTGCCCACCATGCCTCACCAGCTCTCCAGAAGGCGCGTCGCGCGCTTCGCCGCTCTCGTGGCGCCGCTCGCGGTCAGCGCGGTGCTGCTGCCCTTCCGCACCGCACTGCCCCACACCGTCGCCGCCATGATCCTGGTCGTGGCCGTGGTCGCCGTGGCGGCTCTCGGCGACCGTCCGGCCGGCGTCCTCGCCGCCCTGTCCGCGGCCGTCTGGTTCGACTTCTTCTTCACCGCCCCCTACCAGCGGCTGACCATCCACAGCCCCGTCGATCTCACCACCGCGGTGGCGCTGCTCGTCGTCGCCCTGGCCGTCTGCCGGCCGGCGGCCCGCGCCCGGCGCCTGGAAGGCATCACCGTCACCGACGCCGACTACCTGGCCCAGCTCCACCACGCGGCCCGCCTGGCCGAAACCTCGACCTCGCCCGACGCGGTGGTGGAGTGCGTACGCGGTCAGCTCGTCGGTCTCCTCCACCTGCGTGGCTGCCGCTTCCAGTACGGCATGCTGCTCGGCCACGCCCCTCGCCTGGAGAGCGACGGCTCGATCAGCGTCGGCCGCGGGACCTGGGACGTCGAACGCCTCGGGCTGCCCGACCAGGACATCGAGCTACGCGTCTTCGCGGGTGGCCACTTCCACGGCCGGTACCTGCTGCGGCCCACACCCGGCCACACCCCGCCCCTCCAGGCACGTCTGGTCGCCCACACCCTGGCCGGCCAGGCCGGCGCGGCGCTCCGGGCCACCTGAACTGAACACCGGCGGGCGTCTCGCCCACGCTCGGTGGGGTGCCGCCGGGCGGGAACGGGGTCGGGCCGGGCGCGCGGGGAGCGAACGGGGAGCGAGCGCGCGACGTGCACGGGGACGGAAATCGGTTGAAGCGGAAGCCGGTGACACGGATGCTTCCGCCATGAAGATGCACGCCGACCAGATGACGGTGTCAGCCCGAACTGTGCGCCGGTTGGTGGAGCGGCAGTTCCCGCGATGGCGGGGCCTGCCCGTCAGCGGCGTCGCGTCGCAGGGGACGGTCAACGCCATCTTCCGTATCGGCGACCGGTTCGCGGCCCGATTCCCTCTGGAGCCCGCAGACGTCGAGTCGACGCGGCGCCGGCTGGAGTCCGAGGCGGAAGCGGCCGGCGAGCTGGCGGGCCGCACCCGTTTCCCGACGCCCGAGCCGGTCGCGCTGGGGGAACCCGGGGCGGGCTACCCGCTTCCGTGGTCGGTGCAGACGTGGCTGCCCGGCGTCGTGGCCGCCGACGAGGACCCGGGCGCGTCCTCCGCGTTCGCCCGTGACCTGGCCGGTCTCATCGGCGACCTGCGGGCGATCGACACCCGCGGCCGCACCTTCGCCGGTACGGGCCGAGGAGGCGACCTGCGGTCCCACGACGCCTGGATGGAGACCTGCTTCGGACACAGTGAGCAGCTCCTGGACGTCCCTCGACTGCGTCGCGTCTGGGCGACCGTGCGTGACCTGCCGCGAGGTGCGGCCGCGGACGTCATGGCCCACGGCGACCTGATGCCTGGCAACCTGCTCGTCTCCGGCGGTCGGCTCACAGGGCTCCTCGACGTCGGCGACTTCGGTCCGGCCGACCCTTCACTGGACCTGGTGAGTGCGTGGCACCTGCTCGACGCCGGGCCGCGACAGGTGCTCCGTGACCGCCTGGGCAGCGGCGACCTCGAATGGGAGCGGGGCAGGGCGTGGGCCTTCGTTCAGGCGATGGGGTTGGTCTGGTACTACGTCAGAAGCAACCCGGGCATGAGCCGGACGGGTCATCGCACCTTGGAACGCGTCCTGGCGGACGAGGTGCGCTGAGGCCGAGGCCGCGAGGAGGTGGGCGTGCGGGGCGCGCTCGTTGCGCGGCGCAGGGCGCTCGCCCCACTCCCCCGGCGGAAGACCGCCGGTCTCCGGTGCGGTGTCAGCCACCCGCACAGGTGACACCGCGGCGCCCGGAGTGCCATTCACGGCGGATTGTCGGCGTTCCGCTCCTAAGGTGACGGTGTGATCCCTTCCGAGCCCATTGGCAGCATTCCCCGTTCCCCCGAACTGCTCAGCGCGATGGCCGCGTTCGAGTCCGGCGAGATGTCCTCCTCGGCCTTCGCGGACGTCCAGCGGCGGGCGGTCGCCGAGACCGTCGACAGCCTGGTGGCGGCCGGTTCGCCGGTGGTGACCGACGGCGAGCAGGCCAAGCCCACCTCCCTCACCTATCCGATCGCGGGACTGGACAACCTGGACCGTGACGGCGTGGTCATCCCCTACGCCGACGGGCACCAGCGCCGGCTGCCCAGGCTGACCTCCGGCCCCTTGCGGTACAAGACGAACGCCGTCCAGTACCTCCAGGCCGCCCAGCGGCACACGAAGGCGCCGGTGAAGCAGGCGGTGGTCGCCCCGTCCACGCTGAGCCTGCTCTACCCGCCGCAGGCGATCGCCGGGTACTCCCGCGAGCAGTTCCTCGACGACCTCGTCGCCGAGGCCGAGACGGAGGTGCGCGGCTGCCTGGACGCGGGCGCGCACGTGGTGCAGCTGGACTTCACCGAGGGCCGGCTCTCGCTGAAGCTGGACCCCAGTGGCGGGGTGCTCCGGGACTTCGTCGCCCTCAACAACCGGCTGCTGGAGCGGTTCACCGAGGACGAGCGTGCCCGGATCGGCATCCACACCGACGCCGGCGCCGACCAGGACTCCACGCACAGCCTCGACATCGACTACGCCGACCTCCTCCCCGCCCTGTTCGAGACCAAGGTGGGCAACTACTACCTCCAGCTGGCGAGCGAGCCGGACCCGGAGCGTGTCCTGCGCCTGATCGCGGACCAGCTCCGGCCCGGCGTCCGCGTCTTCGTCGGCGTCACCGACCCGCTCGACCCCCGTGTCGAGACGGCCGAGGAAGTACGCGACCGCGTGCTCCAGGCCGCCCGTCACCTCCCTCTCGACCAGCTCGGCACCTGCGACGACAGCGGGTTCGCCCCCTACGCCGACGACCAGTCCACCTCCCGCAGCACGGCGTTCGCCAAGATCCGCGCCCGTATCGACGGCACGGCCCAGGCCGCCCAGCAGCTCGGAGCGGCCTGAACGAGCGCCCGGGATCCCGCCGAGCGCGTCCAGGGGACTACGCGCGCACGTGCAGCCCGAAACCCGTGCGGCCCGCGGGCTCGCGTCCTTCCTTCAGGTGCAGCGAGGGGATCTCGTAGTCGCCGAAGTTCTGCCGCCGGAACGGGATCGGCTCGGTCGACTCCAGGGTGAGCAGACGCTGCTCCCAGGCCTTGGCGAGGTCCGGGTAATCCGCGTCGCTCATCCGGTCGGCGCCGTACAGCACGAACGGCGGCAGCACCTCGATGCCCGGGTAGTAGAGGATGCCGTGCTGGATCGGGAACAGCAGATCGTCGATGGGGCCGTTGATCCCGCGAGCGGCGTACTGCGGCTCCGGGCCGCCGGCGGTCACCGACAGCAGGGCCTTCCGGCCCGCGAGGGTTCCTTCGCCGTAACGCTCGCCGTACTTGGCGTCGCTGTGCTCGCCGACGCCGTACGCGAAGTGGTAGGTGAACACCCGGTCCACCCAGCCCTTGAGGATCGCGGGCATGGTGTACCACCACAGCGGGAACTGGAAGATGATCGTGTCGGCCCACAGCAGATTCTCCTGCTCGGCGCGGACGTCCGGGGTGAGCGTCCCGGCGTCGAAGGCCCGGCCCGAGTCCAGGGCGACCTTCAGCCGGTCCGAGGCGTGGGGGCCGTAGTCCGCCGCGTCCGCCACCGCCTTCCAGTTCATCGCGTACAGGTCGCTCACCCGCACCTCGTGCCCGGCGCTCCGCAGCGTGGTCACCGCGAGGTCCTTCAGCGAGCCGTTGAGCGACTTCGGCTCCGGGTGGGCGTAGACGATCAGCGTCTTCATGGGAACTCCTTCGGATCGGATGCCGTCGATCCTGCGCGTCGCGGCGCCCGGCGTTCAGGGACGCTTCGTCCGTCGGACGGGAGTTCCTGGTACTGGCAGGGCCACCTTCACGGGTGCCGCCGAGTCCATACTGAGCGGATGGACGATCTCGCGGGCTTTCTCCGGACCCGGCGCTCCCGGGTCGACCCGGCCGCCGCCGGCATCCCCACCGACAGCCGCCGCCGGGTCGAAGGGCTGCGCCGCGAAGAGGTCGCGCATCTGTCCGGAGTCAGCGTCGACTACTACGTCCGCATGGAGCAGGGCCGCGCGACGCAGCCCTCCGAGCAGGTCCTCGACGCGCTCGCCCGCGTCCTCGGCCTGGACGCGACCGAACGCGAGCACCTCTACCGGCTCGCGCGGCAGCGCCGCCGCCGCGCGAAGGCGCCGAGCGGGCGGGTCCGGCCGGAACTGCTGCGCGTGCTCGACCTGGTCGTCGACGCACCCGCGCTGATCATGAACCACCGCCTGGACGTGCTCGCCGGGAACCGCCTCGCCGGGCTCCTCTTCGGCCCGCCGATGCCGGGCCTGAACATCCCGCGGCACATCTTCCTCCAGGAGGCCGACCACGGGCTGTACGCGGACTGGGAGACCTGCACCCTCGACGTGGTCGGGCACCTGCGGCTGGCCGCCGGCAAATACCCCGATGACGCCCGCCTGACCTCGCTCATCGGCGAACTGGCGGTGGGCAGCGAGCGCTTCCGCCGCCTGTGGGCCCGCGCCGACGTGCGCGCCCGCACCCATGGCCGCAAGGTCTACCGGCACCCGCTGGTCGGACTCCTCGAACTGCACCAGGAGAACTTCGCGCTGCCGGACGAGTCGAGCATGGAGCTGCTGGTGCTGTCCGCGGCCCCGGGCAGCCCCGCCGAGGACGGCCTGCGCCTGCTCGCGCGCCTGGACGCGGACGGCGTCGACGCGCGGCCCACCGCCGACACCCGGGCGCGCGAGCACGAACAGCGGTGACAGCGCGCGCCCCTGCCCCGACCGGTCGGCAGCAGGCGGCAGTCCCGCCGGGTGTCCGAGCGCCTACTGGGCGGTGTAGCCGCCGTCGACGGGCAGGGCGATGCCGGTGACGTAGCCCGCTCCGTCGCTGCACAGCCACAGGACGGCCTGGGCGATCTCCTCGGCGCTGCCGAGTCGCTGGATGGCCTGGCCCGCTTCGGCCTGCGAGCGGTCGAGTTCTCCGCCTTCGACCATGGCGTCGACCATGGGGGTGGCGATGGTGCCGGGGCAGACGGCGTTGACGCGGACGCCGCGCGGGCCGTATTCGAGGGCGGCGCTCCTGGTCAGGCCGATCACGCCGTGCTTGGTGGCGTGGTAGGCGGCGCGGCCGGGGTTGCCGACCAGGCCGCCGAGGGAGGAGCAGTTGACGATGGCGCCGCCGCCCTGGTCGCGCATGTGGCGCAGTTCGTGCTTCATGCTCGCCCAGACGCCGCGCAGGTTGATGGCCTGGACGCGGTCGAACTGGTCGGCGCTCTCGTCGGCGGCGTCGGTGGGCGGGGGCATGATGCCGGCGTTGTTGTAGGCCATGTCCAGGCGGCCGAAGGTCTCCGCGGTGCGGTCGACCGCGGCGGCGACCTGGTCCTCGTCGCTGACGTCGCAGACCAGGGGGAGGGCCTGGTGGCCGGCGTCGGTGAGCTCCTTCGCGGCGGCTTCGACGGCCGTCTCGTCGATGTCGGCGAGGCCGACGGCGGCGCCGGCCGCGGCGAAGGCGCGGGCGGCGGCCAGACCCATGCCGGAAGAGGCGCCGGTGACGAAGGCGACCCGGCCGGTGAAGTCGTAGGTGGGGTTCATGTCGTCGTTCTCCCGTCGAGAGGCGAGGCGGCGCGCGGCGATGCCCGGTGTACGCCGGTGCCCGTCAGTGGCTGCGGGGTGGAAGGGGTGGAGACGGCGCCGCCGGGACGGGCGAGGGGCGCCACGTCATCCAGGTAACCCGTTCTTCGCGCGGAGAGCGAGACACCGTCAAGGGGTGTACGGCCCGTATACCCCTGTCCGAGCGGGCGGGCCGCCTTCCGGCAGCGGGCGCCGGACGCCCGGCCTGCGCGGGAACGGGAGCGAGGTCGCACGTGCCCACCCCGCTCAGCCGGCCGGCTCCTACGAGTCGGCGAGCGCGGACTCGGCCACACCGGCCGGGGCGTCGCGGACACCCAGGCGAAGGTGCTCGACGTGGTACAGGGCCTGGTCGAGGAGCTCGGCCACGTGGTTGTCGTACAGGGCGTAGATGATCGAGCGTCCGTGCCGCTCGCCGGTGACCAGTCCGAGGTTGCGCAGCAGGCGCAGCTGGTGGGAGCAGGCCGAGGCCTCCATGCCGACGGCCTCCGCGAGCTCGCCCACCGAGCAGGCGCCTTCCTGGAGACGGGCCAGGATGTAGAGCCGCGAGGGGGTGGCGAGGGCCTGAAGGGTGGCGGCGACATCGGCGGTGCCGACGGCGTCGAGACGCTCGCGGGCGGTGGCGCTGCTGGCGGTATCGGTTCCGTGGCCCATGGGGTCATCATACCGACCACACATGAAGACCTGTTCAGGTGTTCCTGTATGGTGGGCAGGTCGCCTCGTCCGCCCGTGAAGGGTTGCTCCGTCATGTCTTCCGTCCTGGATCAGCAGTCCGCACCGGCCGCGGTCGAGCCGCGCCCGGCTCCGCCCCGGCGGCGCACCCGGGTGCTGGCGCTGCCGGAGGCCCGGTGGGCGCTGGCCGCGCTCGTCCTCTTCCTGGTCGCCCTCCCGCTCAACCTGCTCGGCGCCCCGGCATGGCTGTGGGGCCCGCTGTTCGCCGCCACCTACGTCACGGGCGGCTGGGAGCCGGGCCGGGAAGGGTGCAGGGCCCTGAAGGACAGGACCTTGGACGTGGACCTGCTGATGGTGGTGGCCGCACTCGGCGCCGCGGCCGTCGGCCAGGTTCTGGACGGGGCCCTGCTGATCGTCATCTTCGCCACCTCCGGCGCCCTGGAGGCGCTCGCCACCGCCCGCACGGCGGACTCCGTCCGGGGGCTGCTGGATCTCGCCCCGGCGACGGCGACCCGGCTGTTGCCCGGCGGCGGCGAGGAGAGCGTCGCCGCCGCCGTGCTGAAGGTCGGGGACACCGTCCTGGTGCGGCCCGGCGAGCGGATCGGCACCGATGGTCAGGTCGTCGAAGGCGTGAGCGACGTCGACCAGTCCACGATCACCGGCGAGCCCCTGCCCGTGGCCAAACGGACGGGGGACGAGGTGTTCGCCGGTACCGTCAACGGCACCGGTGCCCTGCGCGTACGCGTCGAGCGCGACCCAACGGACTCGGTGATCGCCCGGATCGTGAAGATGGTCGAGGACGCCTCCGAGACCAAGGCCCCCACCCAGTTGTTCATCGAGAAGATCGAGCGGCGGTACTCGATCGGCATGGTCCTCGCGACCCTCGCCGTCTTCGCGGTTCCGCTCGCCCTCGGCACCCCGCTCCGACCCGCTCTGCTGCGTGCCATGACGTTCATGATCGTGGCCTCGCCCTGCGCGGTCGTGCTGTCCACGATGCCGCCGCTGCTGTCCGCCATCGCCAACGCTGGACGACACGGCGTCCTGGCCAAGTCCGCTGTCGTGATGGAGCGTCTCGGCCGAGTCGACGCGGTCGCCCTGGACAAGACCGGCACCCTGACCGAGGGCACGCCCCGCGTCACCGCCGTGCGGCCCGTGCCCGGCTCCGGACTGGATCAGGACGGTCTGCTCGCGCTGGCGGCCGCGGCCGAACACTCCAGCGAGCACCCGCTCGCCCGCGCCGTCGTCGACGCCGCCGGCGAGCGGCGCCTGCGCCTTCCCGAGGCGGCCGGCTTCACCTCCGTCCCCGGCCGGGGCGTCAGCGCCGGCGTCGGGGGCCGCACCGTCGAGGTCGGATCGCCGGCCCGCCTCCCGGCCCCGGCCGCGCCCGTGACCGCGGCGGTGGCGGAGCTGGAGGAGGCCGGACAGACCGCGGTCCTGGTCCTGCGCGACGGCAGCCCGGTCGGGGTGATCGGCATCGCCGACCGGCTGCGGCCGGACGCCGCCGCCACCGTGGCCGCCCTGACGAAGCTCACCGGCCGCGCTCCGGTCCTCCTGACCGGGGACAACGAACGCGCCGCCCGCCGTCTGGCCGCCCGGGTCGGCATCACCGACGTCCGCGCCGGACTGCTTCCGCAGGACAAGGTCGCCGCCGTACGGGAGTGGGAGGGCGAAGGCCGCAAGGTGCTGGTGGTCGGCGACGGCGTCAACGACGCCCCCGCCCTGGCCGCCGCGCACACTGGCATCGCGATGGGGGAGGCCGGCTCCGACCTCGCCCTGGAGACCGCCGACGCCGTCGTCGTCCGCGACGAACTCGGCGCCGTCCCCACCGTCGTCGCCCTCTCCCGAACCGCCCGGCGCCTGGTCGTCCAGAACCTCGTCATCGCAGGCGTCTTCATCACCGCCCTGGTGGCCTGGGACATCGTCGCCACCCTGCCGCTGCCGCTCGGCGTCGCAGGGCACGAAGGCTCCACCGTCGTCGTCGGTCTCAACGGCCTGCGCCTGCTGCGTGAAGCCGCTTGGCGAAACCCCGCTCGAGGTGCCGCGTGAGCAAGCGTTCCCGCCGCGCCGCTTCCGCCGCGGGCGCCGGGGCGGCGGCGGTACGGCCCACGGTCACCGTGTGCCGCGGCTGCTGCTGCGGCACTCCGAAAGTCACCGGCCTCGATCACGTCGCCCAGCTCCGCGAGCTACGGGCTGCCCTGGAGGGGGCGGCGACCGTGCGGGTCACCG
This sequence comes from Streptomyces similanensis, assembly GCF_039543625.1. Lineage (NCBI taxonomy): Bacteria > Bacillati > Actinomycetota > Actinomycetes > Kitasatosporales > Streptomycetaceae > Streptomyces > Streptomyces similanensis. The sequence continues at coordinate 38,882 of NZ_BAABKC010000059.1, read as the reverse complement.
ACTGCCTGGACGCCTGCGAGCGGGCCAACGTCATCGTCGTCCAGCCCTCCACCGCCGGTCGCGTGGCCGGCGGGCGGCCCGTCTGGCTCGGCCTGGTCAACGACCGGGACACCACCGCCGACATCGTCGCCTGGATCGACAGCGGCGGCCCCGGCCTCACCGAGCCGCCCGGCATCCTCGACCTCCACGCCTTCAGCCCCTCGCGTCGAGTCCGCGCCGAACTCGACGAGTAGGGCGCCCCTCGGACATCTCGGCGGAGCCGTCGCCGCCGGCTGCCACCGGGGCCGCGACGGCGGCTGTCGTGAAGGCCGACGCCGGCTCGCTCGGCAACGGCGCCTACTCCTGAACGGCTGTCAGGGTCAGTGCGGGCCGCTCCACCGCCGGCCCGGCGGCCGGATCGCTTCGGCCGGTCGCCTCACTGTCTCAGGGTGCCGGTCACCGGTCGCCGGCCAGTGCGCGGGGGACGGGGACGTACGTCGCCGACGAGGACGGGTCCGACGCGTCGGCGCGGGTGCATCCTCCACCAGGGCACGGTGCGCCCCGCCGTCGTGGCCGCCGTACCGCCGCACGCCCTCGGCGGCGCCGCCCTGAGCGCCCGTCAGCGCCGACGCGTCGCCGAACTCGCGGAGGGCGGCCGGCGCATCGTCGGCCCGGGGCCCGCGAACGGCGCCGTCCGCGAAGACGAGCGGTCGCGCACCCGCACGGGACGCCGCCCGCGCCAGCCCGCCGGCCTGCCGCCTCGGCCATTCGTTTCTGTCGCCGGTTCACCGGTTCACCGGTTCACCGCAGGCGGCAGACCGTGTGCGGGTCGGCTCCCTCGGGGCCCGGCGGCGCCGTGAGCGGGGCCTCGCTGCCCGCGGGGCGTCCGCACACGTTCACCGAGCGCACCTTCCCGCCGTCGTAGCTCACCCGCACGATCTCGTAACCGTGGCCGCGCTGGTCGGCGTAGGGCCGGCTGCCGGCGAAGCCGACGGTGCCGACCGGCAGGTTGGGGTTGGGGTGCCAGCGCAGGTCGGCCCAGGTCTCCGCGGCGGTCTGCGGAACGTCCCCGTTGCGCGCGGCCCGGTACAGCACGGCCGTCGCGCTGTAGGACAGCACCGTCTGCCCGCTGGAGAACAGCGCGTCGGTCCAGGGCCGCGCGGGGTCGGCGAGCGTGGTCCGCCGTGCTCCGGCCGGCAGCAGGTCCGTGAGGACGCGGTGGGCGTCCACGTAGAAGCCCGTCGTCGCCGCGAGGTCCATGGGGGCGAGGGCGAAGTGGTAGAGGGTGACCTCGTCGGGGATGCGCAGGTTCTCCCCCTCCTCGTAGTTGCTCTTGGTGAGGTCGTCGCCGGTGAACACGGTGATGCCGTTGCCCGAGCAGCCGGGGGTGGAGCCGAGCTGGGACATCAGGTTGGGCACGTCCTCGACGCGGCCGGCGAAGTAGAGCGCCTTCGGCACGGGCCGGCTGCCGCAGATGTCGCCGATGGGCGTGGTCAGTTCGGGTTCGCCCTCGGCGCTGAGCCGGTACGTCCGGGCGGGCGCCGGCGCGAAGCCGGCGTCGGCCAGCATGCGCTTGCCGACCCGGGCCTGTTCGGTGGTGTAGAAGTCCTTCTCGCTGCCGACCGACCTGGACAGCACGACGGCCTGGGCGCCCTTCTCGCGGGCGGCCAGCTGGCGGGCGACGACCCGCAGGGCGCTCGCCTCCTCCTCGTCCGTGGCGGCCAGCCCGAACCAGTTCGACAGCCTGCGCGCCAGGTGACTGCCGGAGTTGGTGGTGCTCACCACGGGCAGACCGGCCCCTTTGAGGATCCGCGCGGCCTGCTCGGTCTCCGTGGTGTCGCGTCCCATGCCCACGACGCCGACGACGGAGCGGTCGCGCCGCGCCAGGTCGGCGATGTGCCGGGCCATGGGGAGCACGTGCAGCATGTTCTCGCCCGCGTTGGCGAGCAGCACCTTGATCTTGGTCGGCTGGTCGGTGCTGACGTTGGCGTAGTGCTGGTAGAGGTACACCCCCGTGATCTCCTCCAGCCCCTTGCGGGTGTCGGCCTGCCGGGCGGCGGTGACCGGGCCGGCGTAGACGATCGTCACGTGCGCGTCCCGCGGTCCGATGGCCGCGTTCTCGGCCCTGATCGCCCGCTCCACCGCGTCGAAGGTGACGCCCTTGCCGGCGCCGGACAGGCTCAGCCCGTTGCCCTTGGCCAGCCGTACGTCGCCGGTGGCGACGCCGACGCACTGGCCGTCGTACAGGCCGGAGTCGGTGTTGGAGCCGAGCAGCCGGCCCTCGCAGTAGCGCCCGGCCAGGTACCGGTTGCCGAGGAAGCCCGCGGTCAGGCCGAGGGCGAGGACCACGACGAGGCAGGGCCTGGACCACAGGAGCCAGGCGGGTGTGCGGCGGATCCGGTCGGTGGAGTGCTGTGCGGAGCGCCGGTGGCGCAGTTCGTCGGCGGGCATCGGTATGTGCAGGATCCACGGGAGGGCGGCGGCCCTGCCCGGGGACTGGCCGGCGTTGAGGCTGGTCACCCACCGCTGGTAGCGGGCGTCCGCGCCGAACGCGTCCTCCTCGTCGTCGGCCTCGGGGCGGCCGGGTGCGGTGTCCGGCTGCGGGTCGGCGGAGCCCGGCGGCCGCAGCCGCTCGGCCGCCGGGACCGCGGCCAGCACGAGCAGCGGGTCGACCTCGCTGCGCCTGCTGCGGACGTTGCTGAGGGTGCGCAGCAGCAGCAGACCGCCGTCCTCCTCGGCGGCCCGGGGCAGGTACACCACGGGCGGCACGGTGCGCTTGCGGCGGCGCAGGTCGAGCGCCCGCGGCCGGAAGTTCTCGCGCAGGTCCTCCAGCAGCGCCAGTACGCGTAACTCAAGGTGCAGCTGACGTGCCGTCGGGTCGCCCGCCTGGGCGGCGACCACCTGCTGGGCGACGGCGAAGGCCCGCCCGCGGATCGTCTCCCAGGACTTCGCCGGCCGCCAGCGCGACCAGTCGGCCGCCGCCGGCCGGTCGCTGAGCGGGGCCAGGAACGTGGTGGTCGCGAACCAGCGGCTGGCCCTGCGCAGCCACAGCAGCGGCGGGGCGCTGCGCGCGAGCAGGTGGACCAGGCCGAACGCCGTCAGCGCCAGAGCGCCACCCCACACCGCCGTGCGCCAACCGCCCTCCCCCAGCAGGACGCTGAGGCAGGCGATGAACATGGCGCCGACGAAGCCGGACGGGTTGACGACGGCGCCGACGGCCTCCGCCAGCGCCGGGGCGCGGCGCCGGCCCTGGTCGCCGTCGGGGCCGCCGCCGGGCCGCCAGCGCAGTTCGGCGAGCCGGCGCATCAGGCGTTCACGGCGCTCCGCCTCGGTCCACACCGTCGTCACCTCGGCGCCGACCTCGGGCGCGGCCTGCTCGATCGCCCGCAGCAGGCGGGAACGGGGGAACGTGAAGGGCTTGTACTGGGACTGCCGGGCGTTGTCCCAGGAGTGCTCGCACAGCTGGCGCACCATGTCGACGGCCGAGGAGTACGGGTCCGCACCGCCCCCGCCGTCGAGCCGTTTGGCGATCAGTCCCCGGGGCTGCTGGCTCTGGCGGACGAACTCCACCACCTGGGCGACCCGCCGGTCGAGGGTGCCGGTGGCGTCCTCCTCGGTGGCCTGGAGCACCACCAGCGGGGTCACCGGCGGATTCGCCCGGAAGCCGTCGACGAGCCGTCTCATCAGCGCGAAGACCGCGTCGGCGGCCTCCACTCCGGCGCTGCCGGTCCAGACCCGTCTTCCCATGTGCTCCGCCCCCGTCGCATCGGCCCGCTCGACCATCGAATTCGTTGGGGATACCCGGACCGGAGCGCCGCTGCACCCCGGGAGCCCTGTGAATGTCGGGGCGCGCGGAGCAGGAGCGGTGACGTGGCCGTCGCGGACGGCGCGGACGGCGGCGTCACCGGCGGGCACGGCCGTCCGGTGTGCCCGGTCGCGACGCGGGTACGCGCACCACAGCCGGCGCCGCCGGGCACGCACCGGACCGACCGTGAGAGGCCCTCCTTGTCCGCATCTCTTGTGGAAACCGTCGATGTCAAGGCACCCGTCTCCGTCGCGTGGGCGCTGTGGAGCGATGTGACGCGGTGGCCTTCCTTCCTCAGCCACGTACGCCAGGTGGACCAGCTGGACGGTCGCCGTTTCGCGTGGCGGCTGAGCCTTCCGGGCGCCGACAAGAGCTTCGTCGCCGAGCTCACCGAAGTGGTCCCGCAAGACCGCATCGCCTGGCGCACCGTGGACGGCGTCGAGCACGCGGGCGTGGTCACCTTCCACCGTCTGAGCGACACGGAGAGCCGGGTCACCCTGCAGGTCGAGTACGACCCCAAGGGGTTCGTCGAGCACCTCGGCGCGCTCACCAACCTGGACTCGACGCTCGCCAACTACGATCTCGGACAGTTCCAGAAGCTCGTCGAGACGTCGGCGGAGGCCTGACCCCCGGTACCGTCCCGTACGGCATCGGGCGTCGAGTCCGGCCGTCGCGAGGCGCGGACACTCGCCCGGGACGGGGAACCCGTCACGCGTGGAGCGCGCCACCCACCTCGTCACCTCCGTGTCCGTGGCGGCCGGACTCGGGTTCGGCTCGGGGACCGCTTCCGCCGGGGACCGGCAGGGTTCCGTGGTCGCCGACCGGACTCCGTACGGCACGAAGGCCCCGTACGCACCGCAGGAGGATCCGGCCACCAGGACTTCGTCGCCGCCCTGTCCGCCGCCGATCAGATCTCCTTCGCCCGGTCGCTCCACCGGCTCTACAGCGCCGCGCCCGACCTGAGCGCGGAGGCGCCGGACGTCGATCTCCGTCCCTGCCTGACCCCGTGGGACGCGCGGTGGTTCGCCTACCTCGACGACGCCGGGGAGTTCTACGGCAAGGGGCCCGGCTTCGCGGGCCGCACCGTCACCTACGACATGGCCGGCGTCCTGCTCGACGACCTCTTCGCCCAGGCCGAGGCGAAGGCCAGGGGCGCCGGCGACAAGGGCGCGGTGCTCCGCTTCACGCACGCCGAGGAGATCGAACCGCTCGCCGCCCTCATGGGGCTGCCCGGCAGCACGGAGCCCGCCGCCGTGGACCGGACGTACACGTATCGCGACAACCCGTGGCGCGGGGCCGAGGTGGCGCCCATGGCCGCGAACATCCAGTGGGACCTGTACGCGAGCACACCCAGCCCGGGCGGGACCGCGAAGCGGGTCACCTACCTGGTGCGCATGCTCTGCAACGAGAGGGAAACCGCCTTCAAGCCCTCCTGCGAGCCCGTCTCGAAGGGCAGTTCCTTCTACGATCTCGCGGAACTCGAACGCTGCTTCGGCCGCGGGTGACCGGTGCGGCCGCCGTCGGAGGCGGACCGCCCGGCCGCGGGGCCGCCCGCCCGGCCCCGGCCGCCGACGGGCGCGGACCGGTCACAGCGGCGCGCGCATGCGCGGCACCAGGGGCAGCCGTGTCACGTGCCCGTGCAGCTGGTCGAGCAGATCGCGCAGGACCCGGCGGTCCTGCGGCGCGGCCGTCACCAGGGTCTGTTCGAGAAGCTGGCGACGGCGGTGGCGCGTCGCCTCCAGGACGCACCGTCCGGCGCCCGTGAGGGAGAAGCCGCCGGACGGCAGCCTGCGCACCAGCGTGCGCCGCACCAGCGAGGCGAGCAGTCCGGCCGCCACCGGCGGGCTGACGTCGAGCGTCACGGCGACGCCGGCCTCGTCCGACTCGCTCTCCAGGGCGAGCAGGGCGCGCAGCTGCTCGTCGGAGATCGTGGGGGCGACGTCCTCGCGCGCCTGCTGCCACACCCGCATCAGTGAAGCGGCGACCTGCTCCGCCGCAGGCCGGGTTCCGGCGGGTTCGGGATCCACTGGCATGGTCTTCCCCTTCCTTGACGCCGTTTCGCCGTGCTTACCCGCCTTCTCGCACATCAGGCCCGGCCTGGTGTTCGAAAGCGCCGCGAGCTGGGACGAGGGGCGACCGGTGATCCGTGCTGCTCGGTCATCCGGGTGATCGCGAGCCCGGACGGCCGAAGGCGGCCGGTCACCGGAGGGACCGCCCCGGTGGGTGACGATAGGGTCCGCGGCGTCGCCGTTTCCGTCTCCGGCTCCGGCTCGCCGGTCACACCGCCGCTCGGGGCGCCGCCCGGTCGGCGGCGGGCCGATCGGTGGGTGCCGGGCCGACCGGTGGGGAGCCGGGCCGATCGGTGGGGAGCCGGGCCGACCGGTGGGGAGCCGGGCCGACCGGTTGGTGTCTCAGGGGCGGGGCGCCAGCACCTCCAGGGCGCCGGTCTCGGTGTCGTAGCTGCGCAACGTGATGAGCGAAGCGGGCAGGGGCGACGCCGGCAGCAGTTCCGGGACCCGCCGGCCGGCGAACGCGCCAGGGCGCCGGGTACGGCCGAGGGTGATGTGCGGGCTCCAGCGCGCGGGGTCGTGGAAGGGGTTCAGGGTCTCGGGCGGACTGTCCGAGGCGACCGCCTCCCACACCTGGCGGTGGAGACCGGCCAGCGCGGCATCGAGGTCCAGCGCCCAGGCCAGCACCGAGGTGGGCCGCTCGAAGCGGACCACGCCGGTGAACCGCACCGGCAGGGGCAGCAGGGCGGCCGCCTCGGCGAGCTCCCAGCGGATCGGCGCGGTCAGCTCCGGGCAGGCGGCCAGGGTGAGGTGCGGGCTGTTGGTCGGTGAGCGGTGGCGCGCCTGACTCGGCAGCCCCGCGTCCGCGAGCCGCCGCCAGGCCTCCCGGACCGCCAGCTCCGCGGCCTCGTCCAACAGCAGCTCGATCGTGCGCACCGCCGCAGCCTACCGGCGATCACCCGCGGCGCCGCCGCCCGCCCGGTCGGCCGTTCGGCCAGGCGCGCGAGCGTACGGGCGCCGGCCGTCCGCCGGGTCGCCGGGCACGCCTGTGGGGCCCGACCGTGTTCTCGGCCGGGCCCCACAGGTGTGCGCTTACGGTGTCAGGTCACCATCGGTACCAGCGGCCACGGCCGCCGCCCGCGTTCGTGGAGCGCATCACGAAGCCGAGCAGCCACACCACCAGGACGATGATCGCCACCCACCACAGGATCTTCAGGGCGAAGCCGGCGCCGAAAAGGATGAGCGCGAGAAGCAGTACGAGCAAAAGGGGAACCATGGTTATCGACCTCCTGACCCTCCGATTGCCCTGCATCGCGACGCGCATTCCTCGGTCACGCCTTTGTTCGTGACGCGAGAACCGGGCGTCGGCGAACCGCGTGTCAGCGGACGTCGATGACGACCTTCTCGATCACGACGTCCTGCAGCGGGCGGTCGTCGCGACCGGTCTCGGCGTCGGCGATGGCGTCGACGACTCTCTGGCCGGCGGCGTCGGTGACCTCGCCGAAGATGGTGTGCTTGCCGGTGAGCCAGGTGGTCGGTCCGACGGTGATGAAGAACTGGGAGCCGTTGGTGCCGGGCCCGGCGTTGGCCATGGCCAGCAGATAGGGCTTGGTGAAGGCCAGGTCGGGGTGGAACTCGTCGGCGAACTGGTATCCGGGTCCGCCCGTACCGTTGCCCAGGGGGTCGCCGCCCTGGATCATGAAGCCTTGGATGACGCGGTGGAAGACCGTGCCGTCGTACAGCGGCGCCTTGCTCGGCTGACCGGTGTTCGGGTCGATCCACTGCCGTTCGCCCTGGGCGAGTTCCACGAAGTTCTTGACCGTCTTGGGGGCGTGGTCCGGCAGCAGCCGGACCTCGATGTCGCCCTTGTTCGTCTTCAGCGTCGCGTACAACTCTTCCGCCATGTCGATCCTCCGGGGCGCGGGCTGCTGGGCCCGGCCAGTCTCACGGCGAGGTGAACACCCGCGGGGCAATGACGGCGCCGACTCACCCGCACGAGTGCGCGGGACCCGCGGACCGCGGGCGTCGGGCGCGGACGTCCGTGGTGGGAGCCGCCCACCGGTCGCCATGTGCCGTGATCGGCCGGGCCGGGTCCGGGCCGGGTCCGGGCCGCCGGCCGGTGCCGCCCGCCGTGCCGCGGTCCTCGCTGCCGAGCGGCCGCTCGGATGCGGCGCCGGCGCGGCTGTGGTGTGCTGAGGCTGTTCGATCAGGCGGAGCCGGGACCGGACACTCACCAAGGGGTCACCATGTCGCATCACCTCAGCGGGCCGCACCTTCGCTCCCCGAAGGGCGACGCCCGTCTGGACCTGACGGACGTGTTCGTCTTCCCCGCGGCCGAGAGCGGGCGCACCGTTCTGATCATGAACGTGAATCCGTTCGCGCCTTCCCAGGGCGAGGCGTTCCACCCGGACGCCGTCTACCGTCTCAACGTCGACACCGACGGGGACGACGTCGCCGACCTCGCGTACAGCTTCGTGTTCTCGCCGCCCTCGGACGGCCGGCAGACCGTCTCGGTGCACCGCGCGGCCGGTGCCGGCGCCCGGGACCACGCGCCGGGCGGCGAGGTCGTCCTCTCCGACGTCGAGGCAGCCTTCACCGCGGAGCCCGCCGTCGCGGCGAGCGGCGGCCTCCGCTTCTTCGCCGGTCTGCGCAGCGACCCCTTCTTCGCCGATCTGGAGGGCATCGGCAACGACTTCCAGTGGACCGGCAACGACTTCGGGAGCGACAAGAACGTCTTCGGGATCGTGCTGGAGGTTCCCGACGAGGAGTTGGGCGACGGACCGGTCGGCGTGTGGGCACGCGTCAGCCTCCGGGAGAACGGCCGGCTCGTGTCCGTCGACCGCGGGGCCCATCCCTCCCTGACCGCTTACTTCAACGCCGAGGACGCCAAGGACGGCTACAACGAGGGCGAGCCCGCCGACGACTGGGACACCTACGCGCGGCCGTGGAGCGCCGTCCTCGCCCACACCGGCGGCTACAGCGCGGAGCGGGCCGAGGAGGCGCTGCGCACGGTCCTGCCGGACGTGCTGCGCTACGACCGCACCCGGCCGGCCGCGTACCCCAACGGCCGTACGCTCACCGACGATGTCACCTCCGCCCGCCTCGCCATGGTCTCCGGCGGAAGGATCACCACCGACCACATCGGCCCCCACACCGACCTGCTGCCGCACTTCCCCTACCTCGGGCAACCCCACCCGGCAGCCTGACCGGCCTGCGGAGGGCGGTATGGAGTGGCGTGAGTTCGCGCGGCAGATGGCCTCGTTGGCGCGGGAGCTGCTGGCGAAGGAGTCCGTGGAGGCGACGCTGGCGGCGATCAGCGGTGCGGCCACCGAGCTGGTGGAGGGCTGCGACGAGGCCGGGATCCTGATCCTCAGTGGCCGGAAGGTGGACTCGCTGGCCCCCACCGGCCGGCTGGTCGTCGACAGTGACCGTTTGCAGGAGCGGCTGGGGGAAGGCCCGTGTTTCGACGCGGCCCGCACCCGGACGGGTGAACGGGTGTACCGCATCGAGGACTTCCGGCAGGAGCAGCCGCGGTGGCCGGCCTTCGCCCCTGAGGCGCACGCGTTGGGCATCGGCAGCATGATGGGGTTCCTGCTCTACACCGATGAGGAGGAGCTCGGGGCGTTGGACCTGTACTCCCGCAGGCCCGGCGCCTTCACCGAGGTCAGTGAGACGGCCGGCTGGCTGCTGGCCTCGCACGCCGCGGTCGCTCTGTCCAGTGCGCGCACCCACGCCCAGATGGAGCAGGCCGTCGCCACGCGCCACCTCGTCGGCGAGGCCATGGGCATCCTCATGGGCAGCCGCGGGCTCACCGAGGAACAGGCCTTCGACGTGCTGCGCCGCTACTCCCAGGACAACAACGTGAAACTCCGTGAAGTCGCCCGCCGTATCAGCGAGCACGGCCGACTCTGAGCGTGCCTGAGCGTCGCCGGGGTCAGTGGCTGCCGGCGAGTTCGCCGGTGAGCCTGTCGTGGAGGCGGGCGCTCGCATCGTTCAGGCCGATGATCTCGACGGTCTTGCCGCGTTGGGCGTACCTGGTCTCGATCGCGTCGAGGGCGGCGACGGAGGAGGCGTCCCAGACGTGGGTGCCGGTGAGGTCGATGACGACCTTGTCGGGGTCGTTCGCGTAGTCGAACCGGGTGACGAGGTCGTTGGCGGAGGCGAAGAAGAGCTGGCCGGTGACGGCGTAGACGACCTGGGCGCCGTCGGGGTCGGTGACCGAGGTGACGGCGGTGAGGCGGGCGACGCGGCGGGCGAAGACGGCCATGGCGGTCAGGGAGCCGACGACGACGCCGATGGACAGGTTGCCGGTGGCGACGACGACGATGACGGTGACGACCATGACGCCGGTCTCGCCGACCGGCATGCGTGTGACCGTGGCGGGCTTGATCGAGTGCCAGTCGAAGGTGCCCACGGACACCAGGACCATGACGGCGACCAGGGCGGCCATGGGGATGCGGGAGACGACGGGGCCGAGGACGATGCACAGGACGAGCAGGAAGAACCCGGCCAGGAAGGTCGACAGGCGCGTGCGCGCCCCGTTCTTCACGTTGATCATGGTCTGGCCGATCATGCCGCAGCCGCCCATGCCGCCGAAGATTCCGGTGACGATGTTGGCGATGCCCTGACCGACCGCTTCTCGGGTCTTGTCGGACGGGGTGTCGGTGAGGTCGTCGACCAGCTTGGCGGTCATCATCGACTCCATGATCCCCACGAGGGCCATCGCGAAGGCGTAGGGCGCGATGACGGTGAGGGTGTGGACGGTGAGCGGAACGTCCGGGATGCCGGGCACCGGCAGCGAGGACGGCAGCGTGCCCTTGTCGCCCACGGTCGGCACGGCGATCCCGGCGGCGACGGTGATCGAGGTGAGGATCACGATGGCCACCAGCGGCGCGGGCACCGCCTTGGTCAGCTTCGGGAACAGCAGCATCAGCGCGAGTCCGCCCACGACGAGCGGGTAGACCGGCCACGGCACGTCGCGCAGGTTGGGGATCTGGGCGGTGAACAGCAGGATGCCCAGGGCGTTGACGAAGCCGACCATCACGCCGCGCGGAACGAACCGCATCAGCTTGGCCACGCCCAGTACGCCGAGCACGATCTGGAAGACGCCGGCGAGGATGACGGTGGCGATCAGGTAGCCCAGCCCGTGCTGACGGACGACCGGCGCGACGACCAGGGCCACGGCGCCGGTCGCGGCGGAGATCATCGCGGGACGGCCGCCGACGAACGCGATGACCATGGCCATGGTGCAGGCGGCGAACAGCCCGACCTTCGGGTCGACGCCGGCGATGACCGAGAAGGAGATGGCCTCCGGGATGAGGGCGAGACCGACCACCAGGCCCGCGAGGGCCTCGGTGCGGAACACGGCCGGCGACAGCCAGGGGGGCCGGGGCCGGCCGGGGCCGTGCGGCAGTCCGGCGGGCGAGAAACGGGACGGGGACGCGGAAGAGGGCAAGGGATGCGGTACCTGTCGTACTCGGGCGCACCCCGGGTACGGTCCGCAGGGGCGCGGATTGGGTCGCGGCGGGCCGGTTCGCCGGGCCGCCGAACGGCCCGCCGCAGGCGGACCGGAGGTCTTCGGGAACCGGCGGCAGGCGGGGCGGGCGCCCTCGCTCGGCCGGTGTCAGAGCGGCGGATCACGGTGGGAAGGCGGCGGCGTCGGGCGTCGTCAGCTCGCGCACGCGTCTCCCCGCAACGATCGGATCTCCGCCGGAGGCGCCATCGGCCCCGACACGGCAGCGGCGGGGCAGCGGCGGACCGCCCTCACCCCGGCAACCCTACCCTAACGGTAGGGTAGGGATCGGCGGGCGCGGAGGCCGGGCCCGCCGAGGCGCGAAGGGCTGGAAGGCGAACGTGGACGGCAAGCACATGCAGATCGGCGAGGTCGCCGCGCGCACGGAGTTGTCGCTGCGCACCATCCGGCACTACGAGGAGACCGGCCTGGTCGTCCCCTCCGCCCGCTCCCAAGGCGGCTTCCGCCTCTACACCGAGACCGACGTCGCCCGCCTCATGGTGATCCGCCGTATGAAGCCGCTGGGCTTCACCCTGGAGCAGATGCGCGACCTGCTCGACGCCACCGACCGCCTCGACGCCGACGACGATCTCGGCGCCGACGCACGCGAAGCCCTGCTGGAGCGTGTCCGCCGCTACGAGGGCGTGGCAGTCGAGCAGGTCGAGAAGCTGCGCGTCCAGCTCTCCCGCGCCGAGGACTTCGCCGCCACCCTGCGGACGTACGCCGCGCACGACCGCCCCCGCCGCACGCCCGGCCCCCGGTAAGAAGGCCGTACGTCCGGCGTTCGAGCGAGGCGGGCCGGCGGACGGGAGCACGTGCCCGGATCAGGGCTCCGTTCGTCGAGGTCGAGACCGACGCCGTCGTGTCCCGCGCCGCCGGACCGTCGCACCGCGGCGTCGGCGCCTGTCAGACGGAGCGCGCCCGCCCGGTGGACTCCAGCACCGCGGTCAGGAAGCGCCGCACCGTCTCCAACTCGTGCTCCTCGAAGCCTTCCGCGGCCGCCACCACCTCCCCGATCACCGACCCGAAGAAGGTCCATCCCAGGTCCATGGCCTTCTCCTCCACCTCCAGCAGGACGCGTCGCCGGTCCGCCGTGTCCCTGCTCCGCCGCACCAGTCCCAGCCGCTCCAGCCGGTCCACCAGGGCGGTCGTCCCGGCGGAGTTCAGCCGCAGCCGCGCGCCGAGCCACCCGGGCGTGGCCCGCGTACCGGCGCGTGCCGCGTCCAGCAGCTGGATCAGCGCCCGGACATCGGTGGGGTGCAGCCCATGGCGCGCCGCGAACTCGGCGCCCAGCGTGTCGAACTCCACGGTGACCGCGCGCAGCAGGTGAACCAGCCCCATCGCCGGGCTCTGATCGTCCATGCGCACTCCTTCGCACTCCTTCGGCCTATCGTAATATCTCGCTGAACGAGATTCTCGCTCAGGGAGGAAAGCTTGTGACACGGTCCGCCTTCACCCTCGCCTACGACGAACTGCGCGCCCGCTGGCCCGAGTCCACCGAGGAGCGCGACGTCGCCACACCGTACGGACGCACTCGGGTCCACACCTACGGCCCGGCGGACGGCAGCCCGCTCGTGCTGCTGCCCGGCGGCTCGGCCACCGGCCTCGCCTGGTTCGCCAACGCACCAGCCCTCGGCCGGCGCCACCGGGTCCACGCGGTGGATCTGATGGGCGACGCCGGCCACACCGAACACCGGGGAGCGCCCTTGAAGAGCGCCGAGGACATATCGGCCTGGCTGGACGCGCTCCTGGACGGCCTCGGGCTCCCCCGCACCGCCCTGTGCGGCCACTCCTACGGCGCCCTGCTCGCCGCCCGCTACGCGCTGCACGCACCCCGGCGCGTCGACCGCCTCGCGCTCGTGGACCCCACCCAGATCTTCGCCGGATTCCGCCCCGGCTATCTGCTGCGCGCGCTGCCCGCCCTGATCCGCCCGAGCGAGGCCCGCGCCCGCGCCTTCCTGGCCTGGGAGACGGCGGGCACCCACCCGGACGAGACCTGGCAGCGCCTCTACGCACGGGCCACCACGGTGCCCGGCCGCAAGCTGTTCCCCGGCCCCCGCCCCCGGGCCGCCGACCTCTCCATGCCGGTCCTGGTGCTGCTCGCGGAGAACAGTCGCGTCCACCGCGCCGAGAAGATCGCCGACCGTGCCCGTCGGGCGCTTCCGCGGGCCGAGGTGGTCCTGCTCCCCGGAGCCACCCATCACTCGCTGCCCCTCACCGCACCGGGTCGACTGAACGACCGATTGCTGGAGTTCCTGGACTGATGCCGCAGCCGCGCCCGCCCGACCGTCCGGTGTCGCCCCGGCGCGACCGGTGACCGGGTTCCGTAATGACATCGGCGTATTCGGGGGACACCGCCTGGTCATTTTTTGACGCGCACAGAACAATGAGCGCGACGTGCAACGGCTGCCCGAATCATGGAGTTTCCGATGATCGCTACCGCTCTGCGCAAGACAGGCGCCCTGGGCGTCTGCGCCCTGCTGGCCGTGTCCGCCATCGCCCTCGGGGCGCCCGAGGCCGATGCCGCGACCACGACCCACTGCACAGGGGGCAACGCCCTGGCCGGCATCTCCGGCTACCCCTTCAACACCGTCCGCACCAGCCGGAGCCTGTGTCCCGGCTACGCCGACGGCGGCAGCCCCTATGTCTTCACCTTCGACCAGATCGCCATCCTGGTCACGGCCCCGCCCCAGCCCTACACCGTCCCCTGGTACAACGTGACGGCGACCTGCGGCACCCTCTCCGAGGACAGCGCGGGCGTCCTGAGCCTGGGGTCCTGCACGTACAAGGCGAACTGAGCGCCGGCGCGCGCCGTCCGGCCCGGCGGAGCGGCCGCCGGGCCGGGCGGGCGGATCAGCGCAGTCCGGCGAAGAGGTCGTTCTCGGGCAGGGCCGCGCCGGTGGCGTCCTGGACCCGTACGAAGGTCTCCGTGCCCATCAGCTCGCCGAACCGCTCCTTGCCCATCCTGAGGAAGAAGATGTTCTCCCCCTGGCTGGCGTGCGCGGCCAGCGCGTCGAACTTCTGACCGCTGAACGCGGTGGTGTCCACCCAGGTGGTGATCTCGTCGTCGGGCAGGCCGATCTCGGCCATCGCGGCCGCCTCGGCAGGGTCCGGCTCCGGAATGTCCGCACCGAACTCGCGCATGATCTCGCCGAACCGCCCCATCATCGAGCGCGGCGCCGTGGTCCAGTACACCTTCGGCGCCGCCTCGGTCAGCTCCAGCGCCGCCATCGTGATGCGGTGGGCCTGGATGTGGTCGGGGTGGCCGTAGAAGCCGTTCTCGTCGTAGGTGACGACCACGTCGGGCCGGTAGCGCCGCATGAGTTCCGCGAGCCGGGCCGCGCCCTCCGCCACGGGAGTCCGCCAGAAGGACCCGGGGGCGTCGTTGCTCGGCCAGCCCATCATCCCGGAGTCGGCGTAGTCCAGCATCTCCAGGTGACTGATCTTCAAGACGTCGCAGCTCGCCCGGAGTTCCTCACGGCGCATCAGGGCGACCGCCGCCGGGTCGTGCCCGGGCTCGCCCGGCTTGACGCCCCCCGGCCCGTCACCGCATCCGCCGTCGGTACACGTCACGAGCACCGTGCGGACGCCTTCCGCCGCGTACCGCGCGAGGACGCCTCCCGTTCCGGTGGCCTCGTCGTCGGGGTGGGCGTGCACGGCCATGAGCGTCAAGGGTCGGTCGGTCATGAAACGGTCCTCCTGAAGGAATCTCTCCTGGTCCGAGTGCGCGGCGGGCGTACCGCGGCCTCGGGGTCCGGATCCTGGCGGGTGCGCACAGCCACGTGTTCTCCGTGCGTCCCGCCCGTACGGCGCCGGTCCCTCGGTCCATGCAACCGCACCGGCCGGGCCGGGTGTTCCCGGCACGACCGCTCAGGATTCCCGGTGCCGGCGTTCCGTCGACCGCCCGGACTTCCCCGTGGCGGAGAACCGGCGCACCGGCCGGCTCCGGGTCAGGGGGTGAGTGTGGTCTGGGTGCCGCCGATGCACTCGGCGCGCCGGGCGGACGGCAACAGGCGCACGGCGTGGTCGGCGCCGCGCAGCAACTCGGGTACGGGGACGCCGTAATGGGCCGAGAGCCGGTCCAGGTCGGCGAGAGTCCAGTGACTCCCGCCCGCCTGCTTGCGGGACACCTGCCCTCGGCTCACTCCGAGGCCGTCGGCGAGGTCGCTCCGCGTCTCCCCCGTCGCGAACATCAACGCGGCCACCGTGAGACGCAGATGGTGCTCTGTGCTGGACATGTGTGAACCCCTTATGACGCATGAGCCGTACCCCTACGAGTCCTGCCCCGGTACTCCCCGTCTATGGGCGGCCGCACGGGGCCGTCGGGGCGAGGACGCCGCGCGGGGGCGCGCCCCGCGTCGCGCGCCCGCCCCGGTGAAAGACCCTCAGGTCGTTCCGCGTCCTCTCGGCGCCCCGCACGCACGGACCGCGAGCGGCGGAGCGGAGACTAACCGGAGGATCCTCCGGTAGTGCTACAGTCGACGAAACGGAGGATGCTCCGTTTCTCTTCCGTGGGCAGGAGTTCTGCGATGTCCGGTGACCTTCCCGTCAGCACCACCGCGACCACGGTCGCCGGAGTGCCCCGCGCCGGGGGCTCCGGCCGCCTCGGCGCCCACACCGTCTCCCGCGTCGGCTTCGGCGCGATGCAGCTGCCACGCCTGCGCGGGGACCGCGGCGCGGCCGTCGCACTGCTGCGCCGCCTGCTCGAACTCGGCGTCGACCACGTGGACACCGCCCAGTTCTACGGCGCCGGCCTCGTCAACGAGCTGATCGGCGAGGCGCTGCGGCCCGAGGACGGGGTGCTGATCGTGAGCAAGGTCGGCGCCGAACCCGACCCGGCCGGCCCGCACCCGCTCCGCCCAGCGGCCCGAACAGCTGCGGGCGGGAGTCGAGGCCAACCTGCGCACCCTCGGCGTCGAACAGGTCCCGGTCGTGAACCTGCGCCGGATGGACACCGGACCCGGTCTGCGGGCCCAGGGCGATCAACTGGTGGCTCTCGACGACCAGCTCGCGGTGCTGACCGCGCTGCGCGACGAGGGCAAGATCGGCGCCGTCGGCCTGAGCAACGTGACCCCGGAGGCGCTGCGCCAGGCGCTTCCCGTGGGCCTCGCGTGCGTGCAGAACGCGTACAGCCTGGTGGCCCGTGAGGACGA
Organism: Streptomyces similanensis; assembly: GCF_039543625.1. Taxonomy (NCBI): domain Bacteria; kingdom Bacillati; phylum Actinomycetota; class Actinomycetes; order Kitasatosporales; family Streptomycetaceae; genus Streptomyces; species Streptomyces similanensis. The sequence goes on along the minus strand of NZ_BAABKC010000059.1, from coordinate 22,424 downwards.
GGAGATGCTCGCGCTGTGCGCCGCCGAGGACATCGCCTGGGTGCCGTACTTCCCGCTCGGCAGCGCCTTTCCCGGGCTGCCGAAGGTGACGGACGAGCCGGCCGTCCGGGCCGCGGCCGAGGAACTGGGCGCCACGCCCGCTCAGGTCGGCCTCGCCTGGCTGCTGCGGCACGACCCGCATGTGCTGCTCATCCCGGGCACGGCGAACGCGGCACACCTGGAGGCGAACGTCGCCGCCGGTGCGCTCGCCCTGAGCGAGGCCGCGCGCACCGCGCTCGACGCCGTTCCCACCCGCTCGGGTCCCGTCACCGGCGCCTGAACCCCCGTACCGGAACAACGCGTTCCCGCCCGCACCGAGAGGAGACATGCCGACATGTCGCTCAACGACGCCGAACGGCGCCGTACGAGCCAGGAGTTGAAGGCGAACCTGGCCGCGTCCGGGCTGAGCGCGCGCGAGGCGGCCGAGGATCTGGGCTTCACCCCGGGGCGGTTGCGCTCCGCCCTGGACGTCGGCCCCTCCGGTGATCCGGTCGACGTGTGGGAGCTGCGCGACTACCTCGACCAGGCCGTCCGGGACACCGGCCGCGCGCCGGTCCCCTGGACCGTGCTCACCGAGCCCGCGCGGCACCTGACCCGCGAGTGGTTCCCGCTGCGGAAGCCCCGCGGCACACCTTCCCGACCGGCACGGCCGACGGCTCCCCCGGCCGCAGCGGCTCCGACCGCCGCCCGCGGCGAGTCCGGGGCCTGTGAGACAGTGGGGAAAGCGGAGGGACCTCCGTGTATCTCGGCCGCGTCCGAACGGGAGACCCTCCGCCGTGACTCCGACCCACCCGGCGCCCGACGACCCCTGCGGGCCGGGCCGTCCGCTGCGGGCGGACGCTCGGCGCAACCGTGAGCGGATCGTCTCCGCGGCGCGGGCCGCGTTCATCGCCTCCGGTGGCGCCGTCCCGCTCGACGACATCGCCCGGGAGGCCGGGGTCGGCATCGGCACCCTCTACCGCCACTTCCCCACCCGCGAGGCGCTCGTCGAGGCCGTCTACGCCGGCGAGCTCGACACCGTCACCGACAGCGCCCGCCGTCTCCTCGCGGAGCTTCCGCCCGACGAGGCCCTGCGGGCGTGGATGGAGCGCTACGCGCGGTTCGCCGCCGCCAAGCACGGAACGATCGACACGCTGCGCGCCGGCTGGGCCGCGGGGCGGATCACCGCCCCCACGCGCGAACGCGTCACCGCCGAGATCAGGACGATCCTCGTCGCCGGGGCCGAGTCGGGCGCACTGCGCGCGGACGTCGACCCCGAGGACGTCACCACGCTGCTGCTCGGGACCTTCCAGGCCACCGCGACCGGTGACCCCGGGCGGCGGGTCGAACCGCTGCTCGCCCTGATCGTCGACGCGCTGCGCCCCGGAACACCCCGGTGACACCCGGTCCGCGACCGTCCTCGGCTTCGGGCGGCGGCCTCACGCCGGGGCGATGAGGCGGCTTTCGTAGGCGAAGATCACAGCCTGTATCCGGTCGCGGAGTTCGAGTTTCCGCAGGATTCGCCCCAGGTGGGACTTCACGGTCGCCTCCGCGAGGTACAGGGTGGCCGCGATCTCGGTGTTGGACAGGCCGCGGCCCACGTGGACGAGCACCTCGCGCTCCCGGGCGCTGAGCCGGCTCAGCCGTTCGTCCCGGCCGGTGCCGCCGTCGTCGGGGATGTGCGGGCGGAGCTCGTCCAGGAGGCGGCGGGTGATCCGCGGGGAGACGACCGCGTCGCCCGTGGCCACGTTGCGTATCGCGCCGAGCAGTTCCTCGGGCCGGGCGTTCTTCAGCAGGAAGCCCGAGGCTCCCGCGCTGAGTCCGGCGAAGGCGTAGGCGTCCAGGTCGAAGGTGGTGAGGATGAGCACTCTGCTGCGCGGCGAGACCTGGACGACCTGCCGGGTCGCCTCTATGCCGTCGGTCCCGGGCATCCGGACGTCCATGAGGACGATGTCGGGGCGCAGTCGCCGGGCGAGGCGTACGGCCTGGCCGCCGTCCGCGGCCTCGCCGACCGGCGCCATGTCGGGCTGGGCCTCCAGGACGGTGCCGAAGGCCATCCGGAGCAGCGCCTCGTCGTCGGCGATCAGGACGCGGATGGTCATGCGTGCGCCGCTTCGCCGCCGAGGAAGAGGCGGGTGCGGACTTCCCAGCCGCCGCCGGGAAGCGGTCCGGCCCGCACCTTCCCGCCGTAGGCGGCCGAGCGTGCGCGCATGCCGGCGATGCCGTGGCCGGCCCGTGCGGCGGCGGGGAGCGGCGGGCGGGGGCCGCTGTCGGTGACGTCCACGGTGACGGAATCGGCCGAGCACCGTATCCGGACCCGCGCGGGTGTGCCGGCGGGTGTGTGCTTGAGGGTGTTGGTCAAGGCTTCCTGCACCAGGCGGTAGACGGTGAGTTGTGCGGTGGCGGGTATGTGGGTGTGGCCGCCCTGGACCTCGACGTGGGTCGGCAGCCCGGCGGCGCGCATCTGGTCGGCGAGGGCCTCCAGTTGCGCGATGCCGGGCAACGGGTGGCGCTCCGCGTCCGGTTCGTCGGTCCGCAGGACGCCCAGCGAGCGCCGCATGTCGGTCAGGGCCTGCCGGCCCGTCCGGGAGATCTGGAGCAGCGCGGCGGTGGCCTTGTCGGGCGCGCGGTGCTGCGCGTGGACGGCGGCGTCGGTGAGCGCGACCATGACGGACAGGTTGTGGGTGACGATGTCGTGCATCTCCCGGGTGATGCGGGTCCGCTCCTCGGCGACCGCCAGGCGCGCCTGCTGGTCCTGTTCTCGCTCCAGGCGTGCGGCCCGTTCCTCCAGGACGGCGAGGCAGGCGCGCGTGGTCCGTGTGTTCACCCCCAGGACGGCGGCGGCGACGACCACCGCGGTCGCCGCGACGAAGAGGGCCGGGAACGCGCCGTCCGTCGCCCAGCGCAGGCAGGCCAGCAGGGCCCCGGCCTCCACGACGGCGGCGGCGACGAGCGTGCCGCGCCGGCCCGAGTTCGCGGCCACCGTGCAGAGGGCCACCGGCAGGGCGACGTCCGCCGGGAGTTGGACGTCCAGCAGCCACTGGACGAGGGCCGCGGCGGTCACGGCGCAGAACACCGTGACCGGGGCCCGGCGCCGCCCCACCAGGGGCAGCGCGAGCGCGGCGGTGAAGGTCACGGCCACCGGGAGCTCACGCGGCGCGCGCGTGGTCGCGATGTGGAGCAGGAGCAGCGCGGGCAGCAGCGAGTCCCGCGCCATGGGCGGCAGCCGGCGGCCCCGGCGCCGGACGGCTCCCCCCGGTCGCCCCATTCGTCGCGACGCCTGGCCGGCGTACCTCTTCGGCCGCAGGGCTGTGCTCGTCCGCCGCGCGCGGTCCCGGGAGCGCGCCGGGCGGGCGTCGCCGGGCGTCGCGGCCGCCTTGGTCATCACACGTCCCTGTCGATTCGGCGTCGTGGCGGCCCCGGCCGGGGCCGCCGCCGCGTACGGCCGGAGCCGGGCCGGTCACGGAGAGCCCGCGGCTCGCGCTCCGGCGGTGTGCACCGCGGTCCTGTCACGGTAGGCCGCGGAGCAGTCCGGCACATGAGTCCACCGTCTGACGGCGCCGCGCCGGAGTACGACTGCGGGAGGAGTCCCGCTTGCGCCCACGGTCGCAGAGCGGCCGTTCACCCGGCGCGCTCGACGGCGGCTCGGTCGCACCGGCGCGCTGCCCGGGTGCGACCGCGGTCGCATCCGGAACACGCCCCGGACCCCGACCGCGGTCGGACGCGGCGGCGACCCGGGGCCGATGCGGCAGCACGTGCCCGGTCCCGAGGATGGCGGGGTGACCGAGATCATCACGGGGCTGTACCTGTCCCCTCCGGAATTCCTTGTCCTGCTGGGCGCCCTGGCGCTGATGGCGGTGCGCTGGCTTCCCCCCGCCGCCCGTCCACGCGCCACGATCGCGGCGGGCGCGGTGCTCGTGCCGTCCGTGCTCGTGCTGGGTGCGGTGGGTGTCCGCTGGCAGCTGCTGCCGGTACTGGCGGGCGCCGCGGCCGCGGCGCCGTCCGCCCTCTCTCCCCTGCTGCGACGCCGTACCGGCCGGCCGGCGTGGCGGGCCCGCTGGTGGCTGGCGCTGCCGGGGTCGGTGGCCTGCGCCGGTCTGATCGCGGCGGGGCCGGTGGCCGCCTGGGCCTTTCCCGTCCCGGTGTTCCCCGAGCCGTCGGGCCGGTTCGCGGTCGGCACCCGGGTGGTGCAGTGGACCGATCCGAGCCGTCCCGAGAGCTTCACCGCCGATCCGCACGACCGGCGCACGGTCGTGGTCCAGCTCTGGTACCCCGCGCGCGAGAGCCCCGCGGGCGTGCGGCGGGCCCAGTACCTCGGACGCACGGAGCACGAGGCGCGTACCGTCTCCGACGCGCTCGCCCGCGAGGCCGGCCTGCCCGGCTTCCTGGTCGACGGCGTTCCGCGCGCCCACACCCACGCGGTCTTCGACGCCCCGGTGACCGGTGGGGGCGGGCGGTTCCCGCTCGTGCTGTTCTCTCCCGGGTCGGGCGGCGTGCGCACCCAGAACACCGCCTGGGCGGAGGAACTGGCCAGCCACGGCTATGTGGTCGCCGCCCTGGACCACCCCTACGACTCCGCCGTCGTCGTCCTCTCCGACGGCCGGACGATCCGCACCAGGACCACCTCCACCGGAGACCGGGCCAAGGACGACGAGTCGGCGGCCGGTTGGACGGCCGTCCGAGCCGCCGACCTCCGTTTCGTCCTCACCCGGCTGGAGCGTCTGGACCGGGGGGAGACACCCGGGCCGCTGACCGGGCGCCTGGACACCGGCCGGGTCGCGGTCACCGGCCACTCCATGGGCGGCGCCGCCGCTCTGCAAGCGGCCCGGCAGGACCGCCGGTTCGACGCCGTCATCGATCTGGACGGCTACCCCCACGGCCCCGCCTCGCCCGTCCTCCACCAGCCGACGCTCGCCCTCACCCAGGCCATCACCCCCGAGACCGACCCGCGTTACCTGCCCCGTCTCACCGGCGCCCTCCGGCGCAGCACCACGACGAGCTACCTGCTCACCGTTCCCGGCGCCGCACACCTCACCTTCATGGACGGCCCGCTCTACCTGCCGCCCGTCCCCTCGGCAGTCGGCTCCCTGGGCCGCGCCGAGAGCCCGCACGTCGTCGCCGCGACCACGCTCGCCTTCCTGGACGCCACCTTGCGGCGCACACCCGGTGACCTGGCCGGCACCCTGTCGGCCTACGGCGACCTCAGCGTCCACCACCCGGACGACCGCCGCTGATCACTCACCCGGATGCGGCTGCCGCCCCCCAAGTCCCCCGCGTCGAGGGCTCCGAGCCGCACCGATCCCTCCGTAACCGCCCCCTCACAGCCCTTCTTTGTCCCTTTTCGACCGCATTTTCAGTGACCCAGCGCACTTTCGGTTACCGATTGCGCATGCAATCCGCAGGGTCGGGCATGTGGCCACGGTCCCCGAGCGTGACACCCATGTGACGCAGGGGTACGGAACAGGAACGGAAGGCTGCACCGATCATGGTGGACAGAACGGAACGACAGGGCCAGGCGACCATCCACGCGGGAGGCGAGTGGCTCCCGGCGAGCTCCGGCGCGACGCGCGAGATCCTCGACCCGGCGGACGCCCGGCCGTTCGCCGTGGTCGCCGAGGGCGACGAGAAGGACGCGGAGAAGGCCGTGGCCGCCGCCCGGCGGGCGTTCGACCACGGCCCCTGGCCGCACACCCCGGCCGCCGAGCGCGCCGAGCTGCTGCGCCGCGTCGCCGGCCTGCTGGTGCGCGACCGCGAGGAACTCGGCCTGCTGGAGAGCCGCGACGCCGGCAAGACCGTGGAGGAGGGCCGGGTCGACATCGACTGCGTCGCCGACGCCTTCCGCTACTTCGCCGACCTGGTGGCCGCCGAGCCGCCGGGCCGGGTGGTCGACGCCGGATCGCCCGACGTCCACAGCGTCGTCGTCCACGAGCCGGTCGGCGTCTGCGCGCTGATCACTCCCTGGAACTACCCTCTCCTCCAGGCCAGTTGGAAGATCGCCCCGGCCCTCGCGGCCGGCAACACCTTCGTGGTCAAGCCGAGCGAGATCACCCCGCTGACCACCGTCGCGCTGATCGGGCTGCTCATCGAGGCCGGGCTGCCCGCCGGGGTCGCCAACATCGTCACCGGCCCCGGCCACACCGTCGGCGCCCGGCTCGCCGACCATCCCGGCGTCGACCTGGTCTCCTTCACCGGCGGCCTGGCCAGCGGGACCAAGGTCGCCCGGGCGGCCGCCGCCGGAGTGAAGAAGGTCGCCCTCGAACTCGGCGGCAAGAACCCCAACCTGGTCTTCGCCGACGCCTGCGCCACCGACGAGGACTTCGACACCGCCGTCGACCAGGCCCTCAACGCCGCCTTCATCCACAGCGGCCAGGTCTGCTCGGCCGGTGCGCGCCTCATCGTCGAGGAGTCGGTCCGCGACCGCTTCGTCGCCGAACTCGCCCGCCGCGCCCAGCGGATCAGCCTCGGCCGGGGCACCGAGGAGGGCGTCGAGTGCGGCCCGCTCGTCTCCGAGCAGCAGCGCGCCAAGGTGGAGGCGTACGTCGCGTCCGCGCTGGCGGAGGGCGCGGTGCTGCGCTGCGGCGGCAAGCGGCCCGAACCCTCGGCGCGGCGCCCCGAGTCGGGCTGGTTCTACGAGCCGACCGTCCTCGACGCCTGCCACCGCGGGATGAAGGTCGTCCGCGAGGAGGTCTTCGGCCCCGTCCTCACCGTCGAGACCTTCCGCACCGAGGACGAGGCCGTCCGCCTCGCCAACGACACCGAGTACGGTCTCGCGGGCGCCGTGTGGACCACCGACGCCGGCCGCGCCCGCCGCGTCGCCGGCCGGCTGCGGCACGGCACCGTCTGGATCAACGACTTCCACCCCTACCTCCCGCAGGCGGAGTGGGGCGGCTTCGGCAAGAGCGGCACCGGCCGCGAACTGGGCCCCGCCGGGCTCGCCGAGTACCGCGAGTCCAAGCACGTCTACCAGAACCTCGCGCCCAAGCCGGTGCGCTGGTTCGCCGGCTGAGCCCCCACTCGCTCGGCCGGCGAACCCGCCGCAGTCCACCGCACGTCCTCCCACACCGCAGGAGTAACCACCGCATGCCGGATCACACCCACGAGTTCGACTACGTCGTCATCGGCGGCGGCACCGCAGGCTCCGTGATCGCCGCCCGGCTCACCGAGGACCCGGACGTCACCGTCGCCGTCATCGAGGGCGGCCCGAGCGACGTCGGCCGCGACGACGTCCTCACCCTGCGCCGCTGGATGGGCCTGCTCGGCGGCGACCTCGACTACGACTACCCGACCACCGAACAGCCGCGCGGCAACTCCCACATACGGCACAGCCGGGCGCGCGTGCTCGGCGGCTGCTCCTCGCACAACACCCTGATCTCCTTCAAGCCGCTCCCCTCCGACTGGGACGAGTGGGAGCGGGCCGGCGCCGAGGGCTGGGGCGCCGTCCCCATGGAGCCCTACTTCGCCCGGCTGAAGAACAACATCGTCTCCGTCGACGAGAAGGACCGCAACGCCATCGCGCGCGACTTCGTCGACGCCGCCGAGACGGCCCTCGGGGTGCCCCGCGTGGAGGGCTTCAACGAGAAGCCGTTCACCGAGGGCGTCGGCTTCTTCGACCTGGCCTACCACCCGGAGGACAACAAGCGCTCCTCCGCCTCCGTCGCGTATCTGCACCCGGTGATGGACGACCGCCCCAACCTCCGTATCTTCCTGGAGACCTGGGCGTTCCGCCTGGAGCTGGACGGCGCCCGCGCCGAGGGCGTCCACGTGCGCACCAAGGACGGCGAGGAACTGCTGGTGCGGGCCCGTCACGAGGTCGTCCTGTGCGCCGGCGCCGTCGACTCCCCGCGGCTGCTGCTGCATTCGGGCATCGGCCCCCGCGCCCAGCTGGAGGCGCTCGGCATCCCGGTCGCGCACGATCTGCCGGGCGTCGGCGAGAATCTGCTCGACCACCCCGAGTCGGTGATCGTCTGGGAGACGAACGGCCCGATCCCGGAGAACTCCGCGATGGACTCCGACGCCGGCCTGTTCGTGCGCCGCGACCCCCAACAGCCCGGCCCGGACCTGATGTTCCACTTCTACCAGATACCGTTCACGGACAACCCCGAGCGCCTCGGCTACGAACGGCCCGCGTACGGCGTCTCGATGACCCCCAACATCCCCAAGCCCAGGAGCCGCGGCCGGCTGTACCTGACCAGCGCCGACCCGTCGGTGAAGCCTGCCCTGGACTTCCGCTACTTCACCGACGAGGAGGACTACGACGCCCGCACCCTCGTCGACGGCCTCCGCATCGCCCGCCGGATCGCCGCGTCCGAGCCGCTGGCCGGCTGGCTCAAGCGCGAGGTCTGCCCCGGCCCGGGGATCGTCGGCGACGCCGAACTGAGCGAGTACGCCCGCAAGGTCGCGCACACGGTCTACCACCCGGCCGGCACCTGCCGGATGGGCGCCGCCGACGACGCGCTGGCCGTGGTCGACCCGCGGCTGCGCGTGCGCGGCCTGTCCGGCATCCGCGTCGCCGACGCGTCCGTCTTCCCGGCCATGCCCGCCGTGAACCCGATGATCGGGGTGCTCATGGTCGGGGAGAAGGCCGTCGACCTGATCGGAGGCGAGTCCCGATGACGCTCACCGTCCCCACCCGCAAGCCCCCCACCGACGCCCCCGTCTTCTCCGTGGACGGCCTGTGGAAGGTGTTCGGCCCCAAGGCCGACCGCGTCCCCGCCGACCCCGAGCTGAGCGCCCTGGACGCCGCCGGACTGCGGGCGCGCACCGGCTGCACCGCCGCCGTCCGCGACGTCTCCTTCGATGTCCTGAAGGGCGAGGTCTTCGTCGTGATGGGCCTGTCCGGCTCCGGCAAGTCCACCCTCGTGCGCTGTCTGACCCGGCTGATCGAGCCGACGGCCGGCACGATCGCCATCGACGGCGAGGACGTCCGCGCGATGGACAAGGGCCGCCTGCGCGAACTGCGCCGGCACCGCGCCGCCATGGTCTTCCAGCACTTCGGCCTGCTCCCGCACCGCACGGTCCTCGACAACGTCGCCTACGGCCTGGAGATCCAGGGCGTCGGCAGGTCCGAGCGGCGCGAGCGGGCCGCCGAGGTCGTCGCCAAGGTGGGCCTCGAAGGCATGGAGAAGCGCCGGCCCGGCCAGCTCTCCGGCGGCCAGCGCCAGCGGGTGGGGCTGGCCCGCGCCCTGGCCGTGGACCCCGAAGTGCTGCTGTTCGACGAGCCGTTCAGCGCCCTCGACCCGCTCATCCGGCGCGACATGCAGGAAGAGGTGGTCCGCCTGCACCGCGAGGAGGGCCGCACGATGGTCTTCATCACCCACGACCTCTCCGAGGCCCTCAAGCTCGGCGACCGGATCGCCCTGATGCGCGACGGGCGGGTCGTCCAGCTGGGCACCCCCGAGGAGATCGTCGGCTCCCCCGCGGACGACTACGTCCGCGCGTTCGTCCGGGACGTGCCGCGCGAACAGGTGCTGACGGTCCGTACGGCCATGCGCCCCGCGTCCGCGGCGGACGCGGCCGGCGGCCCCGCGGTCCGGCCCGAGGCCACGGTCGCGGAGGCGATCGAGGCGGTGGCCCGCGCGGGCACCGCGGCCCGGGTCATGGACGCGGGCCGGTGCCTGGGCGTGGTGGACTCCGACACCCTGCTGGGCGTGGTCGCCGGAACGGCCGACCCGGCCGGCCCGGCGCGACCGGACACCGTCCCGGCCGGCGCCGGAGCCCCCGCGCCCGCCGTGACCGCTCCCCCCGGGAAGCCCGGCGCGCCCGGTGCCGGTCCGGTCCCCGCGGCCGCGACACCCGAGGCCGCGTCCGGCGCGCGGACCGCGGGAGCCGGCGGGCGGCGCGCCCCGGCGTCCCCCACCCCGCCGCGCACCGGTACGGAGGCGATCTGATGGCCACGCTCTCCGTCCCCGCCTCCCGCCTCGGCGCCGACCGCCTGCTGCGCAGCCGGGCCCTGGGCAAGCTCCTCCTGCTCGCCCTGTTCGCCGCCGTCCTCGCCCCCTGGGCCGCCGCCCGCTGGCCCGGCGCCGCCTGGCCGCACGCCCTCACCGTCGACCTCTCCGAACCGCTCGCCTCCGCGAGCGACTGGGTCGTCGACAACCGGGACAGCCACCCCCTGTTCCTGTACTTCTTCGGCTACGTCAGCAACGCGGTCGTCCTCTGCGTCCGCGCCGTCTACCTGACCCTGCTGGCCGCCGGCTGGGCCGGCGTCACGGTCTTCGGCGCCCTCGTCGCCTGGCGCGTGGCCGGCGTCCGCCTCGCCGCCGGCACCGCCGCCGCCTTCCTCGCCTGCGGCGCGCTCGGCATGTGGGTGCCGACCATGCAGACGCTCGCGCTCATGGTCGTCGCCGTCCTCGCCTCCCTCGCCCTCGGCATGCTCCTCGGGCTCGCCGCCGGACTCTCCGACCGCCTCGACCGGGCCCTGCGCCCCGTCCTGGACACCATGCAGGTGCTCCCCGCCTTCGCCTACCTGCTGCCCGTCGTCCTGGTCTTCGGCATCGGCGTGCCCGCGGCCGTCCTCGCCACGGTCGTGTACGCGGCCCCGCCCATGGCACGGCTGACCTCGCTCGGTCTGCGGGCCGCCGACCCCGGGGTGATGGAAGCGGTGGCGTCGCTCGGCGCCACCTTCCGGCAGCGGCTGCTGACCGCCCGGCTGCCGCTCGCCCGCAAGGAGATCATGCTGGGCGTCAACCAGACCATCATGATGGCGCTCTCCATGGCGGTGATCGCGTCCATGATCGGCGCCGGCGGCCTCGGCGACCGCGTCTACCAGGCGCTGGCCTCCGTCGACGTGGGCGCCGCGCTGGCGGCCGGCATCCCCATCGTGCTGCTCGCCGTCGTGCTCGACCGCGTCACCGCCGCCGTCGGCGAACGCCTGGGCGAGGGCGCCGAAGCCGCACCGGGGCGGACGGCGGCCCGCCGCGCCGTCCTGGCCGCGGTCCTGGCCGCCGTGGTCCTGCTCGGCCGGCTCACGGGCGCCCTGACCTGGCCGGGCGGCTGGGTCGCCGACATCGCGGCGCCGGTGAACACCGCCAAGGACTGGATGGTCGACCACCTCTACAGCGGGGTCCCCGTCGTCGGCGGCACCGCCGACTGGGCCGCCCACTTCACCACCTGGGTGCTGGACCCGATCCGCGACGGCCTCCAGTGGCTGCCCTGGTGGGCCCTGCTCCTCGTCGTCGCGGCGGTGGCCTGGCTGATCGGCACCTGGCGCACCGCGCTCACCGCGACGCTGGCCATGGCGGCGATCGGCGTCCTCGGGGTGTGGAAGCCGTCCCTCGACACGCTCTCCCAGGTGCTGGCCGCGGTGGCCGTCACCCTGGTGATCGGCTTCGGCGCCGCCGTGGCCGCCGCCCGCAGCGCCCGGTGCGAACGGATGCTGCGCCCGGTGCTCGACGTCTGCCAGACCATGCCGCAGTTCGTGTACCTGATCCCGGTCGTGGCGCTGTTCGGCGTCGGCCGCGCCCCCGCCGCGGCCGCCGCCGTGGTCTACGCCCTGCCCGCCGTCATCCGCATCGTCGGCCAGGGGCTGCGCCAGGTCGATCCGGGCGCGCTGGAGGCGGCGCGCTCGCTGGGGGCCACCGGCGCCCAGCAGTTGTGGCAGGTGCAACTGCCGCTCGCCCGGCGCGCCCTGCTGCTCGCCGTCAACCAGTGCGTGGTGCTCGTGCTCGCCGTGGTCGTCGTCGGCGGTCTCGTCGGCGGCGGAGCGCTCGGCTACAACGTGGTGTTCGGCCTGGCCCAGGGCGACCTGGCGACCGGTCTGGTGGCCGGCGCGGCCATCGTGTGCCTGGGTCTGATGCTCGACCGGGTGACCCAGCCGGTGGAGCGCCACGCCAGGAAGGGAGCCTGACATGCGATTCCGTACCACCGCCCCGGTCGCCGCCGTCGCCGCGCTGGGATTGACCGCCGGCTGCGGCGCCGCCGACATGACCAAGCAGGCCAGCCCGTTCGCCAACGCGCGGGGCTCGAAGACCGTCACCCTGTCCGTGCAGTCCTGGGTGGGCGCGCAGTCCAATGTGGCCGTCGCGCAGTACGTCCTGGAGCACGAGCTGGGCTACCGCGTCGACACGGTGCAGGTCGACGAGGTGCCGGCCTGGGACGCGCTCAGCCAGGGCCGGGTCGACGCCCTCCTGGAGGACTGGGGCCACCCCGACCAGGAGAAGCGGTACGTCGCGGACAAGAAGACCATCACCGACGCGGGCGAACTCGGGGTGACCGGCCACATCGGCTGGTTCGTGCCGACGTACCTGGCGAAGCGGCACCCCGACATCACCGACTGGCGCAACCTCGACAAGTACGCCTCCCTGTTCCGCACCGCGGAGAGCGGCGGCAAGGGCCAGCTGATGGACGGCTCCCCGTCCTACGTCACCAACGACAAGGCGCTGGTGGCCAATCTGAAGCTGGACTACCAGGTGGTGTTCGCCGGTTCCGAGGCGGCGCAGATCACCCAGATGAAACAGTTCGCCAAGGACGAGAAGCCCTTCCTGACGTACTGGTACACGCCCCAGTGGCTGTCGAAGAAGGTCCCCATGACGGAGGTGAGGCTGCCGCCGTACAAGGAGGGGTGCGACGCGGACCCGGCGAAGGTGGCCTGCGCCTACCCGCACACGCCGCTGAAGAAGTTCCTCAACGCGGACTTCGCCAAGTCCGGCGGCAAGGCGGCCGCCTTCCTGAAGAAGTTCCGGTGGACCACCGAGGACCAGAACGAGGTCTCGCTGATGATCGCCGATCAGAGGATGAGCCCGCAGGACGCGGCGCGCACGTGGGTGCGGGGCCACCCGGAGGTGTGGAAGCGCTGGCTGTCCTGACCGACGGCCGGACCCCGGCCCGGCGGCGACGCCGTGCGGGCCGGTCGCCGACCGGGTGGGTTGCGTCCTCGGGGAACGACTGTGGCAAGCTCGACCGCATGATCGACGTCCCGGCCGACGGCTGGTCGTTCGCCGCGGCGCGCGAGCCGGCCCGATTCGGCGCCTGTGAGGTGAACGGCGCTCCTGGCGTCGAGCACGCGGTCGGCGCGCGCGGGACCCTGTGCGGGATCGCGGCACGGCACACCACCCGCTGTCTGCACCGGTTCGATCCCGCCGCCCCGCACGCGTGTCGGCGGTGCCGCCGGCAGGCCGAAGCCGCCCCGACGGAGCCGTGCGCACAGGAACGCCTCCACGACAGGGTGCGGGCCGCCGCTCCGGGGCGGGTCCGCGACGACCTCCTCACCGCGCTCCGCGAGGGCGCGAGGGTCGCGTTGTGGATCAACGGCCCGGCGGCGACCTCGGCGAGGCACTACGTGCGGCGCGACGAGCTGACCGACGGGGTGGGACCCGTCTGTGACGCTCTCGACGCCGCTGCGACGATCGGCGTGGCCCGCGTCGAGGACGGCTCGTGGCGGTACGTCGTCGTCCTGCCGGAGGACGGCGGCCGACCGCTCGTCGCACGCGGGCCGCGCGACGCTCGCACGTAAAGGCACGCCCTCGCCCGCCGGACGGCCGGCCCCCGCCCGGCGTACGTCCGACCAGGTCAGCGGCGCGGCGCCAGGTGCAGCAGCGGGGCCCCGGCCGGGAACAGGTACTTGGCGGCCAGCACCGGCCGGCCCGAGACGGAGACGGTCTGGGTGAGCAGGAGTGCCGGTGTCTCCGCGGGCCGGGAGATGGCCGCACCGCGTTCCTTGCCGAGCACGGTGGCGCCCAGGGTGCTGCGGGAGGACATCGGCACGCCGGCGGCGTCGAGGAGGACGGAGAGCATGGTGGCCGTCCGGTCCGGTGCGGCGGGTCCGGCGCCGACCGCCGCGGCCAGGGCCGGGTCGACGGTGCGCAGGGTCTCCGCGTCGGCCGCCCACTCGTGCGCGAAACACGCCGCGGCGCCGTCGACGTCGACGACCGTCTCCCAGAAGCAGGTGCGTGCCGAGGGCGCCAGGCGCAGGTGGAAGCCGGAGAAGTCCGTGGGCTCCTCCAGCTCGACCGCGAGGCGGCGGCAGCGTACGGTCCCGGGGCCGAGCAGCGTCTCGACGGGGAGCAGACGCTCCAGGCCCGGCGCGGGCGGCAGCTGGTTCACGGTGCTGCCGGAGCCCTGCCGGCGGGTGATGACGCCGTCCTCCTGCAGCAGGATCAGCACCTCGCGCAGGGCCGGGCGGCTGACGCCGAGCCGTACGGCGAGGGCGGGTTCGGAGGGCAGCCGGGCGCCCGGGGGGAAGGTGCCGTCGTCGATGGCCGCGACGATGCGCTGGTAGAGCTCGACGCGGGGTGAGTGGCGGCGGTCTCCCTGCTGAGGCATCGAGGCTCCCCTTATATGTCTGACATATATCGCGGTCCGGCGTCCGGCTCGGTCAAGAATAGCCCGCAGGAGCGTCGGCCGTCCCGCCGCCTCCTCCACTCCGGGCGCTCGCCCTCCGCCCGCGTGAACTGCGCCCACTCCCCGTCGATACGGGAAGGCGACGTGTGCGGCATCACCCTTGTGCTCACGGCGAGGCCGTGCCTACCCTCTCGCCAGCCCTCCGAAAGTTGTCAGACAACTTGACTGGCTGTTCCACGGGTGACGCCTCCGCGTGGCCCCGAGTCTCCCCGAAAGAGCCGACATGTCCGTCCTCGCATCACGTCCGCTGCTCATGGACTGCGACACCGGCGTCGACGACGCCGTCGCGCTGATGTACCTGTGCCAGACACCCGGTGTCGACCTGCGCGCGGTCACCACGGTCGCGGGCAACACCAGCGCCGAGCAGGCCGCTCGCAACTCCCTCCAGGTACTCCAGGTCGCCGGCCGCACCGACATCCCGGTCGCCGCGGGCGCCGCGGCCACCCTCCGCGGCGACGTGAAGCCCGAGGCGAGCTTCGTCCACGGTGAGGGAGGGCTCGGCGGCGTCACCCTGCCCGCGCCCTCCGCCGCGCTGGACCCGCGGCACGCCGCGGACCTCATCATCGACACCGCCCGGGAGTCGGGCGGGAACCTGCACATCCTCGCCACCGCTCCGCTGACCAACCTCGCGCTGGCCCTGCGCAAGGAGCCCCGGCTGCCGGAACTGGTCCCCCACGTCACCGTGATGGGCGGCGCCGTCCACCACCCGGGCAACATCAGCCCGGTCGCCGAGGCCAACATCGGCAACGACCCCGAGGCCGCCGCCCTGGTGCTGGCCGCCGACTGGGACCTCACCCTCGTCCCGCTGGACGTGACCATGCGGGAGAACCTCACCGAGGCGCACCGGCAGCGGCTGCTCGCGGGCGGGACGCCGGTGAGCCGGCTCGCCGGCGAGATCCTCGACTTCTACTTCGCCTTCCACGAGCAGACCGCGCTGCCCTTCCGCGGCTCCGCCTGCCACGACCCGCTCGCGGCCGGCATCGCCCTCGGCGAGGTCACCCCGAAGCTCGCGCCGCGCCTGCACGTCACCGTCGACACCGCGGACGGCGCGGCCCGCGGCGCCCTCGTCGCGGACACCCGCGGCCTCTACCTCGGCTACCCCGAGCAGCCCGGCGCCCGCACATCCGTCGTCCTGGAGACCGACGGCGCCTTCCCCGACCTCCTCGTCGACCGGCTCTGCCAGGTCCGGAAGTGAGACAGCGCGATGACCACTGACCTGACGACCCGGCCGGCGAAGGCGGCGGCCGGGACGGCGGCGCTGATGACGGCGCTGCTCGCCGCGTGCACGGCCTTCCAGCTCAACGCGAGCATGCTCAGCCCGGCCCTGGTCACCATGGCCCGGGAACTGCACACCGACGAGGCGAACACCGGCCTGTCGCAGACCGTGTTCTTCACCGCGTCCGCGATGTTCTCGCTGTTCCTGCCCCGCTTCAGCGACATCGTGGGCCGCAAGCGCGTCCTGCAGTGGATGCTGGTCCTCATGGCGGCGGGCACGGTGCTCGCGGCGCTGGCCCCGAACATCGCCGTCCTCGACATCGCGCGGGCCGTGCAGGGCGCCTGCGGGCCCGTGGTGCAGATCTCCCTGCTGATGCTGCGCTCCGAGGTCACCGACCCCAAGCGGTTCGGCACGCTGATGGGTGTGGTCGCGGCCGTCAACGGCGGCATCGCCGGGGTGGACGCGCTGGTGGGCGGCTGGCTCGCCGACCACCACGGCTACCGCAGCATCTTCTGGGTGATCGCGGCCGTCGCGGCCGTCGCGGCGGTGCTGGTCCGGGTGGGCTGCCCGGAGTCCCGGCCGTCCGCCGGGACCCCGATGGACTGGGCGGGCGTGGTCCCGCTCGTGGTGAGCGTCGCGGCGCTGCTGGTCGCCGTCGACCAGGCGGAGAAGCTGGGTGCGGCGAACTGGCCGCTGGCCATCGGCCTGCTGGTCGTCGCGGTGGCGGCGTTCGCGTTGTTCTGGCGGACCGAGAAGCGCGGCGCGCACCCTCTGGTGCGGATCGACGACCTGCGCCGGCGCGCCACCTGGGCGCCGCTGCTGACCACCCTGCTCACCCTGATCGGCGTCTTCGCCACCGTCAACGGCGTGCTGATGTCGTTCGTGCAGAACGACACGGTGGGCTTCGGTATGGGTTCGAGCCTGGCCTCGGTGGTCTTCCTGACACCGTTCGCGCTGGTGGGCTGGCTGGTGGGGCCGTTCACCGGACGGCTGGCGCCGGTCCTCGGCTACCGGCGGATGCTGCGCTGGGGCCTGGCCGGCAGTGCCGTGGTGATCGCGGTCATGGCGCTCGCGGGTGTGCACTCGATGCCGGTGATGGTCGCCTGCACCGTGCTGCTCGGCGTGACGTACGCGGGGGTGGCCAACATCGTCCTGAACCTGCTCGGTGTCGTCCTCGCCCCGAAGGAGAACCCCGGGTTCCTGCCCGGACTGGTCTCGGCCGCGTTCGGCCTGGGCGCCGGACTGAGCTTCGCCCTGCTGTCCGCCGTGCAGGTCGCGGGGAGTCCGGCGGGCGGCGACTCGTCCGGCGGGTATGTCACGGCGATGATCATCGGAGTGGTCGTCGTGGTGGCCGCGTTCGGTGCCTCCTTCCTCGTCCCGCGGCCCGAGGACGCCGAGGTCTCCGCCTGACGGGCCTGACGGGCCTGACGGGAAGGGCGCCGTCGCGCACGCGGGCGCCGGCGGGCGGCCCGGACGACCGCGGGCTCACGAGCCCGCGGTCGTTCCCGTGCACACTCCTTGCCGTGGACCGGTCGGGCTCACTACTGGACGATCTCGTCCGCCCCGAACCGCATCGCGGAGTTCCACGTCTCGGTGTCGCTGAGCATCAACTGCACCAGCTCGATGGACCACTTCCAGTCGCAGTTCTTCACTCCGAACAGCGCGGCCAGGGCCTCCAGCAGCGGCATGCCGATGTAACGCCGCTTCAGTCCCACCCGGGACGGCACCTTCACCGAGGTGAGGTCGTCGGCGGTGACGTGGCCCTGGCTCAGCAGCCACTCCCGGATGAACGCCTGGTCCACCGAACGGCCCTCCTCCTGGGCGGCCTTCACGATGCCGCCGCGCAGGGTGTCGGCGGCGTTCCCCTCGCAGAGGCCGACCAGCCACGTGTGGAGCCCGGGGCGCAGCGCGAACGAGGTGTCGTTGCTCTGGCCGGAGCTCTGCTGCTTCCGCCACTGGTCGATCTTGCCCATCGCCCCGTACTCGTCGTCCCCCGCGAAGTCCGGGTGGTCGGGGCCGCCGCCGAAGTCCTTGAGATTGGCCACCTGGGTGTCGGACGACGAACTGCTGCTGATCATCGAGGAGTTGGACGACGTCCCGTCAGCGCTGCCGAAGACGGTGCCCATGGTGTAGATGAGGCCGTTCAGCTCGTTGGGCGAGCTCAGGTCGAGGCCCATCTGCCGGGCCGTCCTGATGACGTCGTAGTAGTACAGATGGGCGCCCGACTCCTTGATCGCCTTCTCCACGGTCTCGCTGAGCAGCACGCTCTCGACCGAGTTCTCCACGACGTCCACCCCGTCCAGCTCGGCCAGCAGTCCGGCGTGGCTGTCGCCGATGTTGCCGAGCCCGATCTGCCGGGCGACCCGGGCGCCCTTCAGCTCGTTGAGGACCTGCCAGGCCCCGGTGAGGAGCCGCTGGTCGGCGTCCACGTTGTGGATCACCAGGGTGTCGAGCCGGCCGGCGAACAGGGCGGCGGTCCGTTCCAGCCGGGCGCGCAGCTGAGTGGCCGACTCGGTCTTGCGGACGTCGAACTTGTAGAGGATCTCGTAACTGTCCCGGGGGAGGTCGGCCAGCACCTCGGCGACGGTCGCGGTGTTCCCGTAGCTCTCCGCCGTGTCGAAGCGCCGGTACCCGGCCTCGACGGCGGAGATCAGCTGTCCCTTGCTGCGTCCGTCCACTCCGAAGACGAGCCACGGCTTGACCTCGGTCCCGGTCTCCGCCGCGGGCATCCGGGCCACCACGGGGGACGCGTGGTGCGCCGGTCCGGCGGCGGGCACGGCCGTCCGCTGGACCGGCGCCGAGCCGGACAGCGCCCGCCGGGCGGTGTCCTCGGCCTCGCGCTCGAACCGGTCCGAGGGATCGGAGACGCGCAGGCCGTCACCGCGTTCGGTGCCGGACACCGGTCCCTGGCGCTGCTGGATGACGTGGGTCAACTCGTGGGCCAGCGTGTGCTTGTCGGCACCGCCCTCACCGATGACGATGTGGTCGCCGCTGGTGTAGGCGCGGGCGCCGACCTCGGCCGCGGACGCCTTGGCCTCCGAGTCGTCGTGGACGCGTACGCCCGCGAAGTCGGCGCCGAGGCGGGCCTCCATGTCCGTGCGGGTGTGCTCGTCCAGCGGATGTCCTGGGGTACGCAGCACGTCGTGGACCGCGGAGCGCTGCACCGGCGCCGGCGCCGGCTGTCCGCCCTGCCGCTGGTGGCCGCAGCCGGCGCTGTGCTGGTGCTCTTCCTGGGCCCAGGAGTGGCCGGAGCCGCGGAGCATCTGGAGGACGGCGGCGTTGCCCGCGGCGTTCTGCAGGACGCGGAGGCCGGGAGAGGCGCCACGGTCCGGAGCCGGCTTCCCGGCTGCGACACGACGAGGCTTCTCGCCCCCGGAGGTCTGGGCCTGTTCGTTGGCGTACATCGCGTCCTCTCACGGGCGCTGCGGCCGGTACGCAGCTCAGCACTGCGCGGGCCGGACCGTACACGCCGACGTCTGCGATGTGTCCGAACCGTCCTCTTCGCCAGCGGCCCCTGCTTTCCCGGCAGTTGATGGCATCGTGGTCACTCCACCTTATAGGGGCCCGCTCCCGCTCCGAAGGCGGCTCACACCTTGGGCCGGTGTGCTCGCGGCCGGGTCGATGCGGCTACGCGTCGCGCCCGTGCAGCACCAGGCCGCCGACCAGCAGCGCGGCGGCGGCCCAGGTGGCGAGCACGCCCAGGCCGGCCCATGGGCCGATGGGCAGCTCGTGCGGAGGGACGGTGGCCTGGATCGCGAGCCCGTCCGTCATGGGCGAGATCTGCTGGAGGTGGCGCTGCCACTCCGGGTCGTTGACCACCCGGGCGACGACCGGGACCGCCTCGCGTCGGCCGCCCTGGCCGGACGGGCGCAGGACGTCGCGGCCAAGGGCCTGAGGGTGCGGGAGGACCGGATCGACGGCTCCGCGTGGGTGTGGGGCAGCCGGACGCTGCTGCGCCGCGCGGTGGACAACATGGTCGACAACGCGATCACGCACAACGAGACCGGGGGCCGGATCAGTGTCGCGGTACGGGCCGGAGGAGACGAGGCGGGTGCCGTGCCCCTCGTCGTGGAGTCCGGCGGACCGGTCCTCGACCAGCGGCGGGTGGCGGACCTCGCGCGGCCCTTCCGCCGCCTCGGCGCCGACCGGACCGGCACCGGCCGGGGCAGCGGCCTCGGCCTCTCCATCACCGTCACGGTGACCGTCAGCCGCCTGCGCCGCAAACTCGGCGACCCGCCGGTCATCGCCACCACCCCCGGTGTCGGATACCGGATCGCCGACGCGGCCGTCCCGCCCGGCTGAGCGTCCGCCGGGGGCCTGCGGCCCGCGCGCGGAGGGGGTGCCCGAGCGCGTCCTGTATGTCGGGCGGGGCCGCCCGCTCGTGGGGATCGACGGCTTCACCGCCGCCGGGAGGACGAACCTCGGACACGAACCGACGAAGCGGATCGGCGCTGCTGGTCGGCCCGTGTTCCGGGTGACTCCCGACGACTTCCCGAGGGCAACTCCCGGCGTAGACCTGGCGGGTGGGCCACCTTGAGGCTCCGGGCGATCTTCGGGACTGGGGTGCCGGAGTCGTAGAGCTGTGGAGAGCCGAAGCGGGGTTGCGCTGTGGAGCGCCGCTGCGGGGTTGCGACGCCGTCCGCTGCCCGGCGTTGCTCGGCTGGGGCGTCCGCCGCGGTGCGGCCGCCGGGGCGCGTCGCCGCTCAGGAGCCGAGCACCGCGTGGAGGCGCTCCGCGGTGCCGCGCGGCCGGAAGACGTATCCGTTGTGGCCGCCGGGGAAGATCTCCAGGCGCGTCCCCAGTTCCCCGGCGAGCATCGCGGCACACGTGTGCGGCCACACGTGGCCCGACTTCTCCCCGGCGGCGGTCACGACACGGGCGGGTGATTCCTTGAGCGCGGCCACGTCGAGCACGTGCGCCCTGATGGCCGGCATGTCGTGCGTGAGGAGGACCTCCGCGTTCCGCAGGTGGTCGGGCCCCGGGGTGCGTACCGGAACGTCCGGCTCGCGGTCGTTCGGGTCGATGTCGATGTCGGCCGCGAACCCGCGCATCGCGGAGGCCGGGCCCTCCCTCCGGAAGGTGTCCTCGACGCCGAGCAGCTGCCCGAGGGCTACGGCGCGCTCGGGCTCGGGCAGCAGGTGTGTGACGGGCGGTTCGTGCGCGACGACCGCCGCGACCTGCTCGGGGTGTCCGACGGTCAGCTCCAGCGAGATCAGGGCGCCGAGGCTGGTGCCGTGGACGAGGGCGGGTTCCGGCGTGAGGGCGGACAGCAGCCGGGAGACGTCATCGGCGTGCGTGGCGAGCGTCGTCGCGGGGGCGTCGGTGGTGCTGCCCGACAGGCCGCGCCGGTCGTAGGTGAGGACGGTGTACCGGTCGGCGAGATGGCGCGCGAGCGGTTCGTTCGCGTCGGCGCCGTGGTGGCCCCCGGCGATGAGCAGCAGCAAGGGGCCCTCGCCGCGAACGGCGTAGCGCAGTCGCGCGCCCGGCACTTCCAGCACGGATTCCCTCATGGGGCGACCACCGATCTTCTCGTCGGACAGGCTCTGGACGGCCATGTGCCGATCGTGCCGCTGCCGCCGGCGGCGCGGCAGCGGAGCGCTTGGCCTAGGACCGGCGGTCCCAGGACGCGCCGGCACCACCTCGATATCCTGAGAAGGACATGACACCGAAGCGTTCCGACCTCGCCGACTTCCTCCGCCGGTGCCGCGAGCGGCTGACGCCGCGCGACGTCGGGCTCGTCGAGGGGCCGCGGCGGCGGACCCCGGGCCTGCGTCGCGAGGAGGTCGCCGTCCTCGCCGGCATGTCAGCCGACTACTACATGCGGCTCGAACAGGCCCGCGGCCCCCAGCCCTCGGTCCAGGTGCTCGCCGCGCTGACGGGCGCGCTGCGGCTGACCGAGGACGAGCGGGACCATCTGTACCTGCTCGCCGGGCACCGCCCGCCGGAGGGCGCGCGGGCCGGGGAGTACCTGCGGCCGGGCCTGCGCTACCTCCTCGACCGTCTGGACGGCGTGCCCGTGCAGGTGGTGAGCGATCTGGGCGACCTGCTGGCGCAGAACGACCTGGCGCTCGCGCTGTTCGGGTGCGTGTGCACGATCGCCGAGGAGGACCGCAACATCGTGCTGAGCTGGTTCACCGACCCCGGCGTCCGCGATCACTTCGCGGTCGAGGAACACGAGGAGCAGGCCCGGCAGTTGGTCGCGGACCTGCGGGCCGCGACGACCCGTCGTGGCGACGACGAGGCGTCCCGTTCGCTCGTGGGGCGGCTGCGGGCCGCGAGCCCGGAGTTCACCGCGCTGTGGGACCGGCACGAGGTCGCCGTACGCAGGTCGCACCCGTACCGGCTCGTCCATCCCGACCTGGGCAGGATCGACCTGGACTGCGAGGTGCTGGCGACGCCCGCGGCCGACCAGCGCCTGCGGATCTTCACCCCTCCGCCCGGCGGCACCACGGTGCTGGACGAGTTGCGTGTCCTCGGCCCGCGGCACCGCCACGACACCACCCGGCCAACGCCGGGCGATCACCGCCGAGCGGGTCCTCGCCCGCCGGGCTAGGGGACGGCGCCGCCGGCTTGCGCATCGCGGTGCCCGGAGGACCGTGGAAGCATGACCGCAGAACACCCGCGTGTCCCTCATCAGGAGGTTCGCATGTCCTCGAAACGACGCCGCAAGAAGAAGACCCGCCGCAACCATCCGGCGAACCACGGACGGCGCCCCCAGTCCTGACCAACCACGTGCACTATAAACGCAGAAAACCCCGCACCATACGGTGCGGGGTCTTCCCTGAAATTTGTTCGGCGGTGTCCTACTCTCCCACAGGGTCCCCCCTGCAGTACCATCGGCGCTGTAAGGCTT
>NZ_BAABKC010000058.1:0-18850 GCF_039543625.1 Streptomyces similanensis | reverse complement strand
GATCCCGCCCGATCTTGCGATCGGACGGGATCTCGTCACCATTCCTGAGCTAACTCAAGAACAGCCGTGACGGGGGCCGACGGGATGCCGTCGAGCGTCCCCCATACAAGCTTTACTGAAAACGATTGTCAATCCTATGAAGAGGTGTCCGTGTGAGAAGCTGGCTCGCGTGACAGCATCCGGAGTGACCGCGCCCACGTTGGCCCAGTTCGCTCAGCCGTCAGGTCTCTCCACGGCCCTGAGACATGAACTGGCCGCTTGCTGGGCCGCGGTGGTCAATTCCGGCGGGGCCGTCATCCCGGCGGACTGCCCGCTGCCGCCCCTGACGTCCGCCGAGACAGCGGCAGCCGTGGAGCGGATCGCGCAAGGATTGGCGCCCGAGCGTGGCAGACTTCTGACGGCCACCGTCGAAGGCTGCCTCGCCGGCTGGCTGCTCGTCCGCCGCGAAGCACATCCGCTCGAAGCGCACTGCGGCGTGGTGAACCACGTGCAGACGCATGTGAACTTCCGCGGGTCCGGGGTCGGCGCCGCGCTGATGCACCACGTCCATCACGTCGCCCGGGAGGAGATGGGTCTGGAGCGCCTCAAACTGACGGTGCGGGCCGGTCTCGGTCTCGAGGACTTCTACGCCAAAGTCGGATGGATCGAGGTAGGGCGCTGGCCGGGCGCCCTGCGTGTCGCCCCGGACGACGACCGCGACGAGATTCTCATGAGCCTGACGCTGTGAGGGCTGAAGCGGTCCCTGCGGCAACGGCGCGGTGACGACTTCGTCGGACAGCCCCAGCGGCATCTGCGCAGGGCGGCAGTGACCGCGGACTCCTGTCAGTTCGACGACGTGCTTGATCCCGGTGAGACAGGTGTCCTCCAGCGCCGGGGGGCGGTACACGGCGGTCGGCGGGTCAGGAAGGCGCTCAACTGTCGGCGACCTGGAAGGCGCAGGTCTTCGCGCCGGTGCTCGCGAGGGCGCCAGCGGGTGGGGCGTGGAGCGGGCCGAGGCGGTGGACCGCCGCGCGACGGGGCCCCAGGACAGGCCGCCACCGTGACCGACCATGTCCTCCTGGTGGGCCGGACCGGGGACTGACGACCGCGGGCGGCAGACCGCGGAACACCGGACACCGCAAAACCGCCCCGGATGACACCGCCCGGCGAGTCGACGACCGGTTCTCTGCGGACCTGACACGCTTGCGTCTCCGCGGACCTGACGCGCTTGCGCGCGGGACGTCGAACCCTTGAGCAGGCGGACCGTCAGTCTTTCAGCGCCACGAGCACGCAACTGTCGCCCACCTGCCACACCGGCGTGATACGGCTGAATCCCGATTCCCGCAGGAGCTCGGCGTGGCGGCTCACCGGCAGATGCCAGTTCTCGCCTCCGCCGCCGGACGAGGGACGGCTGCGCTGTCGCAGCTCGAACAGGTTCGCCAGCTCGGGGTCGGCAGCAGCCGCGGACCACCAGGCTTCCCAGTCCTCGTGGCTTTCGTCGCCCGAGCGCTCGGCCCGTCGGCGCCCCACGTGGGCGGTCAGATCGGAGCAGGAGCGCGCGTCCGGGGGGAAGTGGTCTCCGTTGACCAGCGCTCCCCCCGGGCGCAACAGGGCCGCGAGGCTCTCGTAGGTCTTCAGCAGGACGGGCGCCGGGAGGTAGTGCAGGGCCGTCGTCGTGACGGCGACGTCCAGTCCGCCTCGCAGGCCGAGAGTGTCGGTCCAGCCGTCCTCGCCGATCACCGCCTCCACCCAGCGGGCGACGTCCGGGTGATGCGCCCGCGCCAGTTCCAGCAGCATGGGGTCCATGTCGACCGCGACGATCTCCGCGTCCGGCAGTCGCCGCGCGAGCCGGACGGACAGGGATCCGGGACCACAGCCCAGGTCGAGCAGCGTCGGCCGTTCACGGTCGACGCAGACGTGCTCCACGACGTCGCAGATCACAGTGAAGCGCTCCTCGCGGTCCAGCGCGTACCGCTGCTGCTGCCGCTCCCAGCGCTCCACCCAGCTCCTGGCCGTCTCCGTGCTCACGCTCACCGGCCGCACACCTCTTCCGTCTTCCACCTCTTGGGACTACCGCGCAATCTACAGGTGGAAACGGTTATCAATTGCCATTCACTCCAAGGCAACCAGAACGGCCAGCAGGCGGTCGATCTCTTCGCCGGTGTTGTACACGTGCAGGCTCACCCGCACGGACCCGTCCTTGTCGTCCGCGCCCGCCTGGCAGAGGCGGTCGGCACGGACCATGAAGCCGTGGCTGAAGAGGATGAAGCCCAGGTCGTCGGAGGGGATGTCGCGGTGCCGGAAGGTGACGATGCCGTGCCGTCGCTGGGTCGCGGGCAGCACCGAGTCGGCGGCGAGGCTGACGGGGCAGCCGAGGACCTCGTAGGCGTCCAGACGGCGCAGCCGGTCGGTCAGGCGGCTGGCCAGGTCGGAGACGTGAGCGGCGATTCGGTCGACGCCGACCGCGTCCAGCCAGTCGAACGCCGCCAGCAGCGACACGGCGCCCACGGTGTTGGGGGTGCCGTGCCAGCCCGCGGGCCGCAGGACCGGGCCCCGGGCGTTGCGCGCCCACACCGCTCCGGTGCCGGGCAGCGCCAGAGCCTTGTGCCCGGAGAAGACGACGAAGTCGACGTCGAGACGGGGGCCACCGAGCCTGAGGGGCAGGTGGCCGACGCTCTGCGCCGCGTCCAGGCAGATCGGTACGTCCGGTCCGACAGCGGCACGGATGCGGTGGACGTTCATGTCCCCGCCGTAGACGTGGTGGACATGGGTCGCGGCGACGAAGCGGGTCCGGGGGCCGACGGCCTCGGCGAGGGCCCGGTGGTCGTAGTCGCCGGAGGCCTGCTGGGGCAGGCCGCGGACCCGCACCTCGGCACCGCGCTCGGCGAGCAGGCGTTGGGCCTCCAGCCACGGTTCGAGGTTGGCCTGGTGATCGGCGAACGGGACAAGGATCTCGTCGCCGTCGCCGAGGTACCGCGTGAGCCAGTCGCGGGCGACGGTCCGCAGACCCTCGCTGGTCCCGCTTGTGAGGTGCACGGTGGAGCGGTCCGGGGCAGGATCCCCGAGGAAGGATTTGACCCGTTCACGGGCCTGTTCGACCAGATCCGTGGTCCGGTTGGCCCAGGGGTAGGTGCCGCGGCCGGCGTTGGCGTTCGTCGTCGTCAGGTAGTTCCGCACGGCGTCCAGGACGGCTTGCGGCTTCTGCGACGTCGCCGCACTGTCCAGGTACACCAGTTCCGGGTTCGCGGTGAGGATGGGGAACTCCGCGCGTGCCCGCGCCTGCCACGCCGCGTCGTCGCCGAGCGGCGCGCCGGCCATCGGGCTCACTCCCTCACCAGCGGTGCGCCCGCGTCCCGCCAGGCGACGATGCCCCCCGCGAGGCTGCGAACGTCCGGGTGCCCCATACGGGTCAGGAGCGCGGCGTAGCGCAGGGACTTCTCCCCCACCGGACAGGTCAGCAGTACCGGAGTGCGTTTGCTGAACGGCAGCCCGACCCGTACCAGTTCCTCGAACACCTCGTCGACGATGTTGGCCGACCCCTCGATGTGCAGGGCGGCGTAGGCGTGCGGACCGCGCATGTCGATCACCAGCGGACGCGGCTCTCCCTGGGCCACCCAGCGCCGGGCTTCCTCGACGGTGACGGTCCGGGCCCCGGCGCGGACCTCGGCTTCGGTGAGCGACGCGGCCGAGTGGCCGCGCCGCGCCCTGCCCAGCAGCTCCGGGCGGCGGTCGCGCACATAACTCAGGTAGCTCTCGGCACGGTCGCAGACGATGAACACGGCGGTCTGCCGGTGACCGGTGCCAGCGAGTTCCGCGTCGACGGCGGCGAGATGCCGGACGGCTCCGTGGTAGGCCGCGCCGCCGGTCGGCCCGGACAGCAGTCCGCAGCGGCGGATCAGCGTGACCATGCCGTCGATGGCCTCCTGGGAGGTGACCGACGCGATGGAGTCGTACGTCGCCGGGTCGAACAGCCCGACCTGGTGCACCTCGTCGATGGTGCGGATGCCCGGTATGAAGTCGGACTTGTCGGCGACCAGCCCGAGCACGCGCACCCGCGGGTCATGCTCGCGCAGCACCTTGGCGACTCCGGTCGAGGAGCCGGCCGTGCCCACGCAGGCGACGAACCAGTCGGGCACTCGACCGTCCAGGTCCTTGACGATCTCGGGTCCGGTCCCGGTCGCGTGCGCCTCCACGTTGCGCGGGTTGAAGTACTGGTCGGTGTGCAGGTAGGCGCTGCCGGGTTCGGACAGCGCCTGGTGGAAGCGGGTCAGCGGATCGTCGGTGTCCGTGGGGTCCAGGCACTCGCTCCGACCTGGCAGTTCCTCGATCTCCGCACCGAGGAGGAGCAGGAGTTCCTTGATCTCGGGTACGCGCATCCGGTTGGTCACGCTCTTGAACTTCAGCCCGTTGAGGCCGGCCAGCAGCGCGAGAGCCTTGGCCGTGTTGCCGCTGGACAGTTCCACGACCGTGCCGTCGCCGCCCACCGCCTCCGCCAGGAGCGGCCGAGCCATGTGCCAGGCGGGCCGGTCCTTGACGGAGCCGAAGGGGTTGAGCATCTCGAGCTTGGCGTACAGGTCGATGTGGTGGAGTCCGTGGACCGACGGGTCCATGCGGACCAGCGGCGTGTTTCCGATGGCGTCGGTGATGCTGTCGTATCTCAAGTCGGCCTTCCCTGCGGGTTCGTGAGCGGCCAGTAGTCCTCGTCCAGGCACCAGCGCCAGATGCCGTCCTCCTCTGTGACCGCCACCGTCCGCGCGAGTGGCTGCCGCTGCGCCTGGTGGGCGTGGAAGTCCATGGCGTATCCGGCGGTGTTGACGAAGGCGAGTACGTCGCCGGAACTCGGCAGGCGCGGCAGGTACACCAGCCGGCGGGTGATCAGGTCGGCCTCCAGGCACAGGTTGCCGACGAGGTGCACTCCGACGGGGCCTGCACCGTTCGACTCGTCGCGCGCCCCGTCACGGGGCAGCAGGACGGGGTCGACGAGCACGCCGTGCTCCTCCAGGCTGACGTCTCCCGCGTTCATGCCCAGGCGTACCAAGTACCGGTCGGGGGCGTCGCCTGTGGGCCGCACCTCCAGGACCCGGGCCAGCGACACCCCGCACTGGTCGACGAGGGCCCGTCCCGGCTCGATGTACAGGTCGTTCAGGTGCTCCAGGAGCAGGGTGGCCGGCGACCGGCCCAGAGCCGGGGCGGGGCGCGAGAGCAGCGCGTCGAGGTAGGCCGGCCCCGCGACGGACCGGTGGGCGGGATACAGGGCCGCCGTGCCGCGTACCGTGCCGCCCTCGCCGCGCAGCCCGTAGCCGTGGCCGCGCCAGGTCAGCGGCGGGCGTATCCCGAGTACGGCCTCGCTCAGCGCGGTGGTCCAGCGCTCCCACTCGGCGGCCTCGGCGACGTAGCCCACGCCGAACCCGCCTCCGATGTCCACGACGCCCGGTGTCAGGCCGCGCGCCCGGCACTCGTCCATCAGCAGCACACATCGCTCCAGGGCGCGGACCTTCTCCTCCAGGCCCGTAGTGTCCAAGTGGTAAGCCAGGCCGACAAGTTCGACGGCATCCG
The DNA here is from genome assembly GCF_039543625.1 of Streptomyces similanensis. Classification (NCBI taxonomy): domain Bacteria; kingdom Bacillati; phylum Actinomycetota; class Actinomycetes; order Kitasatosporales; family Streptomycetaceae; genus Streptomyces; species Streptomyces similanensis. Next base: position 13,315 of record NZ_BAABKC010000058.1, on the reverse strand, counting down.
CGTGCTCTTCCAGCGCCGACCACAGTGCTTCGGCCGCCGCGACCGGCGTTCCGAACCGGCTGCCCCGCGACAGGAGTCGCGTGCCGGCGCCTTCGAAGCCGGTGTCCGACTCCAATCCCGACAGGCGTGCCAGCACGCGGGTTCTGCCCAGGCCGTGTTCGCGGACTAGCTCGGCCAGTTGCCGCAGCTCACCGACCGAGTCCAGGTTGACCGTCGCCCCCACCCGGGCGGCGAGCCACAGGAACTGCGGATCCTTGGGCCCGGTCGCCATCATCCGGTCCCCGGTGAACCCACAGCTGAGCGCGTGCCGAAGCTCTCCGAGCGAGGCCACATCGATGCCTACCACGGCTGGATCGCAAGCGGCCAGCCTGCGCACCAACGCGCTGGACCGATTCGCCTTGTGCGCGAAGTACACCCGGCCGCAGAGGCGGTGGCGGACGTAGACCGAGCGGAAGTGTTCGGCGTTCCCGGCGACGACCTCGGGCAGCAGCACGTTCAGCGGCGAGCCGAGCGTATCCACCAGCGAGTGCAGGAACCTCACTTCCCCGAGCAACGAGGCGAGCGGCGGCTCCACCCGCGGCTTCAGATACAGGGGCGCGTCCTTCGCCACGCATCCTCCCCACGTTCGCGTGTCGCCGCCTCATGGTGACGACAATCGTTTCGGGGTTAGTCGTTTCCACCTGCACGCGCTGCTAAGCGTCCTCTTGTGCACGCCGTCGCCCGATCACGACTCCGACGCTCCGGCTCTTGCTTCTGAAAATGATTATCATGTATGACTAGAGCTGTTCTTGGGCCCTCTGGGCGATCCGGCACGCCAGTGCACGCGCCCACACGCACTCGGAGTGTCATGTCTCATCGCCCTGTCTCTTCCCCTGCTCTGACCCGGCGCGGCGTCCTCGCCCTGATCGGTCTGGGCACGGCCGCGGTGACCGCCCCGTCGCTCACCGGATGCTCCTCCGGTCAGGCCGTGACGCCCACCGTGACCGGCGCGCCCACCGGCGCGGCCGAGCGCGACGGCACCGCGCGGCTCGCGTTCGCCGGCGCGGGAGCGGCCGAGTCGCTCGACCCGACCGTGGGCACCTCGCCCTGCGACCTCGCCCGCTACTCGGTCCTCTTCGACACGCTGTTCTCCTTCACCGGCGGCGCGGCCGAGCCGGCGCTCGCCACGGGCGCCACCGTCGACAGCAAGGCCAAGAGCTGCACCCTGATCCTGCGCCAGGGGGTGAAGTGGCACGACGGAACGCCCTTCACCTCAGCGGACGTCGTGCACACGCTGAAGTACCGCGCTTCCCCCGACCGCGTCTCGCCGAGCGAGCTGTCGGCCTACTTCGACCTCGCCGCCGCCCGGGCGAGCGACGACCACACCGTGGTCGTACCGACCCTTCAGCCGGTCGGAGACCCGGCCACCCTGTTCGCGGGCGCGGGGCTGTACGTCATCAAGAAGGGCACCACCTCCTTCGACGCCAAGTCGACCGTCGGCACCGGCCCTTACCGCCTGACGGCCTTCAAGGCGGGTGTCGAGACCCGTCTTGAGCGCTTCGCCGGCTACTGGGACGGCGACGGGCCCGCCGAAGCGGTCGTCCTGCTCAGCGTCGACGACGCGCAGGCCCGCGTGAACGCGGTCAGGGACGGACAGGCCGACTACGCCTCGGATATCTCCTTCGCCACCGCGAAGGCGGGGACGCCCGGCAGCGGTCTCCAGATCCGTGACGCGGGCGAGGGCATGCGCACGACCTACGGCTTCGTCCTCAACGTCACCCGCACCCTGCCCGCGGACCCGCGGGTGCGGCGGGCGATCAAGCTGGGCATCGACCGCAAGGCGCTGGTCGAGGCCGTCTTCCTCGGCTACGGGGCCCCCGCCAACGACCTGTTCGGGGCCGGCGCGAAGTACTACCTCGGCGACGTGCCCGTCCCGGAGCGCGACACGGCGACGGCGAAACAGCTGCTGAAGGAGGCCGGCGCCGCCGGCAAGCCCTTCGTCGTGCGCACGGCCGAGTACGAGACGGGACTCAACTCCTCCGCGGAGCTGTTCGTGGAACAGCTGAGGGGTCTCGGTCTTGACGCCGAGCTGGCCAAGGTGAACACCACCGAGGGGTACGACCCGGCGGGCATGAAGGCGTGCGACGCCATCGCGTTCCCCCTCGGGCCCGTCTCCCTGGCCCTGACCTACACCCGGTCCGCCGCCTTCCCCACGTTGGCCTTCCCGGACAAGGAGCTGAAGGACGCCGTGGCGACGGCGATATCCACCACCTCGCAAACCGCGAGGGCCGACGCCTGGACCAAGGCCCAGCGGGTCATGGCGGACCGCGGCAACTGGATCGCCTGGGGACGCGGTGACGTGCTGAGCCTGGCGAAGGAGCGGCTGACGGGCATCGAGAACCGCGAGTCGCCGAAGTACCCGTGGCTGGGCAAGGTCGGGTTCACCGCGTGAAGAGGGGGCTTCCCCGGTACGTCGCCGGCCGGCTGGTGACCGCCGGGTTCCTGCTGGCCGCACTGTCCCTGGTGGTCTACGTCGGCGTCGACCTGCTGCCCGGCGACCCCGCCACCGCCCGGCTCGGGATGAACGCCACCCCGGACCAGGTGGCGGTGGTCCGGGCCAGGCTCGGACTGGACGAGCCGCTGAGCCGGCGCTACCTGGAGTGGGCCGGGGGCCTGCTGCACGGGGACCTCGGCACCTCGGCGAACGGCACCCCCGTCGCCGACATGCTCGCCGGGCGCCTCGGCAACACCGCGATCCTGGCCGCCCTGACGATCCTCCTCCTGGTGCCCTCCTCGCTGGTCCTCGGCATCGCCCTGGGCCGCCGGGCGGGCGGCCGGGCCGACGGCGCCGCCTCCACGCTGCTGCTGCTCACCACGGCCGTGCCCGAGTTCGTCGTCGCGGCCATGCTCGCCCTGCTATTGGGTGCGCAGTTCGGCTGGCTGCCGGCGACTTCCCTGGTGCCCTCGGGAGACTCTCCGCTCGCCCACCCGGAGGTGCTGGTGCTGCCGGTACTGAGCCTGCTGTGGGTCGGTCTCGCCTACGCGACGCGGGTGGTGCGGGCGCAGACGCTGGTCGCCCTGCGCGCCCCGCACGTCGAGGCGATGCGGCTCAACGGCTTTCCGGAACGGACCGTGCTGCGCCACGGCGTCCTGCCCGCCGTGCTGCCCTCCGCCACGCAGATCTGGCTGATCACCTCGGCCGGGATGCTCGGCGGCACGGTCCTGGTGGAGACCGTCTTCGGCTACCCGGGCATCGGCAACGTGCTGGTCGCCTCGGTCAGCACCGGGGACCTGCCGGTCGTGCAGGCCCTCGCGGTGCTCATGGGGGCGCTCACCCTGCTGGCCACCATCGCCGCGGACATCGTCGGCGCCGCGGTCGCGAGGACGGGATCCGGATGACGACACCCGCACCACCGCTCAGCCAGGTCCCCGGTCCGCTGCGGCCGGCCCCCGGCCCCCTCGGACGGCGCGTCAGGCTTCGCACGCTGACCGTGGCGGTCCTCGTGGGCGCCGTTCTGATCGTCGGCCTGATCGGGCAGTTGCTCGCGCCGCACTCGGCGACCGAGATGGTCGCGACGCCGTACGCGGGGCCCGCCCCCGGACACCTGCTCGGCACCGACCACCTCGGCCGGGACGTACTCTCCCGGCTGCTACGCGGCGGTCCCTCGGTGGTGCTGACCACGGTGACCGCCACCGCGCTGACCGTGGCGCTCGGCACCTCGGCGGGGCTCACGGCGGCCCTGGTCGCCCATCACAGGCCGGCCGCCGAAGGACTGGTGATGCGGCCCTTGGACGCCTTGGCCGCGCTGCCGCCGATGCTCGCCCTGCTGCTCGTCCTGACGGCGGTGCCCAGCCGTACCGGCATCGTGCTCGCGGCGTGCGTCGCGGGCGTACCGCTGTCCGCGCGGGTCGTCAGGGCCGCGGCGCTGCCCGTGCTGCGCAGGCCGCACGTGGAGCTGTCGCTCGCCCGGGGGGAACGGTGGACCTGGGTGCTGCGCCACGAGGTCCTGCCGCTGGTCGCTACCACGGTGCTCGCCGACGCCGGGCTCCGCTTCGTCTTCTCCCTCTACCTGGTTGGCGCCGCCGGCTTCCTCGGCGTCGGGGTCTCGGGGTCCGACTGGGGCACCCTCGTCCACGAGGCCCTGCCCGGCGCCGCGCTCCAGCCCTGGGCGCTGGTGGCTCCGCTGCTCCTGATCGCCGTCCTCGCCGTGGGCGTCAATCTTCTGTCCGACGACCTGACCCGCCCCGAGGAGGAGGAGTGAGCACACCGATGCTCGCCGTCGAGAACCTGGTGCTCAACTCGTCCCGGGGCCCGGTCCTGCGCGGCGTGTCCCTCACGGCGGACCGGGGCGAGGCGCTGGCCGTGGCGGGCGCCTCCGGCTCCGGGAAAACCACCCTGGCCCTCTCCGTCCTGGGACACCTGCGCCCCGGTCTCACCCTGGCCGACGGCCGGGTCCGCGTGGACGGGCACGACACGCTGCCGGTGCCCCACCCCGAGCTGCGCGGCCGTACGGTCGCCTACCTCGGGCAGGACGCCGGCACGACGCTCAACCCCTATCGCCGGCTGTCCGGCACGCTGGGCGCCGCGCTGGACGCCCGGGACGCCGACGGGACCGAGGCGCTGCTGCGCCGGGTCGGTCTGCCCGCCGCGTTCGCGCGGCGGCGCCCCGCCGAACTCTCCGGCGGCCAGCAGCAACGGGCGGCTCTGGCCGTCGCCCTCGCCCGGGACCCGCGGCTGCTCGTCCTGGACGAACCCACCTCTGCCCTCGACCCCGTGGCGAAGGAGGTGATCCGTACGGAGCTGGCCCGCGTCCGCGAGGCGGGTGTGGGTCTGCTGTGGATCACCCACGACCTCTCGTCGGTCGAGGGGCTGGTGGACCGGGTCGTGGTCCTGGCGCACGGCCGGATCGTGGAGGACGCGCCGACCGCCCGGGTCCTGACCGCTCCCGTGTCCCGTCCGGCGGCGGCACTGGTCGCCGCGGCGTCGCCGCCGCCCCGGTCGCGCGGGCAGGCTTCCGAGGCGCCGCCTGTCCTGCGGGTCGACTCACTCACCGCGTCGGTGGGCGGGCGGCGCGTGCTGAAGGAGGTCGGTCTGACCGTCCGGCCGGGCCGCTGTCTGGCCGTCACCGGCGCGTCCGGCAGCGGCAAGACGACGCTGGCCCGCTGCGTCACCGGACTCCACCCGGTCGCGGGCGGGTCGATCCTGCTCGACGGGCGTCCGCTGCCGGGGCGGGCGCGCAGGAGGCCGGTGACGGACCGCGCGGCGATCCAGCTTGTACCGCAGAGCCCGGCCGAGACGCTGCACCCCCTGCGACCGGTCCGCGACGCCCTGGTGCGCCCGCTGCGCGTCCTGCGGGGCATGCGGGCACCGGAGCTGATCGAGGAGGAGGTCGAGCGGCTGCTCGGCCTGGTCGGCCTGCCCCCCGAGCTCGCGCGGCGCACACCGGGCCGGCTCTCCGGCGGGCAGCGCCAACGCATCGCCATCGCCCGCGCGTTGGCCGCTGGGCCGCGGATCCTGCTGTGCGACGAGATGACCTCGGCGCTCGACTCGGTGACCCAGGCGTCCGTGCTCGATCTCGTGCGGGAGCTGTGCGAGGAGCGGTCGTTGGGCGTGCTTTTGATCACCCACGATCCGCAGGTGGTCCAGCGAGTCGCCGACGACGTGATGGTGCTGGACGAGGGCCGGCTGCGGCACTGGGACGACGTTCCGGCCGGGCACCTGCTGTGAGGGTCCCGCGGACGCGAGGAGGGGGGCGGCACGACCGTGCCGCCCCCGCCTACTCGTCCGTCACCAGGACGACTTCGTCACTCCGGGCAGGAATCCGGCGTGGGCCTGCTCACGCACGTTGACGCGGGAGAGGCCGAACTTGCGCAGGTGCCCGCGGGGGCGGCCGTCCACGCTGTCGCGGTTGCGGACCCGGGTCGCGCTCGCATCCCGCGGCTGGCGGCGCAGTTCCGCCTGCGCGGCCGCCTTCTCCTCGTCCGTGGTGGCCGGGGAGACCAGAACGGCCTTGAGCTCAGCGCGCCGCTCCGCGTAACGGGCGACGATCAGCTTCCGCTTCTCGTTCTTCGCGATCTTGCTCTTCTTCGCCATCAGACACGCTCCCCACGGGCTCGGATGCGGGCGACGGCGGCCTCGATGCCGATCAGGTCCACCGTCTTGATGGCCCTCGCGCTCAGCCGCAGGCGCACGTTGCGCCCCTCGCTGGGCAGCCAGTACCGCTTGTTCTGGATGTTCGGGTCGAACCGGCGCGAGGTGCGCCGGTGCGAGTGGGAGATCTTCTTGCCGAAGACCGGCTCGGCGCCGGTCAGTTGACAGTGGGCGGACATACGGGTTCTGCCTTTCTCGACACCGGCTTACCGGCAATGACAATCATTGTCGTATGCTACTCCCATGGCACGCAACGAACTGCGCCCGATCGTCAAGCTCCGCTCCACCGCCGGGACCGGCTACACCTACGTGACCCGCAAGAACCGCCGGAACGACCCGGACCGACTGGTCCTCAGGAAGTTCGACCCCATCGCCCGGCGCCACGTCGACTTCCGCGAGGAACGCTGACCGCACCGGCCCCGTCCGTCCACACTCCGCACCAGGGACACCCCATGAAGCCCGGAATCCACCCCGCCTACCGCCCGGTCGTCTTCCGCGACAAGGCCGGCGACTTCGCCTTCCTGACCCGCTCGACGATGACCAGCGACAAGACGATCGACTGGGAGGACGGCCGCACCTACCCGGTGGTCGACGTCGAGATCTCCTCGGCGAGCCACCCCTTCTACACCGGCACCGCCCGCGTGCTGGACACCGCCGGCCGCGTCGAGCGCTTCGAGCGCCGCTACGGACGGGCCGGAGGCCGCCGATGACCCTCGACGGACCGATGCCCGTGGTGATCGTCGGCGGAATGCACGCCGACGCCCGCCGCGCCACGGTCGAACAACTGCTGCGCGAGGTACCCGGCAGCGTCGCCCTGCACCACGACCTGTCCACCGCCCCGGCGGGCATCGTGCGCCGCAGCGTCCGCGACGCCGCGGGCGACACCTCCTGGGGCGAGACGCCGCTGGTCGACGACTGCGCCTGCTGCGCCCTGCGCGAGGACCTCGTCCCCGAACTGGAACGGCTGGCCGCCGGCGGCCTCACCCGCCTCGCGGTCGTGGAGCTGTGGGACTCCGTGGAGCCCCGCGGCATGGCGGAGGTGGTCGCCGGCCACGGCCACGGCGCCTTCCGGCTCACCAATGTGGTGACCGCCCTGGACCCCGCGCTCACCCTGCCCAGCCTGTCCGACGGCGACGACCTCGCCGATGCCGGACTCGCCGCTGCGGCGAACGACCAGCGCACCGTGGGCGACACCTTCGCACGGCAACTGGAGTACGCCCCCGTCCTCGCCCTCGCCGACAGCCCCGTCACCGGACCCGACGACCTCGCGCTCCTACGGCAGTTGCATCCCGCCGCGCGGCGGATCCGCATCGAGTCGGGGCAGTTGGGCGGCATCGCGGTCGCCGGGTTCGACGTGGCAGCGGCGGCGGCCGCCCAGCACCCGGCCTGCGCCCGGCTCCCCCACGACTGCGACGAGGAAGGAGTCAGCACACTCGTCTGGCAGCGCCGCCGCCCCTTCCACGCCGGCCGCCTCTACGCGGCGCTGGAGGACCTGTGCTGCGCCGCCGCCCGCAGCCGGGGAAGGTTCTGGCTGGCGGACCGGCCCGACAGCCTGCTCGCCTGGGACGCCGCGGGCGGCGCGCTGAGCGTGGAGAGCGCCGGGCCGTGGATGGCCTCCCTCCCGGACGCGGCCTGGGAGATGATGCCCGCCGAGCGCCGGACCGCCGCCGCGCTGGACTGGCACCCCGAACACGGCGACCGCTGCCAGCACCTCGTCTTCACCTCGCCCGACCTCGACCGCGCCGGCCTGCTCGCGCTCCTCGACGCCTGCCTGCTCACCGACGACGAACTGGCGTCCGGACCCGCCGCCTGGCGCCGGCCCACCGGCTTCGACCGACTGCTCGACGCCGTCGCCTGACCCACCCCCCTCTCACCATCCCAGGAGGGCTCCATGCCCCGCTCCGCCAAAGCCACGCCCACGCGCAAGAACCGGCCCAACCCCCTCGACGTCGCCGGCATCACCCACATCGACTACAAGGACACCGACCTGCTGCGGAAGTTCATCTCCGACCGCGGCAAGATCCGCAGCCGCCGGGTCACCCGGATCAGCCGGCAGCAGCAGCGGCGGATCGCCACCGCCGTCAAGAACGCCCGCGAGATGGCCCTGCTCCCCTACTCCAGCCGCTGAACTCCCGCCTTCCGCGAACGAGTTGTCCTCGGACGACTTTCCCACCGACGAGAGGATCGTCATGGCCGTCCCCAAGCGCAAGATGTCACGCAGCAACACCCGCCACCGCCGCGCCCAGTGGCGCGCGAGCACCCCGCCGCTCGCCCCCGTCACCATCGACGGCAGCACCTACCTGGTCCCCCAGCACCTGCGCAAGGCCTACGAGCGCTGCCTGCTCCGCCCGGAGGACTGACGCGTGATGCCGCACGACCGCCTGCCGGTGACCGTCCTCTCCGGGTTCCTCGGAGCGGGCAAGACCACCCTGCTCAACCACCTGCTGACCAACCGCGAGGGACTGCGCGTCGCCGTCATCGTGAACGACATGAGCGAGATCAACATTGACGCCGCGTTGGTGCGCGGTGGCGAGGCCGCTCTCTCCCGCACGGAGGAACGGCTGGTCGAGATGACCAACGGCTGCATCTGCTGCACACTCCGCGACGACCTCCTCGACGAGGTGGACCGCCTCGCCCGGGAAGGACGCTTCGACTACCTCCTGATCGAGTCCAGCGGCATCTCCGAGCCCATGCCGGTCGCCGCCACCTTCTCCTTCGCGCGCGACGACGGGGCGGCGCTCGACGAACTCGCCCAGCTGGACACCATGGTCACCGTGGTGGACGCGGCCAACTTCCTGGCCGAGCTGGGCACCGGCGACGAACTCGCCGAGCGGGGGCTCGCGCCCTTCGAGGACGACGAGCGCACCGTGAGCGACCTGCTGATCGACCAGGTCGAGTTCGCCGACGTGATCGTCCTGAACAAGCTCGACCTGGTCGACGACACGTCCGCCGAGCGGCTGCGCGGCGTCCTCGCCCGGCTCAACCCGGGCGCGCGCCTGGTCGAGACGGTCCGCGGTCGGGTGCGCGCCTCCGAGGTACTCGGGACCGGTCTGTTCGACGTCGAGCGGGCGCAGCAGGCACCCGGCTGGGTGCGGGAGCTGAACGGCGACCACGTCCCGGAGACCGAGGAGTACGGGATCTCGTCCACCCTGTTCCGCGCCGACCGGCCCTTCCACCCGGGGCGGCTGTGGCAGCTGATCACCGAGCGGTTCGACAGCGGCGACTTCGGGACGGTCCTGCGCAGCAAGGGCTTCTTCACGCTGGCCGGACGCACCGGGGTGACCGGCCTGTGGTCCCAGGCCGGGTCTGTCGCCCGCTTCGAGCCCGCCGGGATCAGCGAGGCCGGGGCGCCCGAGCAGCAGGCCCAGGAGCTGGTGTTCATCGGCACCGAGCTGGAGCCGGCGGCCCTGCACTCGGCGCTGGAGGAATGCCTCCTGGACGGCGAGTGGACCGGCGGCGAGGATCCCTTCCCCGCCTGGGACGTCCCCGAGGCCCACGAGTCCTGCGTGCACGAGCAGCACGGGGCGGTGCTGCCCGTCCGATGACCCCGGGCCGGGTGATGGTCGCAGCCACGGCATCACCCGGCCCGGTCAGCCTGGTACCGGCGTCATCCACCGGGAGGTGACCATGCGCGGCTCCGCTCTCGGGAACCAGCGCTCGACACGGCAGCGTCGCGAGTTGCTGACTCTGTTCCAGACGTGCGACGACTTCGTCTCCGCGCGGTCCCTGCACGCGGCGGCCGAGGCCGCCGGCATCATGATCGGCCTGACCACCGTCTACCGCACCCTCCGCATCCTGGAGGCGGACGGCGGCGCGGACGTGATCCGCGACCTCAACGGTGAACGGCTCTATCGCCCGCGCCCCGACGGGCGGCACCAGCACTACGTCGTATGCCGGGAGTGCGGGCTGAGCCGCGCGGTGGAGGCGGAACAGGTCGAGCGGTGGGCCCGGAGCGTCGCGGCGACCACCGGCTTCACCGGCATCGACCACGTCGTCGAGCTGACCGGCGTCTGCGGGGACTGCGGCCGGAAAGAGTGACCTTGGGCGTGCCGACGGCGGTCACCCGGACATGGGGGCATGCCTCACGGCAGTCGTCGCCAAAGCTTCGCAAAATCCGCTGTCTCCCACTTCCCGAACATCGTTACGACATTCATTTTCAACTACCCTGGGCTGCAGGCCCTTGAGCTGCCCATACGCCGCGCCTTATCACCCTTTCGAGATTCCGCACATGGAGGACCCATGCCCACGCCACTCTCCCGTTCCCTGACCCTCATATCCGGGGTGGCCGCCGCCGCTCTGCTGGCCGGCTGTGGCGGGTCCACGGACTCGGACGACGACGCCAAGGGCGGAGCGACCACGGACTCGGCGAGGATTCCCGTCGTCGCGTCGACCAACGTCTGGGGGGACGTCGCCAAGCAGGTTGGCGGCGACAAGGTCGACGTGACGTCGATCATCACCAGCCCCGATCAGGACCCGCACTCCTTCGAGGCCAGCACCCGCAACCAGCTGACGCTCTCCAAGGCCAAGGTCGTCATCGCCAATGGCGGCGGCTACGACGACTTCGTCTCCCGGATGACGAAGAGCAACACCTCAGCCGCGAAGATCGACGCCGTGCAGGTGTCCGGCCACAAGGCCCCGGTCGGCGGGGAGCTCAACGAGCACGTCTGGTACGACTTCACCAGCGTCGGCAAGGTGGCCGACCGCATCGCCCTGGAGCTGGGCAAGGTGGCCCCGGGCGATGCCGCGACCTTCAAGAAGAACGCCGACGCGTTCACGGCCAAGCTGGAGCCGCTGACGGCGAAGGAAGCCGCCGTCAAGAAGAATCACGCCGGTGAGGGCGTGGCCATCACCGAGCCCGTCCCGCTCTACATGACGGAGGCCGCCGGGCTGAAGAACAAGACGCCTGAGGACTTCAGCGAGGCGATCGAGGAGGGCGACGACGTCTCGCCGCAGGTCCTCAAGGAGACCCTTGACCTCTACTCCGGCAAGCAGGTCAAGGTCCTCGTCTACAACGAGCAGACCGCAGGCGCCCAGACGGAGAAGGTGAAGGAGGCCGCGAAGAAGGCGGGCATCCCGGTGGTCCCGGTCACCGAGACGCTTCCCGCGGGCAAGGACTACCTGTCGTGGATGACGTCGAACATCGACGCCCTCGCCGGCGCACTGGACAAGTAGGCGCCGGTCATGCCGAAACAGGCCAAAGATGACCGGTCGGCGGCACGAGGGGCGGCGTCAACCGCACAACCCGTGATCCGCGCGGAGAACGCGGCGCTCGCCTACGGCTCCCGGACGGTGTGGCAGGACCTGGACCTCGAGGTGTGCGAGGGCGAGTTCCTCGCCGTTCTCGGACCGAACGGATCCGGGAAGACCAGCTTCATGAAGGCCCTGCTCGGCCGGGTGCCGCTGTCCTCGGGACGGCTCACGGTGCTCGGCCGCCGGCCGGGGAAGGCCGGCCGGCGCCTCGGCTACGTTCCCCAGCAGTCCACTCTGGCGGGGCAGGCCGCCCTGCGCGCCCGCGATCTGGTGCGCCTGGGGTTCGACGGGCACCGCTTCGGCCTCGGCCTGCCGGGCCGCGGCCCACGCCGACGGGTGGACGAGATCCTCGCGGCCGTGGGTGCGACGGACTACGCCGACGTCCCGCTCGACATGCTCTCCGGCGGCGAGCAGCAGCGCGTCCGGGTCGGGCAGGCGCTCGCCGCGGATCCGCAGCTGCTGCTGTGCGACGAGCCGTTGCTCTCCCTCGATCTGCGCCACCAGCGCGCGGTGACGGAACTCGTCGACGCCCGCCGCCGGTCCCACGGCACGGCCGTCGTCTTCGTCACCCATGAGATCAACCCCGTGCTCGGCATGGCCGACCGGGTCCTCTACCTCGCCCGGGGGCGGCACCGGATCGGGACGCCGCAGGAGGTTTTGACCTCGGAGTCGCTGTCCGACCTCTACGGCACGCGCGTCGACGTCCTGCGGGTGCGGGACCGGGTGGTCGTGGTCGGCGCCCCCGACGAGCCGACCGCCTCGGACCATCATCACGAACCGGAACCGCACGGCGTACGCCACACGGCGCGCGGGAAGCAAGGAGCGCGCACATGACCTCCGCCGGCAGCCTCTGGCAGCAGATCTTCACCTTCGAGGACTACGGCGCGCTGCTGGAGCTCGTGCACAACTCGCTGATCGTCGGCGCCGCGCTCGGCCTGGTGGGCGGTCTCGCGGGGGTGTTCGTCATCATGCGCGACCTCCCCTTCGCGGTGCACGGCATCAGTGAGCTGTCCTTCGCCGGGGCCTCAGCGGCGCTGCTCTTCGGCATGAACGTGGTCGCGGGCTCGGTCATCGGCTCCCTGGTCGCCGCGAGCGTGATCGGGGTCCTCGGGGCGAAGGCGCGGCACCGCAACTCGGTGATCGGCATTCTCATGCCGTTCGGTCTCGGCCTGGGCGTGCTCTTCCTCGCGCTCTACAAGGGCCGGGCGGCGAACAAGTTCGGGCTGCTCACGGGCCAGATCGTGGCGGTGGATACTCCGCAGACGACGATCCTGCTGAGCATGTCGGCGCTCGTGCTCGTCGCCCTGCTCGTGATGTGGCGGCCCCTGATGTTCGCCAGCATCGACCCGGAGGTCGCCGGCACCCGCGGCGTGCCGGTTCGGGGTCTCTCCCTCGCCTTCATGCTGGTGCTCGGCCTGACCATCGCGCTGTCCGTGCAGGTGGTCGGGGCACTGCTCGTCCTGACGCTGGTCGTCACCCCGGCCGCCGCGGCGGCGCGGGTCACGGCGTCCCCCGTCATGCTGCCGGTGCTGAGCGTCGTGCTCGCCGTCGTCTCGATGGAGGGCGGCATCCTGCTGGCGCTGGGGAGCAGCGTCCCCATCAGCCCCTACGTGACCACCCTGTCCTTCACCCTGTACGGGATCTGCGCCGCGATCGGGGCGGTGCGACGCAGGAACTGGGGCCGGAAGGCCGCCGGGGCGGACGCCGGCCGCGCCGAAGTCACCCAGCACGCGGGCGCCGCCACCGCCTGAGTCCCTCCTCACGTCATGCCGTCTCCGGTCGCTCAGTTCAGGCGGGCCACACTCCGCGGCGACGGCGCCGCCCGGAACCGCTCGGGGAACGCTTCCTCGGACAAGCCGTCCCGCAGCTAGGCAGTTTCGTTTGGATCACCGGGCGGACCAGAGGAAGATGCCCGCGATGTGGAGTCCGGCCAGG
>NZ_BAABKC010000057.1:0-45308 GCF_039543625.1 Streptomyces similanensis | reverse complement strand
GCGCGCGGTCTGCTCCGCAGACACGACGCGCCGCCGCTACGCGGCGGCAACTCTTTTGCTCCGCAAAAGAGTTGATGCACCGTCACTCCGTGACGGTGCCTGAATTGCTCCGCAATTCAGCACAGGAATTTGCTCCGCGAATTCCTGGAATGTCGCGGCAGGACGGGTGGGGGTGGCCAGGATCGGAAGGATTTCGAAAGGAACTGATAACCATTCAGCATTTGGGTTGATTGCCGGTCATAATTCCTGAACCCTCCGGGCTGAAATTCTGAAACCGACCGTTCCTCAATTTCCCTATTTCCACTCCCAATAGAGCTGAAAATACCCCCGGGACAACGTTCCCGACAACCCATGCCCACAACCCACGCCGAGCACGGACGGCCTAGCCGCCAGGGCCCCGCCAGCAGCTCCCCCACGCCCCACACGTCCGGGCTCCAGCCCGGACCCTCCCACAGCCCAGCGCGGCGGCGGAGCCGGCGCGCAGCCAACCCACAGGCCGCCCCCGATCCCCGAGGCAGCCGCGCAACCACGCTCCCGCCCCCATTCCTCACTCATCCTTCAACCGGCGCAGAAAAGTGGCAGCAGAGGGGATGTCAGACCCCCGACCATACGCGCAAGCCTTGGTTGACCTGCGGATACGCCGACCTTCCCGAAGAGGCTCGCGCAAGAGATGTCGCAAGAGATGTCGCAGGAGTAGCCGCAAGAGAAGGCGCAAGAGATGTCGCAAGGTTCGGCGTTTCGGGTGTCACCCGAGGCTGAGCAGTGTATTATTGATTTCGTAGTCAGGCGGCAACCTGACTCAGTCTCAATCACCAACGTGAGGAGCCCCCTTGAACACGGAAGCGGAAACCGTTGACGCGGTAAGCCGACTCACGATCCACATTGCGGGGGAGCACGAGACCGACGCCTCTATCGGTCTGACGCTCATCCCCCTTCTGAAGATCCCCACGGCCATCATCGAATTCCGTCACCCTACCGGCGCGCGCGTTTGGTGGGAAGGCTGGTGCGAGGCCGCCGCGATGCTCGACAGGATCTTTCCCGAGCAGGTCGACGCGGGAGAATTGCGCGAACCCGAATTGACCATCAACTCGTTCGTGATCCTGGACGACGCGCTCCGACGCGCCAAGGTCCGGGCCCGCAGCGCGGCAGTGAGCCCCGACGGAATCGGCGCACTGTCGGTCACCGTCGGGGGTCTGACGATCGCGTGCGCGTCCCGCGCGGCTGTCGAGTGCCAGGTGCGCGGGTGGCGTGAGGCGTACGAAGTACTGGCCCTTGACGGGGGGGTCGGACTGCCGTCCGCCGACGAGGTGGCCGCCCGCGTACGGGCCGACCACGCCCGCCACGGGGTCAACGAGCTGTTGACGGCCGCCGAGGAGCAGCGGGCAGCCCGGACGCAGTGACGCGCCCAGGGTGGGGCGGCCACCGGTCGCCCCACCCTTCCGGAGCCACAGCCAAACCAGAGAGAGGACAGCATGACCGCCACAGGACCGATCAGCCGGGGACAGCGGGTACGCATCGAGCGCAACCCCACCCGGAGTCTGGCCGCCCACGCCCGCCCGAGGACCGCGAACCAGCCCGCCCCGTGGCCCGAGGTCTGGGAAGGCACCGTGTTGCAAGTGGCTTATGACGAGGACGAGTTGACCGGCATCGAGATCTACGGCAAGCGCGATAGCACCGGCGAGACCAAGCGCGTCACGTTCAGCCTCAGCCGCAACCCGTTCTTCTGTACGAGCGTGACGCCGGTGGAGTCGCCGTAACTCACCAGGTCCGGGGGGTGATTGAGGGTTGACGATCACCTCCCATGAAAGTGTATTATTGATTCTGATGGTGAGCGGCAACTCACCCACCGCCAACTCAACAACCAAAGGCAGGGGAACGATGAGCGAGTACCAGGACCACGTAGGGCGGAGCCTCGAAGGGCAGAACGTCGACCCGGGCGAGGATCTCGGCATTGACGCCATGCGGTGGACACCCGACCCCGTCAGCGAGGACGTGACGGACGAGGCGACGCAGACCGCCGCCGACACGGCACACGCGTTGCTCGACCGCGCCGCCGACGCGTATCTGTCCCTTCTGAACGCCGTTCTCGGCGACGGGACGCACCACATGGTGGCGAGCGCCAGCACGCCGCACGGTGACCTCATCGAAGGCCAGCAGCTCACCGTCATCGGTGACGCCCTGGTCATCAACGAGGCCGCATCCATGCGTGTCTGCGCAGTGATCGCGGCAGGCCTGGTCGGATGCGGCACCGGTGGTCTGGTCGTGCGCACCTTCGGCCCCAACGGGTCGGAGTTCGTACGCGGCTGGAGGGTGCGGAACTTCTGGCTTCGGCCGCTCACCGCGCAGGAGATCCGGGAGGCGTACACCGTCGACACCGAGACCGGTGCGCCGGTGGCCCCGGAACCGGGCGTTGAGTACCGGCAGGCCGAGCGGGTGCCCCGTCCGGACCAGGCCCCGACGCACGGCGCGGGTGCCAGCCACACCGCGCCCCGGGACAACCGGCCGCCGAACCGTCGCAACTGAGCACCACCCGCCGGGGCCGGTCGCCCGACCGGCCCCGGCGGGAACGCCCCTGCCTCCCCCTGCCCTGCCTCCCGGTGTGAGCGGCAACTCACCCGGCACCAGCCCGACCAGGAGTGACCCGACATGACCGCGATCACGCGCCCCGCCAGCAGCACGAGCGCCCCCGCCCAGGCGCCGGCCCCGCCCCCTGCCGAAGTGCCGGCGCCCACCGCCCCGCCCGCCGAGCGGCCCCACACGGCGGACGCCCGAGGGGTGGCCCTGCCCCGCAACCTGGCCCGCCTCACCGCCCAGGCCGAGGAGGCCGGATGGACGGCCACCGTCCAGACGCAGCCCGGACACTGCGCGCTGCTGCTCACCGCCCGCCAGGAGGCCCGGGAAACCGTCTTGCGCTGCGTGTGGCGGCTCACCGCCCGGGGACACCGCTGGGACGGCGCCACCCTCACCCTCTACGGCCAGACGGCCGCCCAGGGCATCGCATGGCGCGCCGTCGCGGACCTGGTGACCGCCGAGGCGCCCACCGCCCGTACACAGCCGACCGCGCCTGACCGGACGGACGCTCCGGCGCCCGGTCCGGCCGAGACCGCGGCGGAGACTTCGGCCCCCCGGAAGCGTGCCCGTAAGGCGCCGTCCGTGACGGAAGTCGAGCGCGCGCGTAGGGCGGCGGAGGAGTGGCCGGAAGCGATGCAAGCGCGGTCGCTGGACGACCGTTACGAGGGGGAGTTCCGGCGCTCCGACCTGCTGTCGGACCTGTCCGTGTGCGGTGAGCGATTCCCGTTCCGCTTCCATTTCAAGTCGGGCGGCGGACACACCGTGACCCTTCCGACGGGGAACGTGCGCGGTACGTGGGATGAGGTCACGGGGGCCGCTATCGCGTACGTGATCGCGAAGCGTCCGGCAGCGGTGCTGCGCGCGACGGCCGAGACGGCGCGCGTGTACGGCATCCACGCGGAGAGGGCGGCGCAGAAGGCGGAGGAGAACGCGCAGACGGCCGTATCGGTCGGCATGGCGCGCGCTGCCCTGGACACGGTCCGCGCGTTCGCTCAGACCATCGATTGGGACGGTCTGACGGACGAGCAGTACAACAGCGCCCGGGGTGCAGTCCGTGAGGCCGAAGAGTGCGCAGAGGGGGCAGAGTCCGCGTACGGGCTGGGCGACGTCGACACGGCCCGTTGGGCAGCGCGTGACGCTCTCGCCGTCGCGCGCTGGTTCGGTCTTGACGTGCCGTCAGCTCAGGAGTGCGCGGAGCCTGCGCCGGAACCGCGCGCGGTTGCCGGGCGGGTGCGGCCCCAGGCGTCGGCGTTCCTGCTGCGCATCACCCGCCCGGGGTGGGAGGGACCGGCCGAGAAGACCGAGGTTCCGGCCGACGACGCTCCGGCCGGTAGCGGCGTGACACCGGACGTTCCGGCCGAGGAGAACGAGGCCAAGAAGACCCCGGCGGCGTTGCCCGACGTCGTGTCGGACCCCGGCGGGGTGGACGGGTGGGAGACCGACGGGGGCGCGGTTGAGGTGCTGCCGGTGATCTGCCACGGCAACGGGGGTGGGGTGTTCCTGGTGGCGTTCCGTGGCCCGTACGAGGGCACGGTGCGGGTGTCGCGGGCGTGGCTGACGGAGCGTGCGCGCCGTGCGCTGACCGTGGCGCGTGAGCGGCTGACGGTGGCTGAGGAGCACGCGGAGACGTGCGCGGCGTGGCGGCGGGATGCGTACGACCTTCACCAGGAAGTACGCCGGTCGGCGGGTGTGCTGGGGCCGGATGTGTGGGTTGCAGAGGAGATGGCGGGGGCGTGGTCCGCGCGTGCGCGTGAGGTGTCGTGGGCCGCTGACAAGCAGCGCCAGGGCGCGCGGGATGTGGTGCGGTGGCGTGAGCGTGAGGTGTCCGCGCTGGAGTCGGAAGCCAGGGAGGCCGGGCAGCGTGCGGCCGCCGGTCGCAAGTTCCTGGCCCGTGCGGCAGCCGGTGACGTTCCGGCGGGGCGCGGGGCGTGGGCATCGGCCGACGGCGGAGCAGCAGTGATGTTCGAGCTTCCGGCGTGCACTGAGGTGTCGCCGGACATGGAACACACGCCGGGCATGGCGGAGCGTCGCGCGTTCGTGGATCTCCTCGCGGACGCCGTGTCGGCCCGTGACGAGGGGCGCGCGCTGATCGGCCGTGACCTCCCGTCGAAGAAGACGCACGGACGTACGAGCGGGATCGAGAAGGGACAGGCGTCCGCGTCGATCAAGGCCCTGGTCCAGCCATGGAAAGCGCCGAAGATCCCGTGACCAGCAGGCCGACACCGGGTTCATGGACGCGGTCGCCGCCGACCTGCGCGCCGAGAACCTGACCGTCACCACGGCGCAGCCCGAGCCGACCCCCACCGCCTGAACCGACACCCGACCGGCCGGGCGCCCCAGGCGCCCGGCCCACCGAGCGGAGCCCCCATGTCCACGTACCTCCCCTCTCAGCTCACCGGCGATCGCCCGGACCCGGGCGCCGCCGTCACCGACCCGGGCACCGTCGAGGCCTGGGAGACGGACGGCGGAGCCGGCCCCAGGGCCGAGCCGACCGCCGACACCTCCGCGGCCTGTCCCGCCGC
Source organism: Streptomyces similanensis (assembly GCF_039543625.1). Classification (NCBI taxonomy): domain Bacteria; kingdom Bacillati; phylum Actinomycetota; class Actinomycetes; order Kitasatosporales; family Streptomycetaceae; genus Streptomyces; species Streptomyces similanensis. The sequence goes on along the minus strand of NZ_BAABKC010000057.1, from coordinate 40,215 downwards.
ACCGTCCGCCGCCGAGGTCGCTGAGCTGCCCAAGCGGGCGCGCACGCTGGCCGAGGCAGCGACGGCGAACGGGTGGGGCGTGACCGTCACCTCCGAGGGCATCGTGGAAGGCACCCACGTACGCACGGTCACCCTGACCGGTGCATTCCCCACGCCGACAACGACCGCGGAGCTCACCGCCCGGTGCGTGTGGTACGGCTCCAGCTACTGGGCGGAGGTGTCCGAGCGCAACGGCCGGTATGCCGGCGGTTTCGGCGAATTCCTCGCGTGGGTGCGTGAGGCTCCCGCCATGTGCCGAGCGGGCAGGGAAGCGGGATGGATCCAGCCCGGCAGTCCGCTGCCGGGTACGGACTTGGAGATTGTGCCGCTGCCGCTGTGGTACGAAGGCGCGCCCCGCGAACGCATCGTCGTCCGCGACGCGCGGATGTACGCGCGCTACACCCAGACCATCCACCACAACGACACCGGCGTCCCCGTGCGGGAGGCCCCCGGATACGGTCAGCCTCACCTCAGCGGCGGCGCGGTACGCGCGTTCCTCGGCGGATCGCTCGGATTCTGGCTGTCCAGCCAGGCCACCATCACCGACGACGAAGCGATCTTCTACCGCCAGACCACCAGGCATTCAGCGATCACCTTTACGCCGGACCGCGACTCCGGCGTCATCATCACCCACCCGGACCGGTACATCACGGCCGACGCGTACCGCGTCACCGGGCACGGCCGCGTCCCGCAGGTCTGGACGCAAGCAGCCGTCCGTGAGGCAGTTTCCGAGGCCACGCGCCCGGGCCCCATCGACTGGCCGGACGGCTGGGCACTGCTCATGCCGGACGAGTCCGTGAGGTTCGCCCCGGGAGGCTTCCCCTGGAAGTCCGGGGACGTGTACATCGCCGAGCCCACCGCCGCGCCCCAGTCATGGGGGCCACGGTGCGGGACGTGCGGTTGGTACGTGACGGAGCACGACCCCGCTCGCGGGTGGGGACGCCGGTGCAGCACCTCCCAGCCGCCGACCGACAGCTGACGAACGCCTCCTGGTGGCGCGCAGCGCGGACGCCGTAGCCATCGCGCCCCGTCGGACACAGGACCGCTCTGGAGCGGTCCGGACAACCCGCGTCAGAACCGCTCCCCCTCACCACCGAAAGGCGGCATGCCATGGCCGGAAAGCTCAGCAAGGAGCAGACCAAGCAGCACAACCGGGCGTGCGAACTGGTCGACATGGAACCGGACTTGACGATCGAGGAGCGGGAATTCGTTCTCGACCACTTCCACGAGTCCGCGAACATGGGCCGCACCCTGGACGGCGCGTTCTTCACACCGGCCGAGCTCGCCGGCGAACTCCACCACGTGGTTCCGGGGGACCGCATCATCGACCTGTGCGCGGGCATCGGACGCCTGGCCTGGCACGCCCGCGACTACTGGAACCGGTGCTGGGAGCGTCTGCCGCCGCGCGAGATCGTGTGCGTGGAGAAGAACCCGGAGTACGTGAAGGTCGGGCGGCGCATCCTGCCGGAGGCCACGTGGATCTGCGCCGATGTGCTCGACGTCCCGGGCATGAAACTCGGTCCCTTCGACTGCGCGATCAGCAACCCGCCGTTCGGGCGGATCAAGCGCAACGGCAACGCCCCCGGCTACCGGGGACCGCTGTTCGAGTTCCACGTGATCGCGGTCGCCGAAACCCTGGCCCGGCGGGGAGCGTTCATCATCCCGAGGGAATCCGCCCCGTTCCGCATCGAGACCGGATTCGTCTCGCAGGACTCGCCCGCGTACGAGCGCTTCCACCGCGAGACCGGGATCAAGCTCCGCCCCAACCCCGGCATCCCCACGGACGAGTACCGCGACCAGTGGCGCGACGCCTCACCGGCCGTTGAAATCGTGGTGCGCAACCGCGACGAGGACGAGTTCGAGGCCCAGGCGGAGCAGGCCGCCCGCGCGGAGCAGGAAGCCGTGACCAGCCGCCCACGCAAGCCGAAGGCCGAGCCCGCCCGTGTTGCGCCCAGGGCCGCGCAGCCCGCCGGGTTCGGCGGCGATGACGGGGACACCTTGTTCCGAAAAGGGGATTGATCAACCCCCGTAATGGTGTATTATTGATTTTACAGGCGAGCGGCAACTCGCCGGCCACCGACCGACCCACACCGAGCAGACAGGGAGCCGCACATGGGCGCCTACGGACACGACATCACCGCCGGAATGCTGGTCTTCGACCGGGAGGACTTCACCGCCTACCGGCCCGGCTCGGAGCCGGTCTGGCTGGTCGAGAAGGTGGCCGGACAGGAGGAGCGCAGCCCGGGCGGCGCCACCGTCGACAGCACGTACGCGCACGTCCGCAACGCCGAGGTTCACGGCAGGGACACCACGCCGTCGAACTCCGGATGGACCGGCACCAAGCCCGTGGGGCGGCTGGTCGAGGCCGCCGACGAGGACGACCACACCAAGCCGGGCACCTTCCGCATGGACCGCGCCATGGTGGCCTTCCTACGCGCGACCCGCTTCCAGGGGTCCACCTCCGACGACTACCCGACCGTGCGCGATCTGGTGAATGCCGCCCCCCACGACCGGCGCGGGTTCCTGGTGGGCGCGCGCACGGTCACCCCGCACGGCCTGCGCTATGCGCTGGGCGCCCTGTCGGTCTGCCTGGGGAACCTGTTCTGCGACCTGGGGGCAGGCCGCATCACGGCCGCCGACCTGGAGGCGGGCGGTATCTCCGTGCCGCTGCTGGAGGCCACCCGCGAGGCCCTGCGCACCGCCGACTCGGCCGTCCGGGCCTGAACTCGTTCCGCCGGGCGCCGACCACGGCGACCGGCCCCCTACCGGATGAGCGGCAACTCATCCGGCACCACTCGACACAGGAGGACGCACCATGACCACCATCCGCCGGAACTGGACCAAGCGCGTTGCGGAAATCCGCGCGGCGGCTCGCACCTGCCGTGCCTACGACTCCGACAGCGGCAACATGGTGCAGGTCGACCCGGCGCGGGCATTCGAGGCGTGGGAGAGCACGCCGCGCGCCCGGCTCACCGAGGACACCCCCAGGCAGAAGTGGACGGTCCACGTTCACTCCAACCGGTTCTACGAACTGACCGCCGAGGCCCCCGCCGCCCCAGCGGACGATGCGCCGGCCGCCGAGGTTCCCGCGGCTCCCACCGCCGGGCCCGGCTCTGGGCACGCGCACCAGGCCGCCGGACCGGCCAGCGCGCAGGACCGCAGCGCGGCTTGCACGCTCGCCCGGCGCACGCGGGCATCCGGTGTGCCGGGGCGTGACCGTCTGCCCGGTCATCTGCCCGCCCTGGCGGTCGATCTCGTGGGAAAGACCGTCCGCGTGAAGCTCGCCCAGGGCTACAGCCACGAGCAGATCCGGGATGAGTTCGAGCAGGAGCGGGCGGAGGCCGTGACCGTCGGCGACGCCGGGAGGGTTGCGGCCCTGGGGACGGTGCTGGAGGTGCACGCGGCGATGGTGGCCGAGGAGGACGCAGCCCAGTCGCCCACGGGCCCCGCACCGGCCGACCACGGCCACAGTTCCCCGCACGAGCAGGAGCCCGCCCGGCACCGCCCCAGCTCGCCGCGTGAAGAGCCGGTGAGCAGCGACAGCGTGCTGTCCCGCATCGATGCGGTTCTGCACGACGCCGCCGTCACCGACGACCCCGACGTCAGCGACGACGCCATGCGGTCGGTCCCGCTGGCCGACCCGGACGACATCATCCACGCCTACACCCGCGCCCGGGCCCTGGCAGACGGCGTCCTGGTCGCCGCCGACGCCGAGCTGGCGAGGGAGGCCGGCTTCCGTGTCCCGGTCGCCCTCACCAGCGCCGTGTGGGAGGGCTGCGTGGCGTGGAACGAGGGCGACAGCGAGCGGCAGACGCCGCAGGACGAGCGCGGTCGTCTGTGGGACGTACTGACCATGGCCCGCCACGCGATCCGGCGCAGCGGCGGAGGTGAGGTCACCGTCGACCTGCGACGGGTGCCGCGCGACGGCCGCACCCCGGCAGGCCCAGCCGGTCCAGCTCGTCTGCGCAATCGGCCCCGGCGACCACGGCGAACCCGTGATCACCATCATGGAACCCCACGAGGACTGATCACCTAGCCAGCCCGGGGGCGCACCGCCCCCGGGCCCGGCCCCGAAAGGACCAGCCCCCATGACGACCCCCGCAGCAGTCGCCGACCGCGTCGCCGAGATCCTCGGCGTCAACTGGACGGCCACCGCCGGCCCATGGAAAGCCTCCGGCCACCTGGACGCCCCAGGAGCCGACCCGTACGCGCTCCACGTCGACGAACACGGCGAGCTCTGCCTGTGGGCAACCCTCAACCCCCTTGGCCCCATCGCCGCGTTCCGCGAAGTCCACACTCCTGAGGACATTGAGGCGGTTGCCAAGGGCATCGCCGAGGAGATCCGCCAGCATCACACCCCAGCCGACCAGGGATAAAAGGCCTTGCCCCAACACTCAATGACGTATAATTGATTTAACGAGCAAGCGGCAACTTGCTCAACACCAACCGATCGCACGAGGAGCAATCCGTGAGCGACACCGCAACAACCACACCGATGCAGCGGGTCACCCTGCAGCTCGGCCAGATCCGCGTCAACGAGAACAACGTCCGCCAGGACCTCAACCTGGATGAGAAGTTCCTCAAGTCCGTCGCGGCCAACGGCGTGAAGGTCCCCGTCGTGGTCCTCCCGCTCGGCGAGGACACCTACGAACTGAAGATGGGCCACCGGCGCTACTTCGCCGCCCGGGCCACCAAGGAGACCGGCGAGGAGCAGGACGCGATCGAGGTCCCCGCGTACGTGCTCGACCCCTCCCTGCGCGAGGCGGGCGAGGACTTCATCGACCAGCTCATCGAGAACGACAACGACTACCGCCGGGGCCTGACCGAGCTGGAGCAGGCCGACGCCCTGTTCGGCGCGGTCGGCGCGGGCATGAAGCAGGCCAGGGTCGCCGAACTCACCGGCCGCTCCCGCAGGGACGTGTCCCAGGCCGTGAGGACCGCGAAGTCGGTGGGCGAGCGGACCCGTTCGGCACTCGCCGAGGCCGGTACGTACGACCTCGACCTCGAAGTCCTCGGGGTGCTGGGCGAGTTCGACGACGACGCCGCCGCCGTCAACCGGCTGCTGGATGCCTACGCCAAGGGCCGCTTCGAGTTCCAGGTGCAGTGGGAGCGCGACGACCGCGCCGAGCAGCGCGCCCGTGAGCAGGTCCGCCCGCAGCTTCAGGCCGCAGGCGTGCGACTGGCCGAGGACGGCGACACGCTTCCGGCCACCGTCGAGCCGCTCAGCGAGCTGGACGGCCCGGACGGCGAGCCCATGAGCGCCGAGGCACACGCCGAGTGCCCCGGACACGTGGCGACCTGGGCCGAGAACCCCCGCGAGCCCGGCGAGGTGGAGTACTTCTGCACCGACCCGGAGCGCTTCGGCCACTACCCGCCCCAGGAGGACGCCTCCGAGACGGACGGCGACCAGGCCGAGGAGCAGCCGCAGGCGACGGGGGCGGCCAAGCCGTCGGAGCCCTCCCGCGAGTACGTCAAGGCGGGCAACAAGGCCTACCGCGCCGCCGAGAAGGCCCGGCAGGCGTGGCTGAAGGACCTGATCGGCCGCAAGACCGCACCGAAGCCGCTCGCCGCGTTCGTCACCGAGCAGCTCCTTTCCTGCCCCAAGCCGGTGGCTCAGTGGGTGGGCGACGCGGGCCGCCGGGACCTGGTCAAGGAGCTGACCGGCTACGACGCCCCCGCCGAGCGCGCCAAGTCGGCGACCCCGGCCAAACTCACGCTGCTGAACTTCGCGGTGCTGGCCGCGACGTTCGAGAAGCGGATGTGCGAGGTCCGGACCTGGCGCACCGACAGCGCCGCCCGCTCTGCCGTGTACGAGCTGCGGGAGATCCGCGAGGACGCCCGCACGTGGCTGGAGTTCCTTGCCGAGATCGGCTACCCGCTCTCCAGCGTCGAACAGGCCATCGTCGACGACGAGCCCTACCAGGAGGGCGAGCCGGACGCGGCCGACGCCGACGGCCAGGCCGACGAGGACACCCCGGACGCCGTGAGCGTCGAGGACTCCGAGGACGCGTCCTGACCTGCTGCCCGGGCCGGACCTGTCCGGTCCGGCCCGGGCACCCTCCCCTTCCACCTCTGCGCGCCGCCCGCCCGGAAGGCCTCGCCATGCTCCGCTCCGAACTCCGCCTGAGCGCCTCGCTGTTCGTCGCCCAGGCCGCCGTCAGCAACCACACGGGCCTGATCGCCCGGTCCGGGATCGCCATGCCGGCCGCGCCGTTCGGCTCCCCCGCCTGGCAGCTGCCCGCCCTGGTCTCCTACCTTCACCGCCTCCGCCAGGACGAGGAGGACCCCGCCCCCGACCTGTGGCGCGCGCGCACCAAGCGCCAGACGGGCCCAGTGCCCCGCCCGCACATCCGCTACCAGGCTGACTGCCTGCACGACGCGGACGCGGTGTACGTGCTCGACATCCAGCTCGGGCCGTGCGACGAGGAGACCGGCTGGCCCGCCGCCGATCTCGCCGTCATCGAGCAGGAGGAAGGCGCCTGCCCCTTCGGGCGTGTCACCCGCCGCCACGGGGTCGAGGCGATCGCCGCGTACACCGCCCAGGAGCTGACCGCCGAGCACGCGGCGCTGATGGACCGCGCCCGTCAGCACCAGGACGCCTACTTCGTGCGCCTCGCAGGACTGGCCCAGCGTGCCGCCGAGTGGGCCGACAAGGTCCGCGCCGCCGCACACGCCGATGCCGTCCGCGTCCAGGCCGGCGGCGCCCGGGCCCGCATCACCCGCTGACCGCCCCGCACACCCGCGCCGACTACCGCCGTTGGAGGCCTGCGCCATGTACGAGTTCGAGCCCGCCTCTCCGACCTACGCGATCTCCGACACCATCGTCGAACACCACCTGCGCGGACGTGACCGCACCCGCGCCGACCTGCCCGGCGGCTACCGGCTGACCCTGCGCACCCGCGAGCGGCACGGCCAGCTTGAGGCCGCTCTGGCCGCGCCGTCGCCCACCGGCCCCGCCCGGATCTGCACCGCGCGCATCAGCGCGCACACCCCGACGCCCGTCACGTCGCGCATTCTCGACGCGGTCACCCGCTACGCCCCGGCCCTGCCCGACGCCCGCGACGCCCACCCGTCCCCCGAGGCCGTTGCCCGCCTACTCACCACCGGTGCCCCCTTCCAGCAGCCTGCCGAGCCGGGCCTGTTCGTCCAGTTCGGGCACGCGCAGGCCTGGCTGGAGGGCCGACGGCTCAGCGTCACCCTGGGCGCCCCCGGCAGCGGGCTGAGCCTCACCCTGGGCGGTCCCTGGGACGCACCGTCCACTTCCCGTCTCACCGCCGCCGTCCTGCGCGACCTAACCGGCGCAGGGGAACTGACCGGCCAGGTCGCCTCTCTGCTGCCGCACGGACCATGGCAGGTCCTGACCGACCAATGGCACCCCGCCGCCGCCCTGGTCCTGCTCTCAGATCCGCACTGGGATCCGGAAGACCCGCTCGGCCGCCGCTCCTCCCGAGCCCTGCGCGAGCTACAGCACCGGCTGTGCACGGACCGGCCGGACTGGGACTTCCAGGAGCTGATCTCCGTCGAGGGCTCGGCCGTCGCCCTGCGCGTCACCCCGCGCGGCCGCACGGTCCCCTACCTGGTCCGCTCGGTAGTGGGCACCGGCCGCTTCGTGCCAGGGGAGTTGGGGAACACCCGCACGACGTTCCTGCCCACCGACCTGCCGGCGTTCCCCTGCCTCGCCCCGCACCTGATGCCGCGCGCCGTCACGGCGCCCCTCGACCTCTACGTCGCCCCGCAGGTCGAACGCGACATCTACGGCGTGAAGCTGGATCTCGGCGGCTGGCGGTACGTCCTGGACGCCCAGGCCGTGTTCTACGGACCCGGCTGGTACCCGTTCCACGAACACGTGACCCGCCGGGAGAAGGACCCCACCGCCCCGCTCTACGACCGCTCGGTGCCCACCGGCCGCACCGTCCTCGCCCGGGTGCGGATCTCCCCCGGGTGCGGATCTCCCCCGACCCCCAACACCGCTCCTGGCGCAACGAGTACGTCGTACTCACCCCCGTCGACCACCGCGTGGAAGCGCGGCTGCAGCTGTACGCCGGGCAGGACCGGGGATGCGCCCTCGTGCACACCGTTACGCTGCAGATCGACCTGGGGACGATACGGGTGACGCTCCCCGACCAGATCCCCGCGGGCCCGCTGCGCCACCAGGCCGCCATCAAGGGCGAACGGATCCTCGCCCTTCTGGCAGCCGCGCGGCACGAACGCGATCACGGGGCCAGCGAGCCGCGGGCCGGCCTCGCTCCGTGGAACCGCGGCGACCTGCCCAGCGCAGACACCTGACGCAGTCGCCGACCGCGTGAGCCACACCCACTCTCCGTTTTGCCCCACCGCCGGTCCGGGGCGGCAACCCCGGACCGGCCCCACTCACCAACTCGAAGGACACGCCCGTGAACGCCGTCCTCACCGCCCCGACCCGCCGGATGCCGGCGCCGCCGGTGTACGCCCCGTATCCCGAGACGTGCACCTGCACAGCTGCCGTCCGCTACGCCTGCGGCCACTGCTACCACGAACAGTGCCTGGACTGCGGGTTCTGCACGATGGGCAGCTGCGTCTGCCACTGCGAGTACGGCCTCGGCTTCCACCCAGGCGACTCGCCGCCCGAGGGACCCATGTTCTGGATCGGCGGACACCACGCCAACTGGCTTTCCACCTGGGGCGTGCCGATGTGCGTCTCACGCTCCGCCCTGACCGGCCGCGCCACGCTGCCCCGCGCCGCCGAGGCCTGGGTGTACGACTCGGGCGCCTTCTCCGAACTCGACAACCACGGCGGATGGACGATCGGCCCGCACGCCTACGTCCGCGAGCTGCGCCAGTTCCGCGACGGGATCGGCCGCCTGGTCTGGGCCGGTCCGCAGGACTGGATGTGCGAGCCCGACATGATCGCCAAAACCGGTCTGTCCGTGCGCGAGCACATCGACCGCACCGTGGGCAACTTCGTCGACCTGATGGCCGAAGACCCCGGCGTCGACATCATCCCGACCGTCCAGGGCTGGCGGCCGGCCGACTACGCAGCCTGCCTGGACCTGTACGACAAGCGCGGCGTCCGGCTGGCGGACTATCCGCTGGTCGGGGTCGGCTCCGTGTGCCGCCGCAAGTCGCTCAAGGACGTTCAGGCCGTCCTCGCCACGGTGGCCACCGCCGGACTGCGCCTGCACGGCTTCGGGCTGAAAACCCAAGCGCTGGAGACGTGCGCCGAGTACCTGGCCTCCGCCGACTCCCTGGCGTGGTCGCGCGATGCCCGCTGGAACGCCCCGCTGCCAAGTTGCGAGGGCAAGCACAAGAGCTGCTCCAACTGCGTGCACTGGGCGATGCGCTGGCGCGAACGCGTCCTGGACGTACTGCACGCCCCCCGTCAGCTGATGCTCCCCATCACGACCTGACCCACCGCCGACCGTGCCGGTCCCGGGGCGACAACCCCGGACCGGCCTTCCTTCACCAACTCACCGCCCCGAGGGGAACACCCTGATGTCTACGTACGAGCAACCCCCGCTCGATCTCGGCGCCGTCCGCCAGCGGTGGAACAACCGCCGGCACAGCTGGAGGCCGAGGAGTGAAGGCGGGTTCGACCCGTCCCGCTACCGCGTCCGCGAGATGCCGAACGATCTGGTCCACACGGCGAAGGCCTTCGTGCGCGCCCACCACTACAGCGGCTCGTGGCCCGTTATCTTCACGGTGATCTTTCCAACAGCCACGTCAGCCACATGCATGCTGAACTGGCCGGATCATCGGTATCCAATGGGTGTTCGACATCACAGGCACGTTTGTGACGTCGTGCCGCGCAGAGCGGGCGACGCTGACCAAGGACAAGACAGGGTGGGTGATCGTCGGAACCGACGACTACGCCCTCCACCGTGAAGGCTCGCTGTTCCTCTCAGGCCTGCGAGACGCCGGCCGGGCCTATAACACGGAGAGGACGTACGCCGGGCGGGCGGCGCTGTACCTGTCGTACTGCACCTTCCATCGCCTGGACTGGGCGCAGATCACCGTGTGGCAGCTCGCTCGCTTCATGCACTGGCTGGTGGAGGGGCCACTGCCATCGCGTGCCCGCAGCGGAGGCGGGCCGGAACGATTCCGCGACGAGAACACCGCCAACGCGATCGTGGGCACAGTCTGCGAATTCCTGAACTTCGGCATACGCATGAACAGGGTGGATCCCGAACTCGCCGGGCAGCTCACCGAGCCCCGCTACCTGCGGTATCTACCCAAGGGCTTCAACCCCGTTGAGAACGGCCAGCACCAGACGGTCCGCTCGCGGCTGCTCAAGCTCCGGGGCGTCGACTCGGGGATCGAGTGGCTGACGGTCGAGCAGATATCCCGCCTGATCGACGTGACCCGGCACGCACGGGACCGCTTCCTGGTGCTCCTGCTGTGGTGCACCGGCATGAGGATCGGCGAGGCGCTCGGACTGCGGCGCGAGGACATGCACCTCCTGGCCGACTCGCAGGCATTCGGATGCCAGGTCAAGGGCCCGCACGTGCACGTACAGCGCCGCTTGAACAGCAACGGCGCGTGGGCGAAGTCGCGGAGGCCGCGCGCCATCCCGGTGACCGCCGACCTCGGCATCTGCTACGCCGACTACCTCCACGAGCGTTCCGAGGTCCCGCAGGCAGACTTCACCGAGCAGGTCTTGGTCAACCTCTTCCGGGAGCCGCTCGGACAGGCGATGACGTACTCCGGGGTCAAGGGCGTGTTCGACCGGCTCGCCCGGCGGGCGGACCTGATCGCCCGGCCGCACATGATCCGTCACAGCGCCGCCACCGAGTGGATCCGCCAGGGCACCGACCGGTCGGTGGTCTCCGACCTCCTCGGGCACATGTCCGAATCGTCCATGGCCCCGTACGTCCACGTTGACGAAGGGAGTCGTCGGGCCGCGGTCGAGCGCGCCGACGCCCGACGCCGGGAGATGGCGCGATGACCGTCGAACTGACAGTCGCCAGGGTTGAGTCCCGCGTCGTCACGCTGCCCGTCGACCGCGCGGGGTGGATGGCTTGGCTGATCGAGAACACCGAACCAGACTGGCGTCGGGGCGAAGTGGTTTCGGAGACATCGCCCAGAGATGGCTGATCATCATCTCGCGCAGCTCGTCGCCGACCCGTCACAGTGGCGCGATGAATGCAGGACTCGCCGCCGTACTCGGTGCCATGGTCGGAGCCCTCGGCACCGGAGCGACCGGCCTGGCCGCGGCTCTCCTGAGCCGCAACACGGCTCGCCACCAGGTCAAGGCCGAGAGCATGCGGGCCCTGCGGGACTCGCGCAGGGCCACCTACCTCGCCTTCGCCGAGACGCACGAGCGCTACCTGGACCTGCTGTCCACCACGCTGTTACCCCTCGGTCGAGTCGAGCGCTTTCCGGACCAGCGTGAAGAGTGGATCGAGAAGGCACACAAGCGCTGGAACCAGGCATTGAAGTACCGGCAGAACGAGGTCCAGAAGATCCGTGTCGTTCTCGCCCTGGACGCCACCCGCCCAGTGGCCGATGCCGCGCTTGAGGTGGCTGAGAGGTTCATCCTTCTCAGCAGCGCGACCGGCCGCGCCATCGAGGCCCTCAAGGGCCAGGCCCTGGATGGCGGCCCCATCACGCCCCCGCTGTCCGGCTACGTCGAGCTCCTGACTGGATACGGACTGGACCCCGAGGCGCCCGACCTCGGTGTTCTCCAAGACCGCGCGCAGGACGCATACAAAGCGTTCCTACGGACCGCGGCCGATGCCGTCGGGGAGAACGGGCTCCTCCCCTCAGGCTGACGGCTTCATCCGCCCGGTGCTACGGCGGCGCCGGCAGTGCCAGCGGCTTGATGCCCGGCTAGGGAACGAGCGGTTCCAGACCGGCTTCCCGCATCGCCTCGACGGCCTGCTCGGCGCTGATACGGGTCCGTCGAGGTTGGGGCTGCTTCATCTAGTCCATCGCGGCGAGACCGTAAACGGGAGGTCTGACACCCCGGGCCTCGACCCCAGGAGTGAGGCACACCGGGGCGGGAACGGTCAGGTGGCCGCGAAAGCGATGTAGGTGCCGACGGTAAGGCCGGAGAAGGTGATGAGCTGGCGGGGCTTGAGGCAGCTGAACGCGGCGTGCATCCCGATCCCGGCGACGACGGCGTACGGCATCGTCTGCTCGATGAGCAGCGCGGGTGGCAGCGCGATCTCCGCCGCGATGACGCCGGCCGCGACCGCGCGCCAGAGACGTACGTCCCGGTCGGTGAGGTTGCCCGCGTGGCGGCGGACGAAGCCGGGAACGGCGAACTGGCGCCGGTAGGGCAGCCGGTCCCTGACCTGGCTGTAGGTGTGCACCCACTGGGCGAGGTAGAGCCCGCTGCGGAACTGGGGCGAGCGGAGCTTCTGCCAGGCGCTGTTCCAGTAGATGTCCGTGGTGATCAGCACGAGGAGGCACTGCGCCCAGGTGTTCGCCGCGCTCGCGCCGTGCTCGACGGCGAGGCCGTGGCCGAGGTCCCCTGCGAGCAGCAGGGCGGTTCCGGTCAGCAGGGTGTAGCGGACGGCGTTGGGGCTCCTGAGGTACAGCAGTTCCATCGCGGCGCCGGCCAGGACCGTCAGCAGCGCGAGCCTGGGCACGAGACCGAGCGCCAGGGCGAGGGCCGCGGCCGTACGGACGATCAGCGCGGGCCGGTACACGCTCGCGAGGAGCCGGGCCTGGCGGGGGCCGAAGCGCTGTTCGGCGAGGTGGAGGCTGAGGGAGCCGGTGGCGAGGCGGTCCCAGCCGCCCTGGCCGAGGGCGAGGGCGAACCGGGCGGTGAGCACGGTGCCGAAGACGATCCGGAACCACTGGAGCCGGCCCGGGTCGGTGGGGTGGGTGAAGCCGGAGGCGAGCGCGTCAAAGAACCACACGGCCGGCCACCACCTTCACGGGCTGCTCGCCGCGGGCGGACAGGACGCGGCCGGTGCCGTCGATCCGGTCGTATCGGCCGCTGGTGGTGAGGTGGTCGAGGATCGCCTGGAGTTGGGGAGGGCCGAGGATGAAGGAGCCGGGCGAGAGGTGGTCGTAGACGTTGACCGGCTCGGCACGGCCGTCCTTGGTGCCGGTGAGCTGGACGATGGTGAAGGTGGCCCGGCAGAACATCTTCCACCGCAGCCAGCGGCCGGGCAGGGGCGTGAAGCCGGTGATCATCCACGCCACGAGGGCGAGGGTGAGCACGATCTGGGCAGAGGACAGCACGGATTCGCGCATGAGTGAAGGACCTCCGTGTCGGGAGGGTGAAGGCGAGGTGCAACAAGCCCCGGTGGTCGGGAGTGTCGCAGGGGGTCAGCGCTCGGGCTTGGGGGGCCGCTGCATCAGCGCGGACGCGGCCTGGTCGAGCGTGACCTTCTCGCGCAGCAGTTCGGAGACGATCTCGGTGATCGGCATCTCGACGTCGTGGGCGGCGGCCAGGGCGAGGATTGCCTCGGCGCTCTTGACGCCCTCGGTGGTCTGCCGAGTCGCCGCGGTCGCCTCGGCCATGGTCATGCCGTGGCCGAGGTGGGTGCCGAAGGTGCGGTTGCGGGACAGAGGCGAGGAGCAGGTGGCGACCAGGTCGCCCAGGCCGGCGAGCCCGGCGAGGGTGGCCGGGTGGGCGCCCATCGCGGTGGCCAGCCGGGTGGTCTCCGCCAGTCCCCGGGTGATGAGCATGGCCTGGGAGTTGTGGCCCATGCCCATCCCGTCGGCGATGCCGACCGCGAGGGCAATGACGTTCTTCACCGCGCCGCCGAGCTCGCATCCGGTGACGTCGGTGGAGGTGTAGGGCCGGAGGTACGGGGTGTGGCACGCGCGCTGGACGCGGTGGGCGGCGTCCTCGTCGGGGCAGGCGATGGTGGCGGCGGCGGGCTGGCCGGCCATGATCTCCCCGGCCAGGTTCGGGCCGGACAGCACCGCGACCCGGTATGCGGGGATGCCGGTCACCTCGGTGATGACCTGGCTCGCCCGCAGCCCGCTGCCGATCTCGATGCCCTTCATCAGCGACACGATCACGGTGTCGGGGCCGATGTGCGGCGCCCAGGCGGCGAGGCTGGTACGCAGGGACTGCGCGGGAATGGACAGCACGAGGAAGTCCGCACCGTCCAGCGCGGCTGCCGGATCGGTGGTGGCCGTCAGCGTGTGGGGCAGCTCGACGTCCGGGAAGTACCCGGGGTTGCGGTGCGTGGTGTTGATCGTGTCGGCGATCTCGCCGCGGCGGGCGTGCATGATCACGCTGGTGCCCGCATCGGCCATGATCTTGCCCACGGCAGTGCCCCAGGACCCGGCCGAAAACACCGCCGCACGGACGTGGTGCTGGTTCACTGCGGGGTCCTCTCGCCGGGCGCGTGCCCGTCGCCGGTCTGGCGGCCGGGCCCGGCCATCCTATCGACCGCCGCCGGGGCTGCCGGGTCTTCCGGCAGGCGGCGCAGAGTCAGCAGGACAGCCCGCCTTCCGCGGAGCTTGGGCAGCATCTGATGTGCCTCGCGGAGCATGTTCTCGGCCGGGGCCTCGCCGAGCTCGTGCCTCAGCTGATCGGCGTGGGCGACCCACAGCCGGTAGACCCGCTCCCACATCGCGGGCTCGCTGGGCCGCTCGTCCACATGCTCCTGCGTCATTCCGGCGGCGGCGACCGCCTCGTGCCACGCCGGGTCCGCACCGCGCCTCAGCGCGCGGGTCACCATCAGTCGGCCGCCCGGGGCCAGGACGCGGCCGAGCTCGTGCAGCGCCGCCCCACGGTCGGCGGCGCGCCCGAAGGCGTCCACGCACACGATGCCGTGGGCGCAGCCGTCGGGGAGGCCGGTGTTCTCCAGCTCCGCAACGCGGAAGACGGCGCGGTCGGCGGCCGGGCCGAGGAAGTGGGCACGCCGGGCGGTGGCCTGGGCGGCGGCAACGGGTGAGAGGTCGAAGCCGTCCAGACGGACGGCGAGGGCGCGGGCCAGCCACAGACCGATGCCGCCGGCTCCGCATCCGGCGTCCACGAGGAGCCGACCGGGACGCATCCGCAGCCGCGCCGCCAGGAGCCCGAGCAGGGGCCAGTCGCAGGAGCTCGAGGCCGCGACCTCTACCGGGTAGTCCTCGCCCATCGCCTCGGCGTACAGGCGGGCGACCAGATCGGTACGGGCGCGGGCAGCGTGGAAGGCGTCGTACTGGGCGGAGCGCACTTCGCTGGGCGCGGGTGCGGCGCCGGGCGGCGCCGTGGTGGTGGCATTCATCGGGGCATTGACCTCCTGATCCGGGAGCGGGTGCCGGGGCAGACAACCTGCACGGCGTGAACGGGGGCGCCCTGGGCGGACAGGTCCATGGCTACCGGATCGTGTCCGGTGACGCGCGCGACCTGCCGGGCCACGGTCCCTACCTGGTCGGCGAAGCCGCGGGCTGCCGGGGCGAAGCGCGCCGTCGCCTCCGTCCACGGCGTGAGACCCGCCCTCTGGGCGGGGCGGAAGGATGTGGTGTCGAAATTGCCGGGGTCGGCGGGGAGGTCGTCGCGGGTCCCGGCGATGGCAGCCAGGCGGGACTGCGCGGCCTCGGTGACCGCCCGCGTGAGCGCGATCCCCGGATGGCTGTGGCAGCCGCCGCCGGCGAAGACGACCGGGTAGTCCTCCGACCACACGTAGGCGACGCACACCGGCAGCCCGTACGGGCCGCCCACCAGGGCGATCTCCAGCGCCATGCCCGCGGCCGCGAGCCGGGCGATCACCTCCCGGCCGAGCGGGTCGTCGACCGTACCGGGGTCGAGCAGCGTGCGCCGCGCTCCGCCGGCCTGCGCGTCCCGGTACAGCACGTCGCGCTCGACCACCTCGAACAGGGCGTGCAGCAGCGCCTCGTCGCGGGTGTTGCCGCAGGCGAGACCGGTGCTGGTCGCCCGCCACACGTCCGGGGTCCAGGCGGGTCGCTGGCCGCGGCGACGGACCAGGTCTACCGGCAGCAGCGCCTTCGCCCCGCTCAGCAGGCCGGTGCCGGGCGTCCACTCGCACAACACCCGGGCGAGGGCGCCTTCGGGGTACGGGGCGGTGGTCGGCAGGGCGGTCACGGGGCAGTCGGGGGCGACCTCGGCGGCCGGGCCCACCGCGGCGATGGGCAGCGGCTGCTCGACGTGCCACAGCTCGATGGCCTCCATCACCGCCGACAGCTTCGCCAGCAGCGCAGTGGCGCCCTTGCCCTGCGACGTGGACAGGGTCTTCGACGCGGGCCGGATCGCCGTCCACACCGGCAGCCCGATCACGTCCAGCCCCGTCAGGTCCGCGACCCGGGTGATGCCGAACTCCTCAAGGCGGCTGGTCACCGCCTCCCACGTCTCCTCGGGCGTCCGGGCCCGTACGGTGCCCGGCAGCGCCACCAGCTCGTCAACGCCCACCGCGGTCCGTCTCCGTCCTCTTCGTCTCTTCAAGGAACCCTGGTACGAACCGCTTGGCCGCCTCGACCGCGCTCGCGGCCCGGACCAGTCCCCGCGCGGACGCCTCCGCGTCGAACTCCCGCTCGCCGCACCGCCACAGCCCGAGCAGGAGGTCACGGGCCACCTCGTCGCGGACCGCCGCCGGGGAGAATCCGGGCCGGCTTCGGCGAGTCCAGGCAAGGGCATCGGCGTACGCGGCGACCGCGCGCCGGTCCTCGGCGGTCTCGCCGGCCAGCAGCAGCGCCACGGTCTGCCCCTCGCGCAGATCGGGCTTGGGGTGGAACACACGGTCGGCGGGCAGCACCCCGCCGCACGCCTGGGCCAGGCGCTCGGCGAGCGGCAGCCCGGGCCCGCCGTCGGCGGGGCGGAGGGAGAGGTGTTCGAGGTAGGCCGCCCACCTCTCGCGGAACGCGGGGTCGAACACCTGCTGGTAGACAAGGCGGTCCTCGGTGGACAGCACCATGCCGTCCACGCGGCTGTGCGCGGAGGTGTTGGACCAGCGGCGGAAGTAGGCCGTCTCCCACACGGGCGGCTCGATGACGACCCGTTCCGCCGAGATGCCGTCGAGCGCGGAGCGTACGGCGGCGATCGCGTCGTCGCGCTTGAGGTCGCCGAAGTGCCGGTCCCGCTCACGTTGTCTGGTCAGCCAGTCAGCGAACGCCCTCTCGCCCTGGCGGCGGCACACGGCGCGTACGGCGGCCCAGGTGCGCTGCGGGTAGTACACCGCGCGCAGCGCTTGAAGGAGCCCGGCCGCCCGCTCACCGTCCAGGACGCCGTCGCCGACCGCGAGCTGAAGGACGTGCCGGAAGTTAACCAGCGGCCAGGTCACCGCACCGAACTCCCCGTCCGGGGCCTGCCCGACCGCGACCTCGTCGTCGCCGTCGATGTCCCCGCGGACGTAGGCAGCGTAGATGCTGCCGACGCCGAGCATCCCGCACGGCGCCAGCTCTGCCGCCCGCAGCGCGCCGATGCTCGCCGCCCCGATCACCCCGACCCCCTGGCCCATCGCGGCCAGGATCTCTTTGTGCCGCAGCGCCGGTGCCTGGTGATACACCCCGTCGACGAGCACCACCGTGTCGCCGCCGCAGATCGCGGTTCCGAGCAGGTCGCCGTGCCGCGCCGGCGGCAGCACCCGCAGGCCCGGCGCGGCGAGTACGGGGTCCGATGCCGACAGCGTCGGCCCGACGTACACGTGAATCACTGCTGCCTCCTTCACGGTGAAGTGCGAGGGGCGCCCCTCCCCAGGGCCACGCAGGGCCCACGAGACGGGAGGGGCGCCCAGGTCAGGACGCGGACAGGCGAGGGAGGACTACTCCTCGTCCTCCACGTCGACGGCGACCACCACGGTGCCGGTGATCTCCTCGGTCCCCTCCACGGACGCCGAGGTGCTGGCGGCGGCGATACCGGACTTGGACTGCTCCACGGTCTTCTCCTCGTTGCCGATCGACGACGGCGCGGGCCGTGTGCCCGCAGCCGGTGGTGCTCCGGGCCCCGGGGCTTCGCGCCCCTCAAGCCCGCCTGCCCACCCCTGGCCGAGGCGGGAAGCTGGTGGTGTTCAGCCCTGAGTGAGGGTGCGGTGGTCGGCGACGATCCACTCTGCGCCGCCGTCCTCGGGGCGCAGGAAGATCGCGCAGTCGGTGACGCGCCGGGTGGCGGGGTCTTCCCACTCGCCGATGAACTGCACGATGCCCCGGCGGCCGTGACCGCCCTCGTCGACGGCCGCAGTGCCCTCGGTAAGCCAGTCGGGCAGCTGCCGGTGGGAGACGGGCCGGTGTGCGGTGTTCATGACGCAACCTCCATCGGTCGGGCTCCAGCAAGGGTGAACTGTGCCGACCCCGTCACGGAGGGGCATCTTGAGGGGCATCATGGGCCCATGCCGATCGGACAGCTGATCCGTGATCTGCGATTACTCAAGCACTGGACTCAGGTCCAGCTCGCCGAGCAGTTAGCCATTTGTGCAGGTGAACCCGCTGGCGCGCCGGACCGGGACGCGGTCAAGCGGTGGGAGACGGGCAAGGTCATCCCCGGCAAGTACTGGATCGGGCACCTGTCTCGCGTACTGGTCGTCCCTGTCGCGCAGTTGGAGGAGGAGGCTAGGCTCGATCGCGTGAACCGACGAGGCTTCCTGGGACTGTCCGCCCTGACCGTCACGCACGGCGCGCTCGCCACCGAGATGGCGGCCAGCATCGCCGGGAGCGACCCGGTCCCCCTGGCCCGCGTCCAGACCACGCACGGCGCGGACATCGTCACCGCCTCCATGGCGGACAAGGCGTCCACCGTGCACCTGCGCCGGTGGATGCTGGACGGCGATGTACCGATCCTGCGGGTCAACGCCGCGGGCATCCTCGCCAAGCTGCCCGGCCAGGGCCAGGCTGACCAGGTCGCCCGCGTCCTCGCCCATGACGAGGAGGTCCGCCACCTCTACATGACGGCCGTCACCTCCCGCGTGTGCGCCGTGGACTGGACGACGGCCGGCCGAATCGCCTCCCAGCCCGCCACGTACGGCCACCGCGCGGACTTCCTCGCCACGCGCTTCGCCAGGGAGGCCCTCAACCCCCGGGACTCTGGCGCCCGATGGTGCTCCTCGGTCATGCTGCGGGAGCTGAGCCCCATGATCGGAGGGAGTCCTGCATGATCGTCTTTGAAGTCCCCGCCGGCGAGCTCATCGACGAGCTGAACCGCCAGGCCGCTGAGGCCGGCATCACCGACGCGGCGATCGTCTCCCTGATCGGGGCGGCGGACTCCTTCACCGTCTCGACCATGCCCGAAGGCGACGCGCTCCAGGACACCATCACCAAGTACGACCTGCCCGGCGAGATGACCGGCACCGGCGAGATCCGCAACGGCTTCGCCCACATCCACGTCGTCATGGGCGTCGAGGGCGACCGGGCCATTGCCGGACACCTCCATGAAGCCCACATCGGCACCCACTTCGCCCGCGCCTACGTCATCCCCGTCGGCTGACCCCGCGTTAGAGTGCCCGCAGTCGGCCCCGGCGGCGCCCTTCCCCCGTGGGGCGCTGCCGGGGCCGACGCAGCGGCCGCTCTCGCCCCCCCCGGAGCGTCCGGCCTACGCGAGCGGGGCGTTGGCGCCGGTGAGGTCTTCGAGCACGCCGGGGTCGAGCTCCACGGCGCGATCCCGCAGGCGCATCTGCTGCGCGGGGGTCAGACCGAGCTCGTCGTCGAAGGCGAGGCGTTCGAGGGCGGCGGCGATGTAGCCGGGCGCGGCTGCCGCCAGGGCCTGGCGCATCGCCTCGCTGGCAACGTCTGCTGCGGGCAGGCCGGCGGAGTAGTGCGCGGAGATGCCGTATGTCTCGGCCGCCCGCGTGTTGATCCGCTCCAGAGCGGCCTGCACGTTGGTGTCACCCGGATCGGCACGCAGGACGAGATCCACTTGGTCGCGGCCGTTTGCCGCAGCAGTCACCGGCCGGAGACCAGACGTAGTCGGCCGCTCGGGGGCAGCCTCCTGCACCACCTCGGCGGCCGGGGTGTCCTTGGGCCTGCGTCGCAGCTTCTCCTTGAAGCGGCGCGCCCCGTCCTTGAGGTACGGGGCGGCGGCCTCCACGGCGGCGGCCGTCACGATTCGAGTGACCTCCACCGCGATGTCGGTGGCGCAGTTGAGGAGGAGGTTCCTTAGGCCGTCTTTGTAGCCCTCGTCGTACCGGTCGTCGGCGTCGAAGAGTTCGGCCTGGGCAACGAGCGAGTTGTCCCGGTCATCGCGGGCGGTACCCCGCATGCCGCCGGAGGAGACACGGGAACGGTCGAGGTGAGTGCCGGCCGGGAACTCGACCAACATGAACTTTCGATTCGGCTGCTGCCGTTGATAGTTGGACATGATGGAACTGTAGGGGTCCGCACCGACAGAGCGACCGTTTTCAGGGATCGCCATCAGTCGTCGCTGAGGAGGTCGTCTACCTCGCCCTCGCTCCGCTCGAGTGCCTCGCCCGTACCCCCTATCGTGCCGGCCCTCCCGCGTTCGGCGGCGAGGAACGTGCCTGATGTGCCTGCACAAGCCATGAGCCTGTGACCAGCAGTAGCACTTGACAGATGCAGATAAACCCCTCCGTCCGCTTCGTCTACGGCCTCATCGACACGGCCGCGTCCCCGGAGAACAGCCTGGTGGGGGTGCTCACCCTGGGCATCCCGACCCAGGTCGCCGTGCTCACTTCGATGTTCGGTCGGCTCACTCCTTCTGCGCACCGCTCTCATATATCGACCCACTCGTACCGCTCCCCGAGATCTTTCCTGTAAGGCATGGCGGGAGAGCCGACATTGATCGACTGGCGACCGATGGCATGACTACGCAAGGTAGTTGCGGTGGTACATTCCGTTTGTGATTCGTGCTGGAGGGCTTGTCACTGAGCTCCTGAGGGTGGAGGTCGCCGACTCGCTGGCCTATTGGACGGTCCTCTCGGGGCCGACCCTCGATGTCGTCGAGGACGTGGACGACTTCCTGCGCCACTTGCGGTTCGGCCGGGCCCGCGAGGAATCGACGACGAAGACGTACGCCGGCCACCTCAGGCGCTTTCACGCCTGGTGCGAGGAGAACACGCTCACGCGTTCAACCGCAGCCGTCGAACTGCCGCAATACGTCATGCAGTTGAGAACCACGCCACGACGGACCAGCGGCCGCAACCAGGGGAAGACGCCACAGGACTCCACCCTCGCCCCCGCGCTGGCGGCCGTGCACGGCCTGTACCTGCACCTCGCCGACATCGGACAGGTCGGCGAGAGGGTGGTCGACGCCCTGTTCGTGACCGTGCCGCGGCCGCAGGGCGATGGGAGGCTCGTCCTCAAGCCGCGTCTGCGCGTGGATGCCCGGCCCAGCCATGGTTCGGGTCGGCCGCTGGCGGCTACTGCTGATGAGTTCGCCGCGCTTCTCCAGGCTGCCACGACGGCCCGGGACCGCTGTATGGTCGCGCTGCTCGGTGCGTGCGCCCTGCGTGTGGGTCAGCTCGTCTCTCTGCGCCGGGAGGATGTCCACCTTGTGCCGCCGGGGACCGTCATGCCCGGCTGCCCGTACGTGCTTGGTCCTCATCTTCACCTGATGAAGCGCGACGGCCACCCGCGGGGCGCGGCGAACAAGAACCGCAGCACCGTCATCGTGCCCGTGCCCGACCCGGTGACGATGCTCTACGCGGACTGGATGCGCGAGCGGGCTACCGTCCCCCATGCGCAGAGCAGTATCTGGGCCTTCGTCTCGTTCCCCGGGCCCACCGGTGAGCCGGGCGGCCAGGCCCTCGGCACTCGGCGCGTCCAGGACCTCCTCGCCGGCCTGGCGAAGGACGCGCGGATCCGGCACGTCCATCCGCACATGGTGCGCCATCTCGTCGGTGAGACTGCCGCCGACCTCGACATCGCCCGGGATGTTCTCCAGCGCCTGCTCGGGCACGACGACCCGCACAGCCAGGACGTCTACCGCAACGCGCCCGCGGCCAAGGTGGCCCAGGCCGCCCAAGCGGTCAACGACAAGCTCTACGGAGTGACATGACAGCCCCCGTCGTCTCCCCACCCAGTCTGCCGCTGGACGTCGGTCCCGGGCCGGACTGGGACTACCTGGCCCTGCACGGCTTGGACCGCGCCGCGCTCCTGCTGCGCTTCCCGCTGGGAGTCGACTGGCACTCCCTGCGCTCCTGCCGGCATCCCGGCTGCGATCGCCCCGCTTCGACTGCGCCGTGGCTGTGTCAGCGCTGCCTGGCCGGCTGGCGCCGGGCAGGCGCACCCGCCGACGTCGACGGCTGGTGCGTCGCCACGCCCGCGCCTCCCGTCCGGCGCACCTACGCCGAGCGCTGGTGCCGGGTGGGCTGCGAGCGCACGGCGGAGGCCAGCGGGCTGTGCAAGAGCTGCGCGCGCGAGCGCCTGGCACGGGGGCTGACCATCGAGCAGTACCTTGCCAGTGGCGTCCGCCCCCGGCCGAGCTTCGGGCCGTGCCTGGTCCGGGTCTGCCCGCGTACCGCGGTGATGCGGCGCACTCAGCTCTGCAATCCCCACCAGCGGCAGTGGTCCAAGGCCGGCCGGCCCGAGCGCGGGGCCTGGGCGCTTGCTGCGGCCGCGGTCTACACCGCCATCGACGAGGTCCCCCTCGGCGACCTTCCGCCGACGGTCGTCGTCCAGGTCCTGCGCGGCTACGAAGCCCAGCTGCGCCAAGGCGGCCGCATCTCGCCCGGGCAGGTCAAGTCGGCGGTGCGCTGGCTGTGCGACCACGCGGTTAAAGACCTGGTCGACGCCGATCTGCCGCCCAAGGGCGGCACTACCACCTACCTGCGGGTCTGGCAGCGGACCCTCCCGCTGCTGGATGCCGACCCGGCAACGGAGCACACCCGGAGCCTGATCAGGCTGTCCGTCCTCAACCCCCGTTACAAGGGCGGCACCGTCGACCTCCGCGACGTCCAGGCGCCCTGGCTCACGCACCTCGCCCAGCAGTACGTGCTCCACCTCGCCGCCGTCGGTGCCTCCCCGGCCCGGCTGAACACGGTCGGCTATGCGGCGCGGTGGTTCGCGATGTTCCTGCGCACCCTGCCCGGCCAGGGACGCCGGCCCGGCGATGTCGGCCGCCCGGGCCTGCACGCCTACCTTCGCTGGCTGGCCCAGCGGGCTCGCGACACCGACGACTACCGCCAGCTCGGCGACGGCGACCCGGCACGGCCCGTGATCGCCGAGCGCCTCCTGCCCGCGCTTCAGGGCAAGGGGCCGTTGCTGGTCTCCCCGCAGCGGCACTGCCAGCTGGTCAGTACGCTGCGGGACATCCTCGAACACGGTCGCTCCTGGCTCGCCGAGAATCAGGCGGCCGACGTGCACCTGCTGGAGCGGGACGTCCCCCCGTGGCCGGAGCGCGACGACACGGACAGCGAGCTGGAAGGCCGATCCCAGGACGCCCTGCCGGAGACGGTCTTCCTCCAGCTGATGGACGAGCGGCATCTCGCACTGCTCCCGGACGGCACCCGCCGCAACTACATCGAGCTGACCATGCGGGTGGGCCGGCGCCCGTGGGAGATCCGGCATCTGGAGTTCGACTGCCTCCAATGGCACGACCTCGACATCGAAGACCCCGACGGGACAGTGCGCCGCCGCTCCTATCCCTTCCTGGTGTACTGGATGCAGAAGGTCCGCCGGCGCCACAAACTCCCGCTCCACCCCAGCGACGCCGAGGTCATCACGCGCCAGCAGGACCACCTGCGCGCCGCGTACCCACACCGGTTCACCGATTTGGGCCGGCCCCGCTTCGAGCGGATGCTGCTGTTCCCGACCCCGCGCCTGTCCCGGGCCAACGCCTCCGGCGAGCGGCCCTACGACAGCAGCTCGGTCGGCTACTGGCTGGCGACCTGGCTCGATCAGGCCGACATCCTCGACGAGCACAACCAGCCCCTGAATCCCGGGCGGGTGTTCGCCTACGCCTTCCGCCACACCTACGCCCAACTACGCGCGGATGCCGGCGTGCCGCTGGAGATCCTGCAGGTCCTCATGGCTCACCAGGACCCCTCCACCACCCAGGTGTACTACCGCGTCTCCCACCCCAGGCGCGTCGAGGCCGTCCGCGCCATCGCAGCCAAGTTCCAGTTCGACCTCACCGGCGGCCGCATCCGCGCCCGCTCCCCGCAGGACGACCTCGCCGACCGCATCCGGGCCGGCGCCGGCTCAGTACCCGTTCCCGCTGGGCAGTGCCACGAGATGAACAACATCCGCGCCGACGGCCGCGGCTGCCCGGTGTACTACCGCTGCTTCTCCTGCGCCTTCTACACTACCGACTTCACCCACCTGCCCGAGCTACGCCAACTGCGCGCCGGCAAGGCAGAACAGCTCGCCACCCTGGAAGCCGCCTACGGCAGCACGCTCACACCCGGCCCCCTGACCGCGACCAACCTCGACCTGCTGCGCCTGGAGATCAAGCAGATCGACGAGCTCATGGCCAAGTGCGAAGCCGACATCGGATCGCTGACCCAGGACGAACGCCGCACCGTGGAGTCCTGGCTCCACAGCAAGGACAAGTACCTCACCGTCATCCCGGTGGCGGCGGTTCTGGCCGGACGCCAACGCCTCCAACAGCCGACCCTTGACCCGATCCTCCTGGGCGGAGCCCCCACATGACGCCCTCCGTTCCGCCCCAGGCCAGCCCCGCCCGCCACACGGCGGCCCTCGACGCCGGCCGAGCCGCCGCCGTGCAACGCCGCCGGGCCGACAGCGAGCAGTGCCGCCAGCGCGTCCTGGACATCCTCACCGCGATGCGCAGGAACCATCAGAGCCTGTCGGACGCGGAGATCACCCGGCGGGCCCGGGTCAACCCGCAGTACCTGCAACGACACCGCGACCTGAAGGCGGACGCAGAGGCCGTTCGCGCCCACCTCGCCGCCGACCGCCCCCGCGCGCAGGCCGCCGCCGCTGCCGGTCGGGAGGCGGCACTGATGATGGAGAACCGGATGTTGCTGGCCCAGATCGCGGACCTGCGCCGCGACCTGGAAACCGCGCGAGCGGAGCTGCGGGCCGTTCGCGCCAGAGACCTCGCCGCGAACGCACGCGGCGACCTCGCCTCCCGCCCGACGCGAGACACCGAGATCGAGGCACTGCGCCGCGGACGGGACGCGGCCTTGGCCGCAGTACGGCGCGCAGAGGCCGACCTTTTGGCACAGCGAAATGTCGTCCAACGCCTGATCGCCGAGAACACCCGGCTGATCGGGTCGGCGGGACCACCAAGCCTCCCCGGCTGAGCCGCCCGCGACGGTGGGGCGCGGCCCGCAGCTGCTCCCGCCGGGCAGCACGCCGACGAGCCGCACCAGGACGAGGGGGACCCACGGATGCGCGCGCACGAGTCGACCACCGCTGCGACACGACCGCCGTGATGAGCAGGCAGCCCAGAGCGTCATGCTTTTCCGTATCGTCTCTACGCGCGCGTGCGAGGAACCGGGTTGCCACCGGCGGCTGTAGCGCCGCTCCGGGCCCCGTGGCGGACGTCGGTCAAGGCCTATACCGCACGCCGAAGAGGACCCCGCCGACGACTGCGTCTGGGAGGAAGTCATTCAAGAACCGGAAGAAGAAGATGCCGAACTGTTCGTCTGTGATGGTGCCGGTGCCGCGGAAGAGCTGCTTCACGTCCTGGGGCTCGATGTCCTTGTTCCAGAGTTGGGCGAAGCGCAGGACCTCGGGCTCGCTCAGCTCCTGATCCTTCTCGGTGTTCATGAAGCGGAACATGGTCCTCTTCAGATTATGGAGCGTTGCGTCGTTCTCTACGACCAGCTTGCGCAGCATCAGGGTGAACTCGTGCTTGGGCAGGCTCTTCTGGTCGGCTTTGAGCATGGACAGGGACACGGCGTTGAACATGCACTCGGCCCAGAAATCCAGATAGGCGGACTTGAGGTCTCCGAACTTTCCCACATCGTCGGGGTTGAACGAGTAGGCCTTGGCGATGCGATCCAACTGGGGCTGGAGGTCGGCGAACCAATCCAGGGCACCGTCCTTGTTGGTGTCGAGAGCGTCGAAGAGCTTCTCGTGCCGGTCGAGCACAGGGTTGTCCATGTCCA
Organism: Streptomyces similanensis; assembly: GCF_039543625.1. Taxonomy (NCBI): domain Bacteria; kingdom Bacillati; phylum Actinomycetota; class Actinomycetes; order Kitasatosporales; family Streptomycetaceae; genus Streptomyces; species Streptomyces similanensis. The sequence continues at coordinate 14,326 of NZ_BAABKC010000057.1, read as the reverse complement.
CGGGCAGTCCTCTCAGCGGGAGGGCGACCCCGGCTGATGCCGGGATTGGTAACACCCGATTCAGACCTATCTGTATGGCTATCAACAAACAAGGACAGTACGGGCTAATTCACCCTTTCGTATGTCCGGTTGACTTGGCCGTCAGCATCAGCTCGAAGGCCCCCGCTCCCCGAGGCGAGTCCGGCAGGAGTGCCGCCGTGGTTGCAGTGGTAGCGGCCCTGGCCCCGGATGTCGGCATCCCGGGAGGTTTCTTCGCGCAGGGGTTCGAGTGAGGGCTCACCGCGGTTGCCGCCCCGATCCCGGCTGTCGAGTACGCACTGGCCACGCCCCCGTGGGGCGACCCGCGGGCGAAGCTGCTGACCGGCGAGGCGTGGGAGCAGGCCCGGCCCACCGTGCTGGCCTCGCTCGGCCTGCCGGCGGACGCCGCCGAGCACCTGGCCGCCCGGGCCGCGCTGCTGGACGGCACCTACCGTGAGGTCGCCGCCCGGCTCCCGGCGAACGCGCGGATCAGCGCCGACGGCGACGGGCGGCTGCACTTCGCGGCGCTGGAGCCGGAGGCCGAGCCTGCCTCGCTGGTGGCGCTGCGGAGCGCGGTGAACGCGATGCTGCCCCGGGTGGACCTGCCGGAGGTGCTGCTGGAGGTGTTCTCCTGGACCGGCGCGGACCAGGCGTTCACCTCGGTGACCGGCGGCGAGGCCCGCCTCAAGGACCTGCCGGTGACGATCGCGGCGCTGCTGGTCGCGCACGGCTGCAACGTCGGCTTCACCCCGGTGGTCGGCGGCGCGGACGCCCTCAAGTACGGGCGGCTCTCGCACGTCGACCAGACCTACCTGAGGTTGGAGACCTACCGGGCCGCGAACGCGGCGCTGATCGACGCCCAGGCGTCGATCCCGCTCGCCCGTGCCTGGGGTGGCGGCCTGGTCGCCTTTGTGGACGGGATGCGCTTCGTCGTGCCGGTGCCCTCGGTGTACGCCAGGCCGAACCCGAAATTCTTCGGCAGGCGGGGCGGGGCGACGTGGCTGAACCTGATCAACGACCAGGCCGCGGGGCTCGGCGGGAAGGTCGTGGCCGGCACCCCGCGCGACTCCCTGTACGTGCTGGACGTCCTCTACGACCGCGACGGCGGCCGGCGCCCGGAGATGGTCGTCACCGACACCGCCTCGTACTCCGACATCGTCTTCGGCCTGCTCACCCTGGCCGGGTTCGCCTACGCGCCGCAGCTGGCGGACCTGCCCGACCAGAAGCTGTGGCGCATCGACCGGAGTGCCGACTACGGCGCCTTCAACGACGCCGCCCGCGGCCGGGTCGACCTGGAGCGCATCGAGCGGAACTGAAAGGATGTCCTGCGGATCATCGGCTCGATCCACACCGGCGCGGTGCGGGCCTACGACGTGATCCGCATGCTGTCGCGCGACGGCCGCCCCACCGTGCTGGGCGACGCCATCGCGCACTACGGCCGGATCGCCAAGACCCTGCACATCCTGCGCCTGGCCGACGAACCGTCCTACCGCCGCCAGATCAAGGCCCAGGCCAACCTCCAGGAGGGCCGCCACGCGCTCGCCCGGAAGATCTTCCACGGCCGTGCCGGGCAGCTCTACCAGCACTACCAGGAGGGCATGGAGGACCAGCTCGGTGCGCTCGGCCTGGTCCTCAACGCCCTGGTGCTGTTCAACACCCGCTACATGGACGAGGCCCTCAACCGGCTCCGCACGGAGGGCTTCGAGGTGCGTGACGAGGACGTCGCCCGCCTCTCGCCGTTCGTACGGCACCACGTCAACATGCTCGGCCGGTACAGCTTCCTGCTGCCCGAGATGCCCGGAGGGCTGCGGCCGCTGCGCGACCCCGACCGGGCCGACCACGAGGTGTGAGGAGTACGGAGGGCGAACGGTGCCCCACGCCGCACCCGTCATGCCGGAGTCATGCCCTCAACGGGCTGGGGCCGTCAGGAGGCTTCGGCGGTGCGCCGGATGTGGTTGTGGATGTAGTACGAGCTGCCGTCGGGAAGGAGCTGGAACGCCTCGGTGAACTTGCGCGCGGTGCCAGCGTTGGTGAACGACCCGGTGACCTGGACGAGGATGGCGGCTGCGTTCTGGGACGCGGGCTGGGCGTCGATGGCATCCACCTGATGGGTCACCCCTCCCTTGAACGCCGCCGGCAGAACCTTCATGATCTCGACACTGCCCAGGCTTGGGCTCCCGTCCCAGGTGAGCATCGAGGCCTCCCTGTACAGGGGTTCCAGTCCCACGCTTGCGGTGTCGAAGGTGGAGTAGAAGTGGTCGGCGAACTGCTTTGCGATGTTGTCAACGTCAGCACTCATGACACAAAGAGTAGCCGGTTTTCAACTTAAAGTGACGCGCATGGGCTGGGTGTCGGGCTGGGACCCCAGAACCGCAAGAGCGCACGGGAAGACGCGAGTTCACCGATCGCGAAGGGGTGAAGCGCCGCCGGGGCGCAGGCGGTGCCCCAATCCTACGGCGGTGCTGCCGGGTGGGCACGGCCGGGGACGGGAAGACCACGATCCTCGCCCGGCACGAAGCCGCGGCGCTCCGCACACCAACAGCTCGGCTTCGCGCTCCAGATGTGCACGGTGCGCTACATCGGCCGGTTCCTCCCGGACGGCCGTCCGCCGTAGCCCCCGAGCAGCCGGAACCACCCAACTCTAGACACTGTAAGTAGCTATATGATGACAGGAAGTAGTCCGCGTGAATGGAGGCCCCATGCCCACCGACGTTCAGCTCGACCGCGTCCAGGAGCGCTTCACCCTCTGGGACGTCAACGGAGACGGCCGGATCGACCGCGCTGACCTGGACGCCGAGGCCTGGCGCATCCTCCAGGCGTTTGGCGAGAGCCACGGCACCCCGGCCGCCCGTACGCTGACCGACGCCTATGTCGGACTGTGGGGTTTCTTCGCCGGCAAGGCCGGCGTCGATGAGCAGACCGGTTCCCTGACCCTCGAGCAGTTCAGCCTCGTCGCCCAGGAGTACGTCCTGAACAACGGCGACGCGGGCTTCGCCCGGTACGTCCAGCCGGTCATCCAGGCCATCGTGGAGCTGGTGGACGTGGACGGTGATGGGCAGGTCAGCCCCCACGAGTTCACGTCCTGGCTCGACGCCGCCAACGTCCAGGACATCGCTCCTGAGAAGGCGTTCGCCCAGATCGACGCCAACGGCGACGGGCAGCTCTCCGTCGACGAACTGGTCCAGGCCGTCCGCGCCTACCACCTGGGCGACATCGACGTCCCTCTGCTCGGACGCTGACCCCTGCCGCCAGGGCCCCGCACGGCAGGTGCCTGGGCGGCCGGGCCTCACATCCGGGGCGGGGAGGGGCGTCGCTACTCTTCGAACCTGCCTGACCTTTCGGGCCTGTCTGCTCGTTCGAAAACACAGTCGGGTCCGGGCGAGAGGATCGCCTCCACCCCGTCTTCTCCCCGGACGCGGTACGGCGGCTGTCCATTCGCCCCGAGCACCCCAAGGATTTCCACCATGCGCCCCTCCTTGCCGCTGCCATCATGGGACACCCAGTAGCGGTCCCCTACAGACGCGTTCACCCGCGTCTCCTTCCTGGTGTGACGAGCTGGCGAGCCGACCTCGCCGACACAAGCCGTTCCCATGTGGGGAGTGCGCCAGTCCGGCGGCCCCCCGATTGGGGGAAGCTCGACGAGACCGACCGGGGCCATCCGTCCTGGTACCCCTCCTTGGGGTGTCCACGTCGCGGAAGGGCCGCAGGCCCTGGCCGGGGCCGCTGCCGGTGATGTCGAAGAGGCAGCAGCCCAAAAGATTCACGTGCCGGTTCTTGAGGAGGAGAGGCGGGCGACGTCCTCGTCCTTGCCCAGGGCCGAGATCGAGTGCACCGCCTAGCCGCAAACAGCGCGAACGCGTCTCGCCCTCGTCGTCCTCGTCGTTCTCGTCCAGCTCTGGCCCGTCCGGGTCGCGCAGCGGTCGCAGGGAGCCGACGGCCGGGACGCCGGCGGTGAAGCTGTCGTCTTCTCGAACTACACCAGTTTGCTGGTGGGATTCACCAGCCGGGCGTACTCCACCGCGAACTGGCCGTCGTCGACTTCGTGCTTCAGGACCTCGGCACGACGAGCACCGACCTCCTGCTGCAGCCGCGCCAGCTGTTCTTCGATCTGCTGCTCGATGCTGCCCACCGACTCGCTCCCCGCAGTACGACGACGCGCCGACCGGGCAGTTCCCCGCCGACGGCGACCGCCAGCCGTCAGACCGGTCGACCGCACCCGCAGCTGCCCTTGGAAAGCCGTGCGGCGCGGCGGCGGACGCCGGAGACGACGGCGCGGGCGTGGCCGGTGAACTGAAGAGGCGATCTGCCCCAGTCGCGTTCGGCAAGTGCCTTGGCTTTCCAGGAAACGCTCGCCTGACCGTGGGCGGCCACTGCGGTGACGCACCGTCCGGGACGCCGGCCATCCCGGCGTGGGACTGCGCGTCTGCCTGGACATGCGCCAGTCGCCCAGCTGAACCGTTCGCCGGAGTCCGGCTATCGGGCGAGGATCACGGTAATGGGGCTGTCGGGGCACCGGCCGAGCTGGTCGGCCAGGGCGTCGCGCTCGGCGGAGTCGACGGTCAGGCCCCAGCGGGTCTTGTCGGCCACCCAGTCGGTGACGTACTGGCAGCGGTATCCGGCGGCCGGGGGAAGCCACGTGGTCGGGTCCTGGTCGGCTTTCGACCGGTTGGAGGCCGCCGACACCGCGATCAGCGCCCGCGCGTCCCCCAGATCATTCGCGTAGGCCTCCCGCTCGGCTGCGGTCCAGTCGTAGGCGCCGGAGTCCCATGCCTCGGCCAGCGGGACCAGGTGGTCGATGTCCAGACCACGCGGGCCGTTGAGGTAGCGGTCGTCGTAGGGCGAGTACCACTCCCCTCCGGACAAGGCGCAGCGCGGCCCCTGTTCAGGCGCGATGACGGCTTCGTCCTTCAGGACCTCGGCGCGGGTGTTGCAGCCGTCCTTGTCCGCGTCGACCCAGTGCTTGAACTTCGAGCGCTCGTAGCCGGTGCGGTCTTCCACCCGCACCGGCAACTCGTCGAGGGCGTCACGCACGGGCAACGTCACCGTCTCCCCCGCCGCGGGCACCCGTGGTGGTTCGGCGGCCGCGGTCGCGGTGTGGGCGGTGACGGGCAGGAGCAGGGCGGCAAGTGCGGTGGCCGCAGCGTAGGCGAAGCGCATGGGGTCAGGGGTCCTTTCGAAGATCCCGAGTGTCGAGTTCTTCGTAGTGGGCCGCCCTGGCAACACGCCCGGGAACCGGAGGCGTTGTCACCCGCGCGAACGGTAAGTCACACCACCGCGCCTCGCACCGATCTGCCGCCCCTGAGGTCAGGAGACGGCATGGGCGTGCGCGGTCCGGTCACCCACGCGGTGACCGGACCGCCTCGTTCACGCCGCGCCGATCCTGTCCGAACGGGTGCCAAGTCGACGCGACTTACCATTACTTGGCCCACGCTGTAGTTGAGGTTGATGGTGCGCTATCGCCCTACGGGGCCCCTTTGTCCACCGGGCACACCGTGCCCGAGGCCTGGTCGGCGGTCAGCGGCGGCGTGCTCGTCTGTCCGGCGCGTAGCAGTCCGCGGCGGGCATCGAACGCCCGCCTCATCCACTTCATGGCGGGAGGCCCAGGTCGGCCGGGGGCGGGCGTACCACCACGGGGCGCACCGTCACTGGCAGGGGCCGTTCCGCCCGTGCCGGTGACGGCGGTGGTGGGCGGGGTGGCGGGGCGCCTGTCCGCACCGTTCCCGGCTGGGAGCTCGCCCAGTTCTTCGACGGCGTCGCACCACAGTCCCAGGTCGCCGGCGGCGCTCAGCTCGGCGGAGCGGGCCAGGGCGCGGCGGGAGGCGCGTTTCCAGGTGTCCGGGTCGCGCAGGGAGTTCAGGGCGTCGATCCAGGCGGTCGGGTCGTCGCGGTAGGCGAAGATGCCGGCCGAGCCGAGGGCTTCCACGAGGCCGGGGGTGGGGTGGGCGATCACCGGGATCCCGGAGGCGAAGGCCTCCACCGCCACCCGTCCCCACGACTCGTACAGGCTCGGCATCAGCACCACCCGTGAGCGGGCGTAGACGTGCTCGCGCATCCGGTGCCCGGGCACCGAGTCGACCACCTCGCAGTTCGGCAGCCGTGGCGGCGGCATGACCTGCTGGCCGTAGGCGCCGCGCACCCCGCGGAAGTGCCAGTCGGGGCTCCAGGCGGCGATCTGCCAGAACAGCTCCCCGCCCTTGTCCGCGTTCAGGTTGACCAGCGTCACGCAGTCGCCGGGCCGGGTGCGGTACTCCTCGGCGAGCACCGGCGGGCGCACCACGATGCTGCGGCGGGGCAGGAACTCCTTGGGGTAGCGGGCGTAGTAGATCTCCCCGTCGCGGCGGATCCACTGGCTGTTGTAGACGACGAGGTCGGCGCCGGCCGCGTTGTGGAAGCTTCCCTCGAAGTTGTCGTGGCAGATCACCACGATGGGGATGCGGCCGTCGCGGCCCAGGCCGGCGACCAGGGGGACGTTCTCGTAGTGGGAGACCAGCACATCCGCTGTGCGGGCGTGGGTGGCGAACTCCAGGCCCTGCTGGAAGGGGACGACCCGCACGCCGTCGATGTCGTAGCTCTCGTGGGTCTTGCCGGGGTGGGACAGCCACACCTCCACCCGGTGGCCTCGTTCGGCCAGCGGGCGCAGCATGGAGTGGAGCATCCACTCCGAGCCCGCGTTGTGGTCCGGCGGATACCCGTACACCCGCGCCACGATCAGCAGGCGCCGGGAAGCCGCTGCTCCCGCAGCTGGCCGACAGGGGCTTGGCGCTGTCGGCCGGCCCAGTGGCAGGAAGTCCCCCAGCAGGGAGCGGGAGGCCGCGACCAGGCGCAGCAGCGGCGCACCCGACCGGGCCGGTTCCCGCGGCTGGGGCTGCGGCTGCGGGGCGGCGGCCGTGGTGAGCGAGGATGTGGCCGGCCAGGGTGGCGGTCCCGTGCCTGAGGACGGCCAGGGGGCGGGCAGGCGCCCGGCGTCCCTGCTGTAGAGCATCGCGGCACGTCGGCCCGCCGGTGCCAGGGCCTGCCCACCGGATTTCCTGCCGTCAGTCACACGGTCCCCTCGTTGAAGATCGAAACGACGGCACGAGGCACACGGCAGCACCGCGATCCGGGTCGCGGCGATCCCGCCCTTCTCGGCAGCTCTTTCCTGCGCCGCACCCACACCAGCGGCCTGCCGGAGATCTGCCGTGAGCAGGTGATGCGCACACCCGTACGCACCGGAACTCACCGGGACGGCAGGTGGTACCGGCGCGTTCACCGGCGCACTCGTGAACGGACACGCTCCGGCGCACGACTCCGGGACCGGACGGGGTCGGCCAACCCGCCAGCCAGGTGTGGTCGGACCGCGCCGCACAGGCTCTTGCACGCCTGCCCGTCTGGCTCTGTACATGAGAACGGGTTCTGGCACAACTTCTGTGGTGTGGACGGTCGCACCTCGTCCAGGATGTTGCCGTGCTCGCATCCTCGCAGTTCAGGCAGATGGACGGGGTGCTGAAGGAGGTGCTCGCAGGCGAAGTACTCGACCGTGCGTTGAGGCCGGTCACCTCAGGCAGGCGCCGCTCGGAGCCCTCGTATGCTCATCGAACGCTCGCTGAGTGTCCGTCTGAGATCCCGGCTCGTTGGTGGTCCGTGGGTGTGCGGGGCATGCTTTTGCGTGGTGGAGCCGCCTTCGGCGGCTCCACCACGCCGGGATGAAGCTCAGGGTGAGGACTGCCGAGGGCCCGAGGTGGGGTGAGGGTGGCCGGTCAGGCCCTCCTTGACCAGCTGGCGTGAGGGCCTTTGCACGTAAGCCGGCGGGTCATCAGGGTGATGAGTGCCCAGGTCAGGTGGGCTTCTGAGTACTGCGGGAGGCGTTCGTAGTCGCGGACGTTGCGGCGGGCTTTCTCATGGCGCCGCTGTCGTTTCACACAGACCTCGGCATGCGGACAGGGTCACACGCGGTTGAGGGTGCTGATGACCGGGCCAAACATGCCGGTGAGGTAGATGCCGGGGAGGCTGATGCCGCCCGTATTGGGGGCCTTGGTCGGCGCCTTGTAGGGGGCGATGGTCCACTTCTGGCCGGAACCGCCTTTTTCCTTTCCGACCAGCCGGCCGTCGTCGTCGGTCCAGTAGGTCTGTTCCGACGGCACGGTCTTGCTGTCCGAGGCAGTGATGTAGGTGCCGTCGTAGTCCCAGCGGTAGGTGCTGCCCCGGTGGCGGAGGGCGCCGCAGCCGTACATCCGCGTGCGCGCACCGACGCGGCTGACCGGCTTGGTGATGCCCTCCGTGGCAGCCAGGGCGAGGTAGGCGCGCATCTCCTCGGCGTGGCTCCTGTCGGTACCGCCGAGCCTGCTGGTGTCGTCGAACGCCAGGGACGCGCACCGGTCGTTCCACCTCGCCACGCCCTTGAGCGGGGCCCATCGCTGCCACGCCCGCACCGGCGTTTCCGCCTTGAGTGCCTTGACCAGGTCTTTTTCGTCGTCTTCCATGGCTTTCAGCGGTTCTTCGAAGTCTCCCACCGCGTCGATGCCCTTGAGCCACCTCAATACCTGGTCCCCACCGGAAAACTGAAGCGACCTGAGCTGCCTCTCCAGCATGGCGGCCTGCTGCTGCGGCTCGGCGTCTTCCATCTTCTCCTCCAACCGCTGCACGGCCCACACACCTCTCAGCAGTCTGCGCTCCACAGAGCTCACCAGCTCGTCCTTGGTCAGCGCCCTGAATGGTCCCCCGCCGACCGAGACTTTCCAGCTGTCGGCGTCCCTGTTCGCTTTCGTCAGGTCCTCCGCCTTGTCCCTGACCCCCTCCATCACCTTCCCGGCCTGGGATCGCATCTGCTCCAGCAGCTTCGCCTGCCGGCCGTTGAGCTGCTCGATCGTCCCCTCGAACTGCGCGCCCTCCAGCTTCCAGTACCTCAGCTCTTCTTCGTAGTCCTGCGCGGCCCGGGTCTTCCATGCCTCGGGGATCAGCGCGTCGAGCCGCTCGGCGGTGCCACCGGTCGCGTCGTTGAGCCTGCTGGCATACCCCTCGCGCAGGGACTCCTTCTCCCGCTCCACGGCGAGCGAGTCGCTGTACATCCACACGCTGTACTCGCCGATGTTCTGGTGCTTGTCGACCGCGGTACTGGCGATCTGGTTGAACGGCCGACGCTCCAGTGCGTCTTCGTGGTACCGGTAGTACCAGGCGGTCGCCTCGCTGCCGTCGTTTTCCCCCAGCTCCACGCTCGGGGGCACGGTCCGGCTCAGCAAGTACTTGGTTCCTTCCTTGTAGTCGCTCAGGTCCACCGACTCCCCGAGACGTACCCGCAGGCAGCGACCGGTGTCCTGGTTGACGATGGTGAAAGGGCCCTCAGGAAATTTCGACATGATCCCAGTCTCTTGCCGCACCCCCGCCCACCAGTACGGGCTTGCCGCGAGACATCCGAAAGAGCCAAGTTTTACGATCATCAGTTCAGGCCCGCGAGAGCGTCGTCGAAGACCTGCACCGCCCCCGCCGCGGCAACTCCTACCGATGCCCAGCCGGCCTACCGAGGTGCTCACACCAGGCGACCTGCGCATGACAGGCGCGAACGAGGAGCGTGCGCAGCGCATCGAAAGCCGTCCGCACCCCTCTGAGAAAGCCCTGTGACATACAGTCCACCTGCGGCGTTCGTCATGGCGTCACCATGACGGAATCCAGTGACACCTTCGCCCGCCACGCCCGCGTCCGACACCGCGACGAGCACAACACCGCCGAACGGCGCAGCTCGACCCCGACCGTCCGCCCACGCCCGCACACCGGACAGAGCGCTCTTTGGCCCCGCTGCATCTCGGTCACCCGCCAGCGGGCGTACTGCAAGGCTCGCCAACGACTTGACCTGCACCTACCCGAACAGAACACCGTTGCCGCCGACTTCGTCGTCGGCAACGGCACCCCGCACTCCGGGCAATACCGCCGCACCACCCGCCCGAGCCCATACAGCCAGCATCACGGCCCTCAAGCCCTACGACCAGGGGTTCCAATCAGTACTGAGCAGATGAGGCTCTCCCGAGATGCGGTCAGAGATGACAGAAGGTCAGATGGGGACGAAGAGAGGAGCTCTGCCGATGTCTACCCCGAGGACGTGCCCGCTGACGTTGTGTGAGCGTGTGGTGCCGTGGAGGCCGATGGCGGTGGAGACGTTTGCCTCGGGCATCCCGGTTGTCGGCCCATCCCATTCCCGGGCTTGTCGAGTCCCTGGGGGAAGCCGGGGTCTTCGCCCGCCAGGACGACCTCGACGCATGGGTCCATGCCCTGGTGTCTCAGCGCAACCCGGACGACTGGTCCGGGCCTCCCACCAGGCCGGGCCCCGCTCCATCGAACGGGGTGCAGCCCGCGACCTCGACCTTTGGTGTGACGCCACGGAAACGCCGGCGATACGGCAGATCCCCCGGCATCGCGGCCTGGGCGTCAAACCGTGCCTGTGCCTCTCACGCCGCCACAGGACATTCGCGAGCCACGAAGACCCTGACGATCAGCAACGGAAAGGACGGTCCGTCATGGCCCAGGAAGCCCTTCTTCCCACCACCAAAGTCGATCTCCTCATTGAGCCCGCCGGGGTCGAGCCCCGCGCGGCCATTGCCCACTCCACGAGCGCACCCCTCGCCCCCTACAGCCACATCCGGCGCTTCGACTACACCGGCGGCGTCGTGAACTTCACCGTTCCCCCCGGCGTCACCCGGATCAACGCCCGCTGCTGGGGTGGCGGGGGCGCCGGAGCCGGCCGCGGGGGCGGGGGCGGCTTCGCCACCGGGGACATCGCCGTCGAGCCCGGAGAGACCCTGCGGGTCGTTGTCGACCTGGGAGGATCCCCGGACGGCGGAGGCGGAATGAGCGGCCTCTACAGCCAGCGGCTGGGGCAGCCCCTTCTGATCGCCGGAGGAGGCGGCGGGAGCGGAAGCCCCAGAACTCCGGCGGGTGGTCACGGCGGCGGCACGAGCGGGTCCAACGGGCAGACCAGATCGGTCGGCGGGTTGGCGGGGACGGCGGCGCGTGGGGCATCGGGTTCGACCGGTGGTGCCGGTTCGTCGATTACGGGCTACCACGGCGGGGGTGGCGGCAGCACCGGCCAGAAAGGCGGCCCCGCCATCGGGCTGATCGGACACCATGGCGGTCAGGTGCCGATCCCGGGCATGGGGGGCGGCGGGGGCGCATGCTACGGCGGCATGACAGGCGGAGGCGCCGGCTATGCGGGGGGCGGCGGAGGAGCCGACTGCGGCACCACGAAAGCCGCCTGGTACGCCGGTGGTGGGGGCGGCAGCAGTTTCGTGGCCGGCCCGGGTGTCACCGACGGGTCCACCCTGGCCGGCAACGGCTCCCGGGCAGGCGGCAAGGACGACCCCCTGTACCAGTCGCCTGTCGGCGACGCAGCCCAGCACGGTCAAGTGGTGCTGCAGTGGACGGGGTTCACACTCACGGCCGGCGGACCGCCGGACGTGGAGCTGGTGCAGGGCGGACCGGCCGGATATCCGGGAGTGCACGTGGAATCCTCCACCGCGTTGGAACCGGTGTCGGTGACCGTGGCTCTCCCGCCCGAGCGCGGCTTGCTCTTCGGTTCCCAGACGCTCGCCGACTACCAGCTGACCGTGCAGAACGCCGACGCAGACCAGACTCCGTATGCGGGGCAGCTCTCCGGGGACGGCTCGGCGCTCGTCTTCGCGGACGTGGACCTTCAGCTGCCCGGCACGTCGGTGATGTGGGTCGCTGTCAGCGCCGGCCACGACGCCCCGCAGGGTGCCAGCAGCCTGACCTTCACCGTCGGCGGAAAGCCGTCCCCCTCCACAACGGTCGTCGTCGCCCCAGCCATCACCGTGTCCCCGGGCGGCGACCCGGTGACCGCGGAACGCGGAGGATCCCCCCGCTACCCGGGCGTGGAAGTACGCAACAACGGAACCCAGGACATCCCCCTGCACACCGTCACCGCGACTCTTCCGGCCGACACCGGCCTGCGATTCGGCACACCGGACAACCCCGACCACCAGCTGACCGTCATGAACGCCGACGGGAACACCACCCCCTACATGGGAAGCATCTCCCAGGACGGCCAGACGCTGACCTTCACCGACGTCGACCTGGACATCCTCAACGACGGGACACTCTCGGTCCTGTGGATCTGCGTAAGCGCCTCCCCAGACACACCTCCCGGCCCCACCACCGTCGAGTTCACCGTCGGCGGCCGCACCTCTGCCTCCACCGCAATCGAAGTCATCTGAAGAACACGCAGCCGCCCCCGGGATCGCCCGCACCGACGGACGATCCCGGGGCCCCGTACGCCCGCATCAGTGCCCGGCTTCCTCCGCAATACCCGTGCCCCACCTGCCCGCATGGCGCAGAAGAAGCAGAAAACGCTGCCGCCGACGGTGCCGCTGCCGCACACCAAAGCCCTGCACGACCTGCGGCCTGCGACCCCAGCCAGCCCTCTGACGCAGCAAGCGCTGCAGGCAGACCCGCACAGGTGGGCTCACCAAGCGGGTGCGGTCAGTCGTCGTGCTTCGCTGGCCGACTGCGCTTCTTTGACGGCACGTCCTGGGCACCTTCCCGCGTCTCGGGCGCCGAACGCGTGCGCCCGCGCCCCTGTTCCGCGGCCGGCCGCACGTCCTCGTGCTCGCTCTCCTCGCCCTCGCCCTCGCCCTCGCCCTCGAGCTCGAGCTCGAGCTCGAGCTCGAGCTCGAGCTCGAGCTCGAGCTCGGGCTCATCGTCGCGCGTATCGGACACGACCCTTGCCTGCCTTCCCGCGGTCGGGGCCGCGCTGGTCGCGACCCTCCGGGAGGCCCAACGACGTGGCGCGCGCGGTGTCACGCGCCGCGTCGTCGCCCCTTCCTGCGGGTAGCGCCATACGAGGCACAGGCGGGGCGGCGCGCTAGGAAGGTGTCACCATCTGTCGCCAATCAGGGCGATGCTGCGACGGAGCGCTACTACAAGAAGGGGCAAGTCCATGTCCGTCCTGCGAGTAAGCAACCTCCCCTCGGACACGACCGAAGAGGCACTGACGACCGTCTTCGCGGCAGAGGGCATCACCGTCCTGCGCTGCGACATCACGAGGAGCGGCAAGGACGCGTTCGTGACTCTCAACTCTGGGCAGGACGCAGAAACGGCGATTCACCAAATCAACGGCATCCAGCTCGGTGGCCAGACTCTCCGAGTGGCGCACGCCCCAAAGCAGCAGGCAGATTCCCCCTATGGCGCCGGCCGCTACGGCGAGTAGCCGGACCAGACCCAGGGAACCTCTGGCTGGGGTGGTCTTGCCCGGGCAGAGGTAACCATGCCCCGACCCATCCCGCCCATCTCCGAACCTCTGGTGATTGGCGGCGTCGGTGGCTCCGGGGACGCACCCGAAACGGGCAGTGGCCTCTCCCCATCCCGTATGGCACGGCACAGCCGCCGCCTACAGCTTTTCCGCCCGTACTCGGCGAATGCGGCCTGCGTCACCGAGCGTGGCTGGGTGGCCCCCGCGCCGAGCATCCGCACATCCGCAGCGGGTCGTAGCCGCCGCGCCCGTGTGCTAACCACCGAGATCGTTCTCAGCGCCAACCGCTGTACCGGGGGGCGACCGTACGGCGCGGCCAGGGCTACATCCTGCGCGTCACCGCCGTCCCCGCCGTACACCGCCAGCTCCCACTGCCAGCCGCTCGACGACGCCACGGGAGTCCCAGCGGTCCCGGCCCAGCGCAAGGCCCGCCGTGAGCAGGAGAACCGGGTCAGTACCCTCACACCCTGACCGTGATCGTTCTCACCGAGAAACCGCTGTACCGATGTTCCCCGAGGCCGTTGTCGAGATGGCCCAGGCCGTTCCTCTCGGGTCAAGTGACTCGTTGTACGGAGGAGGCGGCCCGACAGCGGGACACGCCAGCAGGGGTTCTAACAGAAGGAGAGGCCATGGTTCCCGACGAATTGAGGTACACGGAACAGCACACGTGGGCGGCCAGGACCGGTGACGGCACCGTCAGGGTCGGGATCACGGACTACGCCCAAGTCCAGTTCGGAGAAATCGTCTTCGTACAGCTTCCTGAAATCGGCAGGAAGGTAACGGCTGGTGACACGTTGAGCATGGTGGAATCCACGAAGGCGGCCACGGACATCTATGGCCCGCTGTCAGGTGAGGTCGTGGCAGTGAACTACGCCCTCCGTACCGCTCCCGAGACCATCAACACAGAGCCGTACGGCGACGGCTGGCTGGTCGAGATCAAGCTGGATGATCCAGAGTCCTTCACGGGACTACTGGACGCGCCTTCCTATCGCGAGAAGCTCGCCGAGGGCTAGGCAGTTTCGTTTGGATCACCGGGCGGACCAGAGGAAGATGCCCGCGATGTGGAGTCCGGCCAGG
>NZ_BAABKC010000056.1:0-92669 GCF_039543625.1 Streptomyces similanensis | reverse complement strand
GGACGATGTCGACGCGGTGGAGGGGGGCGTCGGGGTCGCGGAGGATGTCGGTGAGGGACCAGTCGGTGTGGGGGGTGAGGGCTTGTTGGCAGCGGTCGATCCATTGGGCGAAGACCGGTGAGGTGTCGAGGAGGCCGGCTCCCATGCCCGCCCATTGCGAGCCCTGTCCGGGGAACACGAAGACCACCTTGCCCCCGGCGGACGCGACGCCGCGGGTCACGGCCGGATGCGCCGCGCCGTCGGCGAGCGCCGACAACGCCTCGGCCCGCTCCTCGGCGCTGTCGCCGAAGACCCCGGCCCGCAGCGCGAAGCGGTCCCGGCCCACCGCGAGGGTGTGGCCGACGTCGGCGGGGTCCGTGTCCGGCTGCGCGGCCAGTTGTTCCCGCAGGCGCCGTGCCTGCTCCCGCAGCGCGGCCTCGTCCGATGCCGACAGCAGCCACGGCGCGTCGAGGGAGCGTGCCCCCGCCACCCGGTCGCGGACGTCCGCGGGGGGTTGTTCGAGGATGACATGGGCGTTGGTGCCGCTGATGCCGAAGGAGGAGACGGCGGCGCGGCGGGGCCGGTCGTGGTCGGGCCAGGGCTGTTGCTCGGTGAGCAGGGAGACGGCGCCCGCCGACCAGTCGACGTGCGGGGTGGGTTCGTCGATGTGGAGGGTGCGGGGAAGGACCCCGTGCCGCATGGCGAGGATCATCTTGATCACACCCGCCACACCCGCGGCGGCCTGGGTGTGACCGATGTTGGACTTCAACGAGCCCAGCCACAGCGGCTGTTCGCGGTCCTGGCCGTAGGCGGCCAGCAGCGCCTGCGCCTCGATGGGGTCGCCGAGGCGCGTCCCGGTGCCGTGGGCCTCGACGGCGTCCACCTCGTCGGGGCGCAGCCCGGCGCTGTCCAGCGCCTGGCGGATGACGCGTTGCTGGGAGGGGCCGTTGGGCGCGGTGAGGCCGTTGGAGGCGCCGTCCTGGTTGACGGCCGAACCGCGCAGTACCGCCAGCACCGGGTGGCCGTGGCGCCGGGCGTCGGAGAGGCGTTCCAGGACGAGGAGTCCCGCTCCTTCGCCCCAGCCGGTCCCGTCGGCGGCGGCGGAGAAGGCCTTGCACCGGCCGTCGGGGGACAGCCCGCCCTGCCGGCTGAACTCCACGAAGATGCCGGGTGTGGACATGACGGTGACACCGCCGGCCAGCGCGACGCCGCACTCGCCGCGCCGCACCGCTTCGGCGGCCAGGTGCACCGCGACCAGTGACGACGAGCAGGCGGTGTCGACGGTGACCGCGGGGCCCTCCAGCCCCAGGGCGTAGGCCACCCGGCCCGACGCGACACTCGTCGTCGCTCCGGTCAGCCGGTAGCCGTCGGTCCCGTCCGAGGGTTCGTGCAGCCTGGGGCCGTAGTCCTGGGCCATCGCGCCGACGAACACCCCGGTGGAACTGCCGCGCAGACCCCGGGGGTCGATCCCGGACCGTTCGAGCGCCTCCCACGAGGTCTCCAGCAGCAGCCGCTGCTGCGGGTCCATCGCCAGCGCCTCACGCGGAGAGATCCCGAAGAACGCGGCGTCGAACTCGGCCACGTCGTAGAGGAACCCACCACGGTTCGTCGCCGAGAGGGACGTCAGGTCCCGGTCCCAGCCGCGGTCGGCGGGGAACGCCCCGATCACGTCGCGGTCGTCGAGAAGCAGCTGCCACAACTGCTCAGGTGTCGAGACCCCACCGGGGAGACGGCAGGCGAGACCCACGACCACGACCGGATCGTCGTCGTGCGCCGCCGGGCGGCGGGCCCGCACCGGCTCGGCCACCGTCGTGCCGCGCAGGCGCCGCGCGAGGTGCTCGGCCAACGCGAGCGGCGTCGGGTGATCGAACACCGCCGTCGCGGGGAGGGCCAGACCGGTGGCCCTGGCCAGGCCGACGCACACCTCCGCGCCGCCGACCGAAGTCAGTTGTTGTCGACGGAACGGCGTCGAGTCCTCGACGGCTTCCGGGGCGTCCAGGCCCAGCACCACCGCCGTGTGCCTGCGCACCAGATCCAGCAGGATCGCGTGCAGATCTCCGTCGCTCTCCCGCCGCAACCGCGAAGCGAGCGCCGACTCCTCGTCGGGCGCCTCGGTGTCCACGGTGTCGAGCCAGTGCCGCACGCGCTGGAACGGATAGGTCGGCACGGGCACCCGGCGGGCGCCGGAGCCGTCGAACAGCGTGGTCCAGTCGACGGGCAGTCCCGCGGTCCAGGCCTCCGCGACCGAGGCGGTCAGCCGCGTGAGCGAGCCTTCCCCGCGGCGCAGCGTCCCGATCGCGGTGACCGCCGCCCCGGCCTGTTCGGCGGAACTCCGGACGTGCAGGGTGAGCACCGGATGCGGGCTCGGTTCGACGAACACGGCGTGGCGGTCCAGCAGCGCTTCGACGGTGGGGTGGAACCGCACCGTGTGGCGCAGGTTGCGGCACCAGTACTCCGCGGTGAGTTCGGAGCCGTCCAGTTCGGCGCCGGTCACCGTGGAGTGGAAGGCGATCTCACCCGGGCCCGGAGTGATCGGGGCCAGGGCGTCGGTCAGTTCGTCGGTGATGGCGTCGACGTAGGCCGAGTGCGAGGCGTAGTCGACCGGCACCCGCCGTACCCGCACCTCGTCGGCCTCCAGCAGGGCGAGCACCCGCTCCAGCGGTTCGGAGGGACCGCTGATCACGGTGGAGCGCGGTCCGTTGAGCGCCGCCAGACCGACCTCGGGGTACGGGGTCAGGATGTCGCGCAGCTCGTCGGCCGACAGCGCGACCGATGCCATGCCGCCCTTTCCGGCGAGATGACGCGCGATGATCCGGCTGCGCAGCGCCACCACCCGCGCTCCGTCGGCCCGCGACAGGATGCCTGCCACGGTCGCGGCGGCGATCTCGCCCTGGGAGTGGCCGACGACCGCTGCCGGGCGGACGCCGAGCGCGGCCCATACGTCCGACAGCGCGACCATCATCGCCCACAGCACGGGTTGGACCACGTCCACCCGCTCCAGGTCGGCCGGCCGCCCGCCGCGCAGCACCTCGTCGAGGGACCAGTCCACGAACGGCGCCAGCGCGTCGGCGCAGCGTGCGATCGACTCGGCGAACACGGGGGAGGAGCCGAGGAGTTCGGCGGCCATGCCGACCCACTGCGACCCCTGGCCGGGGAAGACGAGCACCGGACCGGCCGAGCCGGAGGCCCGCCCGGTCACCACCGACCCCGACGGCAGCCCGGACGCCACGGCGCCGAGCCCGTCGCGGACCGCGCCGACGTCGGCGCGGTCCGTTGCGAGGACGACGGCACGGTGTGCGAACTCCGCACGCGTGGTGGCGAGCGACCACGCCATGTCGACGAGGTCCGGGGCGCCGTCGAGAGCGGAGGCGAGCCGGGCCGCCTGCGCCCGCAGCGCGCCGGCGTCCGCCGCGGACAGCACCACGGGCACCGGAGACGGCCCCGGGCCCGAGGGCCGCTCGTCCTGGAGCGGCCGGGGCGGCGCCGTCACCGCGATGTGGCAGTTGGTTCCCCCCAGACCGAACGAGCTGACGCCGTAGACCGCTTCGGCGGGCGCCGCCTCGATGGAGGTCTGTACGCGCAGGTTCAGCTCCGCCAGGGCGATCCGCGGGTTCGGCGTGCGGAATCCCGGGGTCGGGACGAGGGTGCCGGTGCGCGCGCACAGGGCGGTCTTGATGAAGCCGGCGATGCCCGCCGCCGCTTCCAGGTGCCCGATGTTGGCTTTGACGGAGCCGACGCGCAGCGGATCGTCCGCCGCCCGTGCCGTGCCGATCACGGAGCCGAGGGCGGCCGCCTCCACGGGATCGCCGGTCGGCGTGCCCGTCCCGTGCAGTTCGACGTGCACGACCGTCGCGGGGTCCACGCGGGCCCGGCGGTACGCCGCTCGGATGGCCTCCGCCTGGCCGTCGGCGGTCGGCGACACCAACTGGTCGCCGCCGCCGTCATGGGTGACGGCGCTGCCGCGGATCACGCAGTAGACGGTGTCGCCGTCGGCCAGTGCGCTCTCCAGCGGCTTCAGCACGACGGCGCCGCCGCCCTCGCCCTGGGCGAATCCGTTGGCGCGCGCGTCGAAGACGTGGCACCGCCCGTCGGGCGACAAGGCTCCCAGACGGTTGGCCGCGATGGCGTGGTGCGGGGTCAGCCGAAGGGCCACGCCGCCGGCGATGGCGACATCGGACTCGCCGCGGCGCAGGCTTTCCGCGGCGAGGTGGACCGCGACCAGCGACGAGGACTGCCCGGCGTCGACGACGAGGCTGGGCCCCTTCGCCTTCAGGAAGTAGGAGACGCGGTTGGCCACGATGGAGCGCTGGGATCCGGTGAGCGTGTGCGCGGTGATCGCCTCGGCGCCCTTGCCGCGGACGAGCGTGCCGTAGTCGTCCGTGGCGACGCCGAGGAACACGCCGGTACGGCTGCCCGCCACCGGCCGGCCGGTGATCCCGGCGTCCTCGAGCGCCTCCCAGCTCAGCTCCAGCATCAGCCGCTGCTGGGGGTCCATCATCGCCGCTTCCCGGGCCGGCACCCCGAAGAACGCCGCGTCGAAGCCGGCGACGTCCTCCAGGAACGCTCCGCGCCGGACGACGCGGGCCTCCGCCGCCGGCAGACCCGCCAGCGCGTCGGGCTCCCAGCGTCCCTCGGGCAGCGGCGCCTCGACGGCGGTCCCGGCAGCCAGGAGCGACCACAGCGCGTCAGGTCCGTCCGCACCGGGGAAGCGGCAGGAAACGCCGACCACCGCGATGTCACCTTCGAGGCGCAGCGACATCCACATCCTCCTTCATAGGGCACCGCGCGCAGCTGGCCGAGCGCGTGAACCGGTCAGCGGGCGTGCGGGCGAGCCCCGCGTGAACGGTGATTTGAACGGCATGGCCGAGGCCGGGGAAATCGGCTTTTCAGGCTGCCCGCGGATCGGCCTGAGCCGAACGCGGAGGTTGACTTTCCGCACTACTCCCCGTACCTATTTTTTCTATAAAATCGGCCCTCTTGTGTGAAGTGGACCTTGGTACACGGGCGGTGGCTGCCGGGGGAACCGTGTCGTACCAAGGTTCTATTGACGCCCGTGCGTAATGCCGAGTAGAACAAACTTCAAACATCGACCGAGAGCGTCGGGAGAGCCTGACGTGATCGTCTCGTACGCGTGCGCATTCGATTGACGTGGGGGTGCTGAGTGCGCATTGAACTGGACGCCGACAAGTGTCAGGGACACCTGCGCTGTATGGATCTGGCTCCGGAGCTGTTCGACTGCGGCGATCTCGGCTACGGGACGCTGCGGTCGAGCGGGCCGGTGCCCGAAGAGCTGGAGCCGGCCGCGCGACGGTGCGCCGCCAATTGCCCGGAGCGTGCGATCAGTATCCACCCCGCCAATACGTAGGAATGGCCGTGCGGGCAGAGAAATTCCGCTGACGGTCGAATGATGGCCAAGAATTGACAGTGTTGGAAAGGGGTCGGTGTGACGTCGAATCTGGAGAGAACGGACGACAGACCACAGTCCGATGGAAGCGTGGTCAAGGGCCCGCTGTGGTATGTCGCCGCGATATCCTGTGTCGCGTACTTC
Source organism: Streptomyces similanensis (assembly GCF_039543625.1). Classification (NCBI taxonomy): domain Bacteria; kingdom Bacillati; phylum Actinomycetota; class Actinomycetes; order Kitasatosporales; family Streptomycetaceae; genus Streptomyces; species Streptomyces similanensis. Next base: position 87,142 of record NZ_BAABKC010000056.1, on the reverse strand, counting down.
ATGGTGCAATTCGACAACGCGGTCGTGAGCATCGCGCTGCCGACGATGATGCGCAGTCTCCACCTGGACGTCACCGGACTCCAGTGGGTCGTGAACTCCTACAGCCTGGGGCTCGCCGGGCTGCTGCTGCTGAGCGGCCGTCTCAGCGACCTGTTCGGCCGGCGGGAGGTCTTCCTGGCGGGCCTCTGGCTGTTCACCTTCGGCAGCGTTCTGGGCGGGTTCGCCCAGAACGGCGGGGAACTGGTGGCCGCGCGAGCGGCGCACGGGGTCAGCAGTGCCATCCTGCTCCCGTCCTCGCTCGGACTGATCATCGCGGCCTACCCGGACAAGCACCGGCGCAATCGCGCGATCTCGATCTGGGGTGCGGCCAGCATCATCGGCGGCGTCAACGGCGCGGTGCTCGGCGGTGTCCTCACCCATCACTGGGGCTGGCGTTCGACCCTGTTCTTCTGCCTGCCGATCGGCTGTGTGCTGCTGTTCTTCGGCACCAGAACGCTGACCCGCCGGGTGCCGACCGCGCGGACCGGGATCGCGTCACTGGACCTGCCGGGAGCGATCTGCGTGGTGAGCGCGGTGACCGCCGCCGTGTACGCCACCATCGGCCTCAAGAACCACGCCTGGCTGTCCGCCCACACCCTCCTCTCCTTCGCCGTCTCGATCCTGTTCCTGGCCGCCTTCCTGCTGATCGAGTCGCGGACGAAGCGCCCGATGGTGCCGCTGGGCATCTTCCGCTCGCGCACGATCTCCATGGCGAACCTGGTCTCGTTCGTGGCCACCACGGCGATGGCCTCCCAGGTCATCCTCGTCGTCCTCTACATCCAGAACGTACTGGGCTACGACCCGCAGAAGGCGGGGCTGGCCGAACTCCCCGGCGGACTCACCACGTTCGTCGTCGCCATCGTGACCGCGCGGTTCGTCAAGCGGATCGGCGCACGACCGATCCTGATCGTCGGACTGCTGGTGTACGCCGCCGGTGTCGTGTGGATCGCCCGCATGCCGGTCCACGGCGACTACTGGGGCGCCATCTTCTGGCCGATGGAACTGCTGTGCGCGGGCATGGGACTGACCCTGCCGTGTCTGACGATCACGGCCACCGCCGGCGCCCCCAAGGACAGCGCCGGCCTCTACTCGGGAGTGGCCACGACGACGCGTCAGATCGGCAGCGCGATCGGCGTCGCGGTGTTCACGAGCATCGCCGCGACGGTCAGCCAGGGCGCCACCGGGAGCGTGCAGTCCGTGCTCGTCTCCGGATATCACACGGCGCTGCTCGCCGGCGCCGGCGTCACCGTCTTCTCCGCCGTGCTGGCGCTCGCCATCCCCAGCGAGCGTCTGCAGCCGGTCCCGGCGGAGGAACTGGTGGACGTGCAGGCGAAGGCCGCCTAGCCACGACCGACCCCGCCGAGGCCCGCGGCCGAGCCGCGGGCCCCGGCGGGCGTCGCGGCGGCCCGGCCGCCCTGTGGCTACCGCGGCGCCGTGGCGGAGAACAGATAGGTGAAGAACGTCATGCGGAACGCGCCGCCGAAGCGGTCGATGGTGCTGCCGATCTCCTCGAACAGGTTCTGCCGCACACCGGGCGGCAACGCCGCGTGGTCGGTGTGCGTGTACAGCTCGTCGAGCCATTGGTCCCGGGTGTAGGTCGCACTCCACGCAAAGGACTGGGCCGGATGCTCCGTCATGTGCCGGAAGGCGCGGGGCGAGCCGGTCACCACGCTGAAATCCAGCGGAAGATCGCTGGACCGGCTCACGGCGTAACCGAGGGTCAGCTTGGCGGAACCGGGCGGCAGAACGCGCCGGTAGGCGTCCGCCAGGGCGTCCGCGAGTTCGTCCGGATGGAAGCCCGCGCTCCAGAACAGGCAGAGGCGGCCGCCCGGGCGGAGCACGGACGCCGCCTTCGCCGCGCTGTCGAACGGATCCATCCAGTGCCAGGCCTGTGCGCAGGTGACCCGGTCGAACTTCTGGCCGGCCGGGTCCCAGGTCTCGAACGGAACGACTTCGGTGGGGATGCCGTGGCGCTCCGCGACGGCGCTCATCCCGGCGCTCATGTCCAGGCCCAGGACCCGGGCGCCGCGTTTCGCCATCTGGCGCGAGGCGATTCCGGTTCCGGAACCCACGTCGAGCACCGACAGACCGGCCGCCGCATCGCCCAGGACCTCGTGAATGACGTCATCGGGATAGCTCGGCCGCGATCGATCGTAGGCTTCGGCCATCCGGTCGTACAGCTTGACCCGTTCCCTCCGGTCCATCGACTCTCCGTATCTCTCTCGAATATGGGAAATGCTTTCCATTCACTCATATCAAATCGAATTCCGTTATGTACATTGCACCTTCGTCCACTGGTGTGCTGCGTGCGCCGCGGGCACGATCTAATCCGAAGAGGATTGTCGACGGTCGGCAGCGGCCGTGGTCGTGGACCAGCCAAGTGGACCAGGAGCGAGCGGTGACGGAATTCGTCCAGGCAGCACCGGACTCGGAGAACGAGCAGGAATACGCCGCGCCGATGGCGGTCCGCGACTTCTGGCGAGAGGCGCCCGTGCGGGAAGTCACCACCACGGACGGTGAGAAGGCCTGGTTGATCAGCGGCATGGCGGAGGTGCGGACGGTGCTGTCCGACCCCCGGTTCAGCCGCGCCGAGGCGCACCGCCGCGGCTCGGTGACCGGGCGCGCGGCGGTCTTCTCCCGGCCCGGCATGCACGACCTCGACCCGCCCGAGCACACGCGGTTGCGCCAGTCCGTCGCCTCGGCGTTCAGCGTCCGGCGCATCCGCGCGATGCGTCCGCGGATCGAGCAGATCACCCTGGAACTGCTCGCCGGGGTGCGCGACTTTGGGCCTCCCGCGGACCTCGGCGCCGCCCTGTGCTTTCCGCTGCCGGTCGCGGTGATCTGCGAGATCCTGGGCGTGCCCTACGAGGACCGGCACCTCTTCCGCCCGTGGTCGGAGCAGATCACCTCGACCAACGCCTATCCGCCGGAACAGGCCATGCGGGCCCGCCGGGCGCTGGTCGCGTACATCGGGGATCTGGCCGCCGACGCGCACCGCTGCCCCGAGGGCAGTCTGTTGCGGGACCTGGTCACGGCGCGCGACGTCGAGGGCCGGCTCAACGAGGAGGAAGTGGTCCAGATCGTCTTCGGAGTGCTGGTCGCCGGGCACGAGACGACGGCCAACATGCTCGGCAAGGGCCTGGTGGCCCTGCTGGACCACCCGGACCAATTCGCGGCGGTGCGGGCCGACCCCTCGCTGATCCCCTCCGTCATCGACGAGGTGCTGCGGTACGTGGTGCTGAGCCCGAGCACCGACCCGCACGAGGGACTCCACCTGGTGACGACGGCCGACGTCGAGCTGGGCGGCTTCACCATCCCCGCCCACAGCGTGGTCCTCGCCAGCCCGACCGCGGCCAACCTCGATCCACGCGCCTTCCCGGAGCCCGACCGGTTCGACCTCGGCCGGGACAACGCCGACGGCCACGTGGCGTTCGGGCACGGCCCCCACCGCTGCCTGGGCGCCCAGCTCGCGCGGCTGGAGCTGGAGGTGGCCTACACCACGTTGCTCCGCGAGTTCCCCGGCCTCCGTCTGGACGTACCGGTCGACGAACTCACCTACACCAGCGGGATGCTCCTCAAAGGGCTGCGGAAGCTGCCCGTCACCTGGGACGTCTAGCAGCCGGCCTCAGCCGACCGATCCGGAGTGCCCCTATGACCACGCACGGCACGGACAGGGATCTGTGGATCCGCCGATACCACCCCGCCGAGCAGGCACGGACACGATTGCTGTGCCTGCCGCACGCGGGAGGCTCGGCGACCTTCTACTTCCCCGTCTCCCGAGCCCTCGCCCCGAGGGTCGAAGTGCTCGCCGCACAGTATCCGGGCCGGCAGGACCGACGGCAGGAACCCTGCATCGACAACATCCCCGAACTCGCCGACCGGCTGCTCCCCCTGGTCGTGGCGGAGCAGGACGGCCGTCCGCTGGCCCTGTTCGGACACAGCATGGGCGCGTCCTTGGCCTTCGAGCTGGCCGGACTGCTGGAACAGCGGGCCGGGATCGTCCCGGTGATGCTGTTCGCCTCGGGCCGACGGGCGCCCTCCCGGTTCCGGCCGCAGGACGACGTGCACCGGCGAGGCGACGAGGCCCTCCTCCGTGACGTCAGGCAACTGTCCGGAACGGACGACCGGTTCCTCGCCGACGACGACCTGCTGCGCATGGTGCTGCCGGCGATCCGCAGCGACTACCGGGCGGCCGAGACGTACCGGCCCCAGCGGGTGCACCGGGTGAGTTGTCCGGTGACGGCCTTCGTGGGCGACGACGATCCCAAGGCGCCGCTGGAGGATGTCCGCGTGTGGAGCGAGCACACGAGCGGCCCGTTCACCATGGAGGTGTTCCCCGGGGGCCACTTCTACCTCACCGAGCAGGCGCCCCGGCTGATCGCGAGGATCGAGGACGTGCTGACCGGCCTCTGGGCGAACAGCTGACGTAACGGTACGCGAGGAGCCGCGGGCCCGGTGACGGCCCGCGGCTCCTCGCGTTGTCGCTCATCGGGGACGGGTGAAACCCACGCTCCCGTCCTCCCGTACCGCCGTACGGCGCTGCCCCCGCCGGACCTCCGGCAGGGGCAGCGCCGTACGACCGGGACGTCCGACGGCCGTCCGGTCCGGCGGTCTCCGGTTCCCGGTTCAGGACACCGTTTCCTTGGCGGCCCGGTCCCGACGGTCGAAGAACGTCGAGGTGAACACCGGCTCCGACCCGAGGCGGGGCCCCTCGATCGCCTCCGACTCACGGCCGTCCGGGCCGACCGGCACCTCTCCGACCAGCGTCACCCGGTGCAGCACCCGCTCCACGTCGAGGTGGTCGAGGTCGCGCGGGGGAATGTGGCAGGTCGCCCGGTTGTCCCAGAAGATGACGCTTCCAGGGGCCCAGCGGAACCGGACCGTGTACTCCGGCCGCGCGATCTCGTCGAAGAGGTAGCCGAGAATGAGACGGCTCTCGATGGGCGACATGCCGACGATGTGGTCGGTGTAGATCGGGTTCACGAACAGCGCCTTCTCGCCGGTGTGCGGGTGCACCCGGACGATCGGGTGGTGGGCGACGAGGGAGTTCTCGTCGACACGCTTCTGGAATCCGGCCACGCTGGGCTGCGGCATGCCGGACCAGTTCGCGCCGTACCGGTGCTCGGCGCGCAACGTGTCCACGAACTTCTTGAACGGCTCCGACAGGCCCTCGTAGGCGGCCACCAGGTTGGTGTACTGGGTGTCGCCACCGTAGTTGGGCAGCACTTCGGCGCGGAGGATGGCGCCGGCCGGCGGGTTGATGAACGGGGTGAGGTCCGAGTGCCAGCCGTTGTTGCCCGCGTACGCGTAGGAGCGCTGCTTCCGGGTGGCATCGCCGCCGAGCTGCTTCTCGAAGCGGCGGTGCTGGATCGTGTAGATCTCCGGCGCGTCCTTCGGCGGCTCGTGGTGCGGGTGACCGTAGGTCAGCTCGCCGAACTGCCGGCCGAACGCGGTCTGCGTCGCGTGGTCGAGCCGCTGGTTCCGGAAGATCACGACCTTCCACTCGTCAAGCGCCTGCTGGATGGTGCGGATCTGCTCGGCGTCGAGCGGACGGGAGATGTCCACGCCTTCGATCTCCGCACCGATGCGCCCGGCGGCAGGATTGACGGTGATGCCAGTCATTCTGCGGTACCTCCGTGAGTGGGGCGGCGGGACGGGGCTCCGTTGCCGCGTTGTCGAGCAGCTGGACGACACTGTCGTCCGGACAGGCGCCCGCCCCGGCCTCGGCCGGGGAAACACGCGGCGCCCGGGCCCGGTCGGCGGGGAAGGCGAGGAGGCGATGCGCGGCTGAAGCGAAGTCCCGCTCCTGGCCGCCGAAGTCGAGGTGTCCGGAAGGCGGTGCCGGGACCGATTCCGTTTCCGCGCTGCGGGCAGTGCGTTCCCGTGGTCCGGGAATTCGTTCTGCCGCCCTTGGATCGTGATCCGGCGTGCTTTCCCACGGCGGTCCGGTGACCTCCATGTTCCTGCCCTATGCAATGCGCCATGCAAAACCACAGCTTACGGTCCCCGGGCGCCCGTCGGGAATGGAACTTTCGTACATGCGGGAGATGCGGCGCAGGACGAAGGACGCGGTGCCGCGGGACCCGCCGGGCGCCAGGGGCGGGCGAGCCGGCGGATGCCTTCCGGAAGTCCCGGCGAGGCCCTCGGCGGACCGGGCCCACGGCCGAATCGCGCGCGAACGGCCGTGCGGAGACCCGCGTCGAGAAGGGGAAAGGCGGCCGGCCCCGCACCCGCGCTGTCGTCCCGTCCCCGCGGCCCCCTCGCTCCCATCAGCGAAAACATCGCGGGCGAACCGGCGCGAGGGGGGAAACGGTCTCTCACATTCCAGTTGGGCGCATTTTACCGTCGCAATATTCCATATAAACACTCCATTCGGCCGCCTTGCCGACTACGCTGCTACGCACCGAACTTCGGCTGGATCATGACGGTGGAGGGGGAGATCACCGTCCGGATCCCTCGTGCCCTGAAGCGGGCCCGACCAGCCGAAGTGTGTCCGACCATCCCCTCATTCCAGAGAGCGAGATCGTCATGCCGAGAACCACTTCGATGGCCAGAAGAACCGTGGTCGCCCTGCTGGCGGCGGCCGGCTTCGCGACGGTGGCCGGAGTCGCGCCCGCTTCCGCCGTCGCCTCGTCCGGTCCGGCCCACCACGCGCCGGCCGCGGTCGACGGCCTGCGCTCGGGCGCGGTCCTGGAGCGCAACAAGCGCGTCGCCGTCGAGGTCCTCACCCAGCTCTTCGAGAAGGGGAACCTCGCGGTCGCGGAGCGCCATGTGCGCCCCGACTTCATCCAGCACAGCCCGACCGTTCCCGACGGCCGCGCCGCGCTGGAGAACCAGGCGCGGGACCTGCACACGCGCTACCCGCGGCTCGCGTACAACGTCAAGAGGGTCCTCGCCCAGGGCGACCTGGTCATGGTCCACGCCAACCCGATCCAGGAGCCGGGCACCCGCGGCCAGGCCGTGATGGACATCTTCCGCTTCGACAGGACGGGCCGGATCGCCGAGCACTGGGACACCCGCGAGGACGTGCCGGCGACCACGGTCAACGGCAACGACATGTTCGGCACCGTCAGCAACCCGCGGACCAACGAGCCGAGCGGCCCGTGCCGGCTGACGCCGCTCAGCGAGAAGACCGTCGTCGGCTACTTCGACACCCTGCTCGTCGACAAGAACCCCGACGCCGTCGACTACCTCAACCCGGAGTTCTACCAGCACAACCCGTCCGTCCCCAACGGAACGGTCGACATGCGCGAGCACCTCACCACGTTCTTCCAGCTGTTCCCGGACGTGGTCGCGGATCGGAAGCGGGTGATCGCCGACAAGGACTACGTCGCCCTGCACTTCCGGTACCGGCTGAGTCCCGAAAGCGCCGAGCAGTCCATCATGGGCATCTTCCGCGTGGAGCGGCAGCCCCATGGGCAGCTGAAGATCATCGAGCACTGGGACGTCATACAGGACGTCCCGGCCACCTCCGCCAACGGGAACACCATGTTCTGACCTCTCGGCCGCACCCGGACCCCGCGCGCGGCCGCACGGGTCCGGGGAACGGGTCGGTCCGCCCGGCCGCCGGCCCGCGGCGGTGTGCGGCCGCTTACGGCGCCGGCCGGGCGGACGGGCCGTGGGCCGGGTGCGACCGGGACGCGGACGGACCGGTGGTCAGACCGGCCGGCGGCCGGCCAGGGCCGCCATCAGCGCGGTGGTGTCCGGGGCGCTCGGCAGCCCACCCGTCAGTTCGGCGACCCGGTCGGCCTGCGCGGGGGAGAGCGTACGTTCGGCGTTGATCCGGAACTTGGTGATCAGCTCCGCCTGGGTGAGCGGGTTCTCCGGGCCGCCCCGGTTCACCTCGACGCGTTCGACGTGCCGGCGACCGCTCGACAGTTCGGCGGTCAGCACCGCGGGGAACTGGTGGGGAAAGACGCTGGTGCACCTCTCGTCCGCGACCACGCGGACCTTCTCGGCGAGCGCCAGCCGGTCCGCGGACCGCACGGCGGCATCGGTGAAGTCCGCGTGGGACACGCCCAGACCGCCGCCGCCCAGCAACGCCGCCGCGATCGTGAACGGACCGCTGAACGCGCCGTGGTACCCCGACTGCGGACGGACCTTGGCCGCGTGCGGCTCCCCGATCGTGTGCACGACCGGCGCCGGAACGCCGAGGGTGAGCGCCGTGATGGCGCTCGGGTCGACCCCCGCCGCCCGCAGGCGCAGGGCCGCGTCGATGCCCGCGTGGGTGAAGTGGTTGCACGGGTACGGCTTGACGAACAGCCGCCGGGCCTCCCAGCGCTCTCCCAGTGCGTCGGTGAGCTGGGCGGGGTCGGCGCGATCACCGCAGAACGCGGTGAGGAATCCGAAGCGTCCCTCCAGCGCCGTCGCCGGCCCGGTGACGCCGTGCCGGGCCAGATCGGCGGCGACGACCCCCGCGTGGGCCGACCAGCCGCAGTGCGTGCGCTTCACGGTGCCGCCGGTCCGGTTGGCCTCGATGATGCCGGAGCCCATGCTGCACGCGATGCCGATGACCGAGGTCAGCTCCTCCTCACCGAGCCCGTACAGCATTCCGGCGGCGACGGCCGCGCCGACGGTGCCGCAGATCGCGGTGGCGTGCAGGCCGCGGTCGAAGAAGATCGAGTTGTTCGCCGCCGGGTCGTACCCGGCCATGCCCAGCCGGCAGGTGACCTCCACGCCGATGACGGCGGCGTCCAGCAGCGCACCGCCGGCCGCCCCCACGGTCTCGGCGACCGCCAGCGCGGCCGGCAGCACCGCCGCGGACGGGTGCAGCACCGACGGCAGGTGGGTGTCGTCGAAGTCCAGGCTGTGCGCGAGCGTCCCGTTGACCAGCGCCGCGACGGGGGCGGGCAGCCGCCGGGCGGTCGCCGGCGACGTGGCCTGCGGCGCACCGCCCCAGGACTCGGCCATGGCCGACACCGAGGCGGCGACGCCGGTCGGTACGGCGGCGAGGCTGTTGCCGAGGAGGTCCAGCACCCGTCCGGCCATGTCGTCCCGGAACGCGCGGGGCAGTCCGGTGCGGGCGGTGGTGTACGCCAGCCGCGCCAGGCGTTGTGCGGGAGTGCGGGTCATGCGTCGGCCTCCTTGCGGGCGAGCGCGTCGGCGAGGTCGACCAGCCACCGCGCGTTGGCCAGGAGCGCGGCGTCGACGAATCGGCCCTGTTCGTCGAGCCACGCCGCGGCGTCCCGGCCCACTTGGCCGGCGAGGCGGGCACGGGCCGCGGCCACTTCGCCGGGATCCGGTGTGAAGATCTGGTTCACCACACCCACCTGTGTCGGATGCAGGACCGAGCGGCCGAAGAAGCCGCGCCGGCCGGCCGCGCGGGTGTCCGCGGCGAGGCCGGCCACATCCGCGACATCGGTCCAGGCGGCCAGCGGCGGACTGGGCAGCCCGGCGGCCCGCGAGGCGTTGACGATGCGCTGACGCGCCCAGTCCAGCGCGCCGAGTTCACCGAGCCGGAGGTCCGCCATGAGGTCGGCCTCACCGAGGGAGAGCAGCGCCACCCCGGGGTGGGCGGTGGCGATCCGGTAGGCGTTCTCCACGCCCAGCGCCGACTCGATGATCGCGTGCACGGCCAGCCCCGACTCCTGGACCGCGGCCCGCACGAGGTCCGGGTCCTCGGCCTTGGGCAGCCGCAGCCCGGCGGCGGCCGAACCGGCCAGCGCCGCCAGATCCGCCCTGCCCCACGGCGACTCCAGCGAGTTGACACGCACCCAGATCGGTTTGGGCCATCGCCGCGTCAGCGCCTCGGTCACCCGGTCGCGGGCCGGCCGCTTGGCGTCGGCGGGCACCGCGTCCTCCAGGTCCAGCACCACCGCGTCGGTCTGCCCGGACATGGCCTTGCCGAGCAACTCGATCCGGTGGGCGGGAACATAGAGCCAGCTGCGTATCGGTTCCACCAGCACCACTCCCCAGCGGGACGCCCGGAGCCCGGCGGCGGTCCGCGAACGCCGAACGCCTGTCCCTCTCGTCGAGGCCCGCGCGCGGTCCGGCCCGGGCGGCGTCGCCCGGTACGGGGCGACGCGGCTTGCGCGGAGGCGACCTCGGTCGTCGCCTCCCCTGTCCCGCTACTCCTCCCGCGGACTCCCGAGCAGCAGGTCCAGCCGGCGCGGGCCCCATACGTGTCCGGTCGACCATTTCACGGCGTCACCGGGCGCGAGAGAGAAATCGGGAATCGCCCGCAGCCATTCCTCCAGGGCGACGCGCATCTCCATCCGGGCCACCGAGGAGCCGATGCACCGGTGGATCCCGACCCCGAAGGCCAGATGGCGGTTGACCTCCCGGCCGATGTCGACCTGATCCGCGCACGGGAACTCCGCGCTGTCCCGGTTGGCCGACGGCATCCCCAGCAGGATGGAGTCGCCCGCGCTGAGCCGGGCACCGTGGAACTCGGTGTCGCGGGTGACGACGCGGGCGATCTGGACGGGGGAGAAGGCGCGCAGGAACTCCTCCACGGCGGTGGGCACCAGCGCGGGATCGGCCACGAGCCGCTTGCGGTCCTCGGGATGACGCGCCAGGTGCCACAGACTGCTGCCGAGGGCACTCCACGTGGTGTCGATGCCCGCGGTGATGATCAGTACCAGGGCGCCGATCAGTTCGGGATCCGTCAGGGTACGGCCGTCGATCTCGGCGGACAGCACGCAACTGACCAGATCCTCGCCGGGCTTCCGGCGCCGCTGCTCGATCAGATCGTCGAGGAACGGCTGGGTCACGGCCATCGCGGCCTGGATCTCCGCCATCTCGTTGGCTTCCAGCAGGGCGCGCATCTGCTCGGCGAACTCGTCCTGGCGGTCGTCGTCACAGCCGATCATCCGTGCCATGAAGCGCGACGGGATCTTCTTGGCGTACTCGGCCGCGGCGTCGCAGCGGTCCCGGCCCACGATCCCCGAGAGCAGCTCACGGGCGTGATCGCGGACGGACGGCTCCAGCGCCTTGATCTGCCGCGGGCTGAAGGCCGGCAGCAGCGTGCGCCGGAACGGGCCGTGCCGCGGCGGGTCCAGGGTGATCGGCGGCCGCTCGGCCAGGTCGTCGCCGAAGGCGTTCTTGGGCACACTGATCGAGACGGAGGAGAACAGCTCGGGATTCTTCGCCACGTCGTCGACCGCTTGATAGCTCGTCGCGATCCAGTAGCCGCCGTGCTTCGAGCTGTGCGCCACGGGACAGCCGCCGCGCAGATCGTCGTAGACGGTGAAGGGGTTCTCCGCGCCGGGCGGGGAGAACAGGTCGAAGTCGTCGTCGGAGGGCATGGCGTGCTCACCTGCTTAGGAGTGCGAGAGGGCGAACGGGAGATCCGGTGCCGCCGACGATGCGCAGCGGCGCCAGCACGAAGCCGAACTCGGTCGCGGCCGCCTCGGTGAGCCCGTCGAACCGCATGTTCTCCACGATGTGGACGCCGGCGTCGACGAGCATGATCCGGTGCACCGGCATGATGGAGTGCCCACGTCCGGCGGGGATCTGCTCGAAGGCCATGGTGTCGGTGCCCGCGGCGCGGATGCCCCGCTCCACCAGCCATCGAGCGGCGTCCGGAGCGATCCCGGGGACGCCGGTCTCGAAGCCGAGATAGGCGGGAGGGTCGTTCCACCAGCGGCTCCAGCCGGTGTTGATCAGGCAGACCTCGCCCGCGCCCGGTTCGACGCCGGCGCGCCGCGCCGCGGCGGCCAGTTCGGCGGCGGTGATGCCGTGGCCCGCGGGCAGACAGTCCGCGCCGTGCAGCGCGGCGACGTCGAGGAGCGTCGCCCGGCACACCATCGGTGCGACGGTGTCGATGCCGTGCACGGAGAACGCGCCGCCGCGCTGGGCCTCAGCGCTGTCCCGGCCACCGTGCAGCAGGCCGTCCTGGGAGACATGGGAGAGGGCGTCGATATGGGTGCCGACGTGACCGCCGGTGGTGAAGATCTCGCTGGCCGACGAACCGCCGTCGGCGCGCACCGTGTCGCCGTGCCGCCGGGCCAGCGCCATGCGGAAGCCGGGATGGTTGGGCGAGCACGGCATCCCGTTCACCAGCGGCTGCGCCAGGTCCACGACCTCCACTCCGCCCGACAGCACGGCGAGCAGCCGGTCGAGGCCGGCGGAACCGGTCATGACGGGTCCGGGAGGAGGTCCAGCGCGCGGGCCAGCTCCAGCACCCGGCGCGCGTTGGCCACGATCGGCGGCGCGACGAGCCGCTGACGGTCCGACACCACCACCGCGGTGTCCTGTTCACCGGCGCGATCGGCCGCCTCGCAGATCCCGAGCGCCTCGGCGATCTCGTCGGCCGTCGGGCGGTACACGTCGTGGATGACCGGCAGTTGGCCGGGGTGGATGGCCATGCGCCCGAGGAAGCCGAGCCGTTTGCCGTGCCGGCAGCTGTCCCGCAGTCCCTCGGGGTCGCGTACTTCGGCGTAGACGCTCTGGCACGGACTGGGCAGTCCCGCCGCGCGCGAGGCCATGACGACCCGGATGCGGGCGGCGTCCATCGTGCGTCCGTCCAGTTCGCAGCCCAGGTTCACCCGCAGGTCGGACTCGCCCAGTCCCAGCATCGTGACCGCGGGCGAAGCGGTGGCGAGCGGGTAGGCGAGCTCCAGCGCGGCGGCCGATTCGATGAGGAGGTGGACGCCGGCGGGATGGCCCATCTCGGTGAGCAGCCCCGTGACGTGCGCCAGGTCGTCCAGGCCGCGCACCTTGGGCACCCGCAGTCCGCTCAGCGCCGGGCCGGCCACCGCGCGCACGTCGTCCGTGCACAAGCCGCTCGCGAGCGAATTGACCCGGACGAACGTGGGTTTGGCGACGGGTCCGGAGACGACGTCGGACACGAGATCCCGCGCGTATTTCTTCTTCGACTCGGGTACGCCGTCCTCCAGGTCGAGCACCACCGCGTCGGCATCGGAGGAATAGGCGCTGCCTATTCTCTTCTGGTGGTGGCCCGGAACGTAGAGATAGCTCAGGAACAGCGAGCGCGCACTCGTCGGCTGCCCTGCGAAATGATGTGGCTCGGAAAGTTGCACTACACCCCCAAAGCGGGCAATGTGGCGGCACTACAATTCGGCAGGGAATAGCCGCTAAATGTCGGAATATTTTTACGCGGGATGTGCCGGGGAGGTAAGTGAACCTTGGTGCAGGGGAAATATTGTGTACCAAAGTCCACTTTACTCGCGGCGCCGTGTGCGGTAGGACTCAGGACTTGCGGCCGGGTGGTCGGCGAGCAGGCCCAAAATGGGCACATTGAGCGAATGGGAATCTTCATGGGCAATACGGGCGATGAGCAGCAGCGGGGGACGTCGTTCGGGTCGAATGCGGCCGGGTACGCCGAGCACCGGCCGGACTACCCCAGGGAGGCCATCGAGTGGGCGCTCGAACCGGTCGCGGGCCGGTCGGGGCTGACCGTCGTCGACCTGGGCGCCGGGACCGGTCAGCTGACCAAGGGGCTGCGCGCCGCGGGCATCACGGTGATCGCGGTGGAGCCCGACGCGCGCATGCGGGACGAGCTCGTCCGCAACCACGACGGGGTCGAGGCGCACCTGGGATCGGCGGAGCACATCCCGCTGCCCGACGCGTCGGTCGACGCCGTCCTGGCCGGCAACGCCTTCCACTGGTTCGACCAGGAGCGGGCCTTCCCGGAGATCGCGCGGGTGCTGCGCCCGGGCGGCGTGGTCGCGGCGCTGTGGAACGACGACGACACGCGCGTCGACTGGATCGCCGGGCTGGTGCGGATCTTCGGCTGGGACAGCACGACGTCGCCCACCGACCGGCTGCGGCAGCACCCGCTGTTCACCGAACTGGCGCACACCGACTTCCGGCACGGCCAGCGCTGCACGACCGACTCGATGGTCGCGCGCATGGCGACGCTCTCTCCCGTCCTGGCGCTGCCGCAGGAGCGGCGCGATGACCTGCTGGACCGGATTCGCCGGCACCTGAACGAGCACCCGGACACCGAGAAGGGTGAATTCGATCTGCCGATCCGCACCACGGTGACCCGGGCGGAGTTGCGCGGATCGGGCGATTAGAGACCGGTAGGAATTGTCGGCGTCGGTCCGTGCGGGAAACGACCGTCCGGGCGGACCGGACGCCGGCGGTCGTCAAACGGCCGGTGAACCGCGGTGCGAGTAGAAGTGTGATGTACCAAAGTTCACTTTACGGATATCCGCGGGCTGGGTGAAACTGAGGGCATGTCAACCCAGCTCGAGGATCCATTTTATCCGATGGACCGGACGCCACAGTGTCCGCTCGATCTGCCGGTGGAACTCCGTGAACTCGCCGAAAGGTCACCGGTGTCCCGGGTGCGCATCTGGGACGGCAGCACGGCCTGGCTGATCACCGGATACGCCGAGGCCCGGGCGGTGCTGACCGACCCACGGGCCAGCTCCGACCAGAGGCTGCCGGGATACACGTTCGCGGCGCCGCAGGCCAAGGCGTTCCACACCCGCAACCGTTCCATGCCCACCGTCGACGATCCTGAGCACGCCTATCTGCGGCGCATGGTGACGGCGGACTTCTCCCACCGCAAGGCGGAGGCCCTGCGCCCGGTCTTCCAGCGGACCGTGGATGAACTGGTCGACGCCATGCTGGCGGCCGGGAACACCGCGGACCTGTTCGCCGACCTCGCCGTTCCGATGTCGTCCAAGGCGATCTGCGAAGTCCTCGGCGTGCACCACAGCGAAGGCGAGCGGTTCGCCGCGCTCGGCCGGATCATGGCGGTGCCCGGCTCGCCCGACGAGGTGCATTCCCGGGTCGTCGAGGACATGCGCGCGTTGCTGGGCTCGCTCGTGCGGCAGGCCCGCACCGAGCCCGGCGACGGCGTGATCGGGCATCTGGTGCGCGCCGGCGAACTGCCGGACGAGGAGATCATCGCCACCGCGCTGCTGGTGATGGCCGCCGGACACGGCGCCACCGCGCACATGACCACGCTCGGGACGATGGCCCTGCTGACCCATCCCGACCAGCTCGCCCTCGTCAGGGACTCGCGGGACCCGGCGTTCATCGCGAACGCCGTCGAGGAGCTGCTGCGCTACCTCAGCGTCGCGCACCTGGGCAGGCGCCGGGTGGCCAAGGAGGATCTCGAGGTCGCCGGCGTCCTCATCCGCAAGGGCGAGGGCATCATCGTCGCCACCGACACCGCGAACCACGATCCGCGGGCGTTCGACGGGGACCCCGACGCACTCGATCTGCACCGCGACGCCCGCCACCATCTCGCTTTCGGGTTCGGTGTGCATCAGTGTCTCGGACAGCAGCTCTCGCGGGTTCTGCTGCAAGTGGTGTACGGAACGCTCTACCGGCGCATTCCGACCCTCGAACTCGCGATCCCGGTGGATCAGATCTCCTACAAACTCGATCTGGCCATCTACGGGGTGAATGAACTTCCGGTCAAGTGGTGACCGTCGACCCAGGGAGAGGTCCCGTGCGCATCCATCTGGACAGGGATAAATGTATCGGTTCCGGCCAGTGCGTCCTGGCCGCGCCCGAATGGTTCGACCAGGACGAGGACGGAATCGCCGTCGTCCTGGTCGAGTCGGTGCCCGAGAAGGAGTGGGACGAAGTGAATCGGGCGGCCTACACGTGTCCGGCCCTCGCCATTTCGCTGGGCTCGGAATAGCGGGATGACGGCGAACCCGGTAGCCGGCGATCTCGCCGGCCTGTCTCCCAGCGCGGTCTCATTGAGGGGCAGTTGGGACGACCTGCCCGCGACGGTCGTCGCCGCGATCGAGTCGCACGTCGGTCCCGTCGAGCGGGTCGAGCCGGCGCGGGACGGATACAGCAGCCACGTGGCGGCGACCGTGTCGAGCGGCCGCTGCCGCGTGTTCGTCAAGGGATTGCGCACCGACCACCCGGCGGCGGTCGCCCAGGGCTGTGAAGTGTCCGTCAACCCGTTCGTCGTCCCGCTCGGCCCGCGACTGCTGTGGCGG
Organism: Streptomyces similanensis; assembly: GCF_039543625.1. Classification (NCBI taxonomy): domain Bacteria; kingdom Bacillati; phylum Actinomycetota; class Actinomycetes; order Kitasatosporales; family Streptomycetaceae; genus Streptomyces; species Streptomyces similanensis. The sequence continues at coordinate 71,225 of NZ_BAABKC010000056.1, read as the reverse complement.
GTGGAGGCCGACGGCTGGGACGTGCTGGGCTTCGAGCACCTGGAGGGCCGCCGCGCCGAGTACCGCGCCGGATCCGGCGACCTGCCCCTGGTGGCCGGGGCCATGACGGAACTCGGCTCGGTCGCCGGCCGCAAGGCGCCGGTGCCCCGGGCCGAGCAGCGCTGGGCGCCGTACCTCACCGGTCCCGCGCAAGAGCGGATGGTGCGCGGCGACAGCCTCCTGCACACCGACTGGCACCACACGAACATGCTCGTCACGCCGGGCGGCCAGGTCCGCCTGGTCGACTGGGCCACCGCCACCCGGGGCGCCGCGTGGATAGACCCGGCCTGCTGGGTCGTCTGGCTCGTGTACGCCGGGAACACGCCGCACACGGCGGAACGCTGCGCCTCCCTGGTCCCCGCCTGGGGGGCCGCGGAGCCCGCCGTGCTCGACGCCTTCGCGGAGGTACTGGCCAGGTACTGGCGGTACGTGGCGGAGCACCATCCGAACCGCATGACCGGCGAGCTGCGCGACGCGAGCGAGCGGTGGGCGGCCTACCGCCGGTCGCCGGGGCCGGTGCGTCCGTGAGGGAGACGAAGAACCCGTGAAGTACGTTCCCCTCGGCGCCAGCGGGCTCGCGACATCGGTCTACGCACTCGGCACCGCGACCTTCGGGGGCAGTACCGAGGAAGCCGAGACGATCCGCGTACTGGATACCTTCGCCGACGCGGGCGGCCTGCTGATCGACACGGCCGACGCCTACTGCGACGGCAGGTCCGAGGAACTCATCGGCCGGTGGCTGCGCACGCAGACGGCGCAGGTCCGCGATCGGATGCTGCTGTCGACGAAGGGCGGCGGCTTCACGACGACGGCGGGCCGCAACCAGTGGGGCAACACCCGGCACAATCTGACCCGCGCGCTCGAGGCGTCCCTGCGCAACCTCGGCGTCGACTGCGTGACGCTGTACCAGGCGCACACCTGGGACCCCGTGACGCCGCAGGAGGAGACGCTGCGCTTCCTCGACGACGCGGTACGCGCCGGGAAGATCCGCTACGTCGGCATCTCCAACTACACCGGCTGGCAGCTGCAGAAGGCCGTCGGCCTGGCCGGCTCCCTGGGCCTGACCGGACCGGTCACCTTCCAGGCGCAGTACAGCCTGCTGTGCCGGGAGATCGAATGGGAGATCGTGCCGGCGGGCCTCGCGAACGGCCTGGGCCTGCTCGCGTGGTCGCCGCTGTCCGGGGGCCTGCTCAGCGGCAAATACGCGCCGCACTCCGCCCCCGACGGCCCGGCGAGGTTCGCCGATCAGCGCGAGCGCGGCAAGATGCACGACGCCTACGTCAACGCCCTGTACCGGTCGCACGCCGCGCGCGACCGCACCTGGCAGGTCCTGAAGATCCTCGGTGAGATCGCCGCCGCGCGGGACGTCACCCCGGCCGCGGTCGCGCTGGCGTGGGTGGCGGCGCGACCCGGTGTCAGCGGCGTCGTCCTGGGCGCGCGCGACGCGCGGCAGCTCTCGGACAACCTCCGGGCGCGGTGGGTCACCCTGGAGGACGACGAGATCGCTCGCCTCACCGAGGCGAGCGATCCGCGGCCGGCCGGCTATCCCTACGGCCCGTTCGGCGCGATGCAGCGGAGCCGGACGATCGACTGAAGGAGCCGGCCGGGTCAGCCCAGCGTCGCGGAGACGAGGACGTACCCGAACTCCGGAGTGCTGGAGAAGTCGCGCGTCGCCGTGATCATGGCGTCGACCTCGGCCGAGTTCCCGTTCTCCACCATCTGATCGCGCACGGCCTCCCAGGCGTCGGCGAGGAGGGTACCGGTGCGGGCCACGTTGTCGCTGATGTCCAGGACGTCGACATCGGTGAAGCCGTGCGAGGACAGCTGCGCCAGGTACTCGTCCACGGGGCTGATCGAGTGGACGCCGAACGTCTCGCAGATGCGCTGGACGGCCCGCATCCCGGCCTCGCTGATCGGCGTCCGCAGCACGAAGTCGGCGATCGCCAGCCGGCTGTCCGGACGCAGCACCCGCGCCGTCTCGGCCAGCGCCCGGTCGCGGTCCGGGATGTGGAACATCGATTCGAGCGCCCACGCGCCGTCGAAGGAGTCGTCCGGGAAGGGCATCCGCATCGCGTCCGCGTACTCGAACGTCGCCCGGTCCGCGAGACCGGCCTCGGCGGCGCCGGCCCGTGCCTGCTCCACTTGCCGCTCACTGATCGTGATCCCGACCACGTCCACCGGGTGGGCCCGCAGCAGCCGGGCCGCCGGCTTGCCGATGCCGCAGCCGATGTCGAGCACGCGCTGTCCGGGCCGCGGGGCCAAACGCTCGATCATCAGATCGGTGAGCCGGTCCGTGGCCACCTCGGGAGGGGCGTCGTCGTCGGCGTCGTGCCAGTAGCCGTTGTGCAGGTTGCCGCCCCAGCGGTCCCGTATACGTCCTGCCACGCGAACTTTCCCGCTGCCGTTGTAGAAATGCGCGACGTCGCTGTTCACGCCGGATGGTCCGACCGTCATGGCGTCACTTCCTTGCGAGATTCGGATACCTCAGAGGTTCCCACGGAATTTAATGGCCGCACCGGATCATTCAGAAGTGGACCTTCGTACACGCGCGCTCACCTGTACGAAGGTATGCTTCACTCGCGCGCACGGATCCGTTAGAACGTTTTTAGCTTCCGGCATGCCGTGTGGAAGGACGGGCGATGTCCGAACGGACCGAGACAGATTTCGATCATCACTCGGCGGAGTATGCCGCCGACCCCTGGGCCGCGAACATCGCGATGAACACCCATGCCCCGGTTTCCTACAGTCGACAGCACGGCGGTTTCTGGCTGATCTCCGGGTTCGAGCAGGTGTCCCAGGTGGCGCACCAGCCCGAACTGTTCTCGTCCGCACACGAGATCCCCAACGTCCCGGGCCGGCCGCAGGGAACCGTCGTTCCGGCGTCGTCCTTCCGCGGCCTGCCGCTCGAAATCGACCCGCCCGAATACACGGAATGGCGCAAGGCGCTCAACACCTTCTTCTCCCCGCCGGCCGCCCGGCGCCTGCGGCCGCGTATCCAGCAGTACGCCACCTGGTGCGTGGACAAATTCATCGAAAGCGGCGAAATAGACCTGGTGCTGGACCTGTCGAACCCGGTTCCGGCCCTGGTCACCCTCGAACTCGTGGGACTGCCGATGGACGACTGGCGGGTCTACGCCGACGTCCTGCACGCGCTGGTCTACACCCACCCCGGAACCCCGGAGTTCGATCGCGTGGAGGCCGACTTCGCGCGGCTCATCGAAACGGTGCGCTCGCTGGTCCCCCAGCGCCGCGCCCACCCGCGCGACGACTTCATCAGCTTCCTGACCCAGGTCGAGATCGGCGGGGCGAAGCTCTCGGACGAGGACGTCGTCGGAGTCTGCAACGCCGTCATCCCCGGCGGCGTCGACACGACGACCGCGCTGCTCGCCTCCACCCTCGACTACCTCGACCGCCACCGGGACGCCAGGAAGCTGCTCATCGACTCGCCCGAGCGGATCCCCGAGGTGTGCGACGAGTTCCTGCGCTACTTCACCCCGGTCATGGGCGCCGGACGCACCGCGATGGCCGACACCGCCGTGGACGGCTGCCCGATGCGCAAAGGCGATCGCGTGCTGCTGTCGTGGGCGGCGGCCAACCTGGACGCCAAGGTGTTCCCCCATCCGGAGGTCGTCGACCTGGACCGGGACGCCGGCCGGCAGGCGGCCTTCGGCATCGGCATCCACCGGTGCATCGGACGCCACATCGCCCGCATGGACTTCGAGGTCGTGATCGGGGAGGTGCTGGCGCGCCTGCCGGACTACCGGATCGTCGAGGGCGAGGCCGAGAAGTACCCCACCGTGGGGCAGATCCACGGCTACCTGCGCATGCCGGTGCGCTTCACCCCCGGCGAGCGCATCGGCTCGGAGTCCGCGCGCAACCCACTGCCCGCGGCACTGTCCGAGTGACCGGCCGGCGAACACCTGCGGGAGGCGACATGGCACGGCAGCCCAGAGTGCTGCGGCTGGGAGCGATCATCGACGGTCCGGGCGGGCACATCGCCGCCTGGCGGCATCCGTTGACCCGGCCCGATGCCCAGCTCGACTTCGACTTCCACCGCCGCAACGCCCGGACGCTCGAACGCGCGGTGTTCGACTGCCTCTTCGTCCCCGACGTCGTGGCGCTGTGGGGCACCGACGTGGAGCACCTGAGCAGGACCGCCCGCAACGAGCATTTCGAACCGCTCTCGCTGCTGTCCGCGTTCGCGGCGGTCACCGATCACATAGGGCTCGCCGCGACGGCGACCACGACCTACAACGAGCCCTACGACATCGCCCGTAAATTCGCCTCCCTCGATCACCTCAGCGACGGGCGCGCGGGATGGAACGTGGTGACCTCGGCCGCGCCGTGGGAGTCGCGCAACTTCGGCTTCGACGAACACATGGAACACGACCTGCGCTACGTCAGGGCGGACGAGTTCATCTCGGTGACGAACCGGCTCTGGAGCAACGGCCGTGAACCGGTGGACCACACGGGACGGTTCTTCAGCGTGCGCGGCCCGCTCGACGTGCCGTCTCCGCCGCAGGGCCGGCCGGTGATCTTCCAGGCGGGAGCGTCCCCGGTCGGGCGGGACTTCGCCGCCCGGCACGGCGAGGTGCTGTTCACCCGGCACACCCGGCTGGCCGACGCGCAGGAGTTCTACGCCGACCTCAAGCAGCGCGCGGCCGCGTACGGCCGCCCACCGGAGTCGATCCAGATCTGGGTCGGACTCCAGCCGATCGTCGCCGACACCGAGGCGGCCGCGCGGGACCGGTTGCGGGAACTCCAGGAGCTGATGCCCGACATCGTCGCGCTCCGGGCGCTGCAGGACCAGCTCGGCGACGTCGACCTGGCCGGCTATCCGCTGGACGGACCGGTGCCCGACCTGCCGGTGTCCAACCACTCGCACAGCACCGCGCAGCGATGGATCGAGCTGGCCAGACGGGAGAACCTCACGCTCCGTCAGCTCTCGTTGCGGACGGCGGGAGACATCGTCGCCGGCACGCCCGAGCAACTCGCGGACCACATGGAGTCCATGTTCACCCAGGAGGCGGCCGACGGGTTCATCGTCGACTTCCCCTACCTGCCGGGATCGCTGGACGACTTCGTCGACCACGTCGTACCCGAACTGCGCCGTCGCGGCCTGGTGCGACCGGCCTACACGGACGGCACCCTGCGGGACAACCTCGGCCTGACCACCGCGTCACGGGTAGGTGTGCAATGACGGTCACGCTGCTCACTTCGCTTCCCGCCGGGCCGGGCCCGGGCGGCGGCCTCCCGCTGGCCCGTGCCCGGGCACGCGCCGCGCACGAGGGAGGGATCGACGCCCTGATCCTGCCGGACCGGCCCTCGACGGGCCCCGACGGCCCGGACGGCTTCGAAGCCGGCACCCTCGCCGCCGCGCTGACGGTGGCGACCGAGGGAATCGGTCTGGTGCCCACGATCTCCACCGAGTACGCGGCGCCGTACCACGTCGCCCGAGTGCTCGCCACGATCGATCAGTTCGGCGGCGGCCGTGCGGGATGGGCGATCGCCCCGACCGCCACCGCGGCGGACGCGGCCAACCACCACGCCGAGGCTCCCGCCCCGCTCCACGCCCAGCGCGCCCGCGCGGACGAGTTCGCCCGGGTGACGGCCGGCCTGTGGGACAGCTTCCAGGACGACGCCTTCCTCCGGGACCGCGACTCGAGTGTCTACTTCGTGCCCGAGCGGCTGCGCGGCCTCGACCACCGCGGCGAGTACTTCGCCGTGGCCGGCCCGCTGAACATCGCCCGCCCGCCCCAGGGCCACCCGGTGCTGGTCCGTCGCGTCTCGGACCCCGAGGACGCGGCCTCCGCCGCGCTCTTGGGCGACCTGGCCGTCGTCCCGCTGGAAGTCTCCGACGCGGCGGCGGACCTGGCGCGCGCGCTGGACGACGCGTGCGCGGCGGCCGGGCGGCGCCGGCAGGACATGCGGTTGCTCCTGGAGCGGAGGGCCGACACCTCCGCGGACGACCTGCTGCGCGAGGCCGAGGCCGGACCTGCGGACGGGTTCGTGCTGGTCTTGGCCGACGGAGCGGGGTTCGAGACCGCGCTGGAGACGGCCCGTACGGTGCGGCAGAAGTTCCCCCAGGGGACCGGCGCCACGTTGCGCGCCCGCCTGGGGCTGCCGCGCCCGGCGGGCCGCTGACCGGACGACGGGCCGCGCCCCCGCCTCGGCGTGGGCGCGGCCCGTCGTCAGCCGATCAGACGCACGGCCAGCGCCCGCTGGTCGTCCACCGTCCAGCCGTGGCCGGCGAGCCACGGGCGGACCCCGCCGAACCGCTCGTCCAGCGCGGCGAGCAGGGCGTGCATGTAGGCGGGACGCGGCACGAAACTCGCGAACGGCCGGGAGATGATGTCGGCCGCGTACAGAGGATTGTCGCGCAGTCGCTCCACGATCGCGGACATGTGCTCGCCGGAGCGCGTGTAGTCCGCCACGACGGCCTCCCGGCCCACCCCGACCGCGTCCAGGGCCAGTGCGCACACCACCCCGGTCCGGTCCTTGCCCATCGCGCAGTGCACCAACGTCGCCCCCGCGCCATGAGCGATGACGCGCAGCGCCGCCACCACGGAGTCCGGCCGTTCCGCGCAGTAGCGGAGGTAGTGTCCGGTCGAGCCGGCGGGCCGGGAACGCCCGTCGGCCCCCGCCCGGTTCCACGGCATCGCCCGCTCGGTGTCCACCCGGTCCGTGTCCGGGGGAGACTCGGCGAGCAGCGACAGGTGGTGGATCGTGACACCGGGCACCCCGGCCAGCGGCCCGGGACCCTCGCGCCGTACCTCGGCGGTGCTGCGCAGATCGATGACCTGGCGGACGTCCAGCGTCCGCGTGAGGTGTTCGACGTCTTCCGGGGTGAGCTCCTGGAGGCTGCCCGAGCGGATCAGCCGGCCGAAGCGGGTGACGCCGTTCCCCGTGGTGGCCAGGCCGCCCAGGTCGCGGACGTTCAGCGCGCCCGCCAGCGCGATCCGGTGGGTCGGGGAGTTCATCGCGGAACCTCCATGCTCGACGTCAGGGGCAGCGGCCCCAGGTCCGCGCCGTCCGTGGCACGCGGTCCGATCCAGCGGGCCACGGGCTCCTCGGGCGTGTACGCCGGCCAGCCCGGGTCGCCGTCGCGCGCCAGGCGCACCAGCCCGCTCTGCTCCCGCTCCGCGACCGCGCGGTCGGTGTCGGTGCCCTCCGGTCCGGCCGGGTCGCAGAAGAGCGAGGCGGTGTCGGCGGCGTGCACGGCGCGGTCGGCGATCCTCGGGTACCCGGCCAGGTGCGAGACGGTCGGATGGTAGTCGAACACCTGGGCCCAGCAGGCCGCGGTGCCGACGGCGTCCCGGCGCTGCGCGTCGAGCGCGGCGAGCAGGCGTTCGGCCGGGCGGACGTAGAGCTCGTCCGACAACCGGCGGACCTTCTGCGCGTGGGTGGCATCGTCGGAGCCGCCGATCAGCCGGGAGTACTTCGCGTCGACCGCCTCCCCGTCCTCCACGATCTCGAGGATCCCCGCCTCTTCCGAGGTGACCGAGACCAGCACGGGAATCGACTCCGCGCGGTCGGCTATCGCCGGCAGCGGTGGCCGTGGGATCAGCTCGCCGTCCACCACCGCCTGGTAGCGCACCTGACCGGCGCGCATCGTCTGCGCGTGCGTGTACCGCAGCGCCACGTTCGACAGTTCCACCAGGCCGCCCGCGTCGTCCGCGAGCGTGCCGGCGGCGCTCACGAAACGCCGCGCGAGTCCGGCCGCCCCGTCCCGCGACTGGGAGAGTTCGGCGTTGCCGCTGTAGATGGCGGCCCGGTGGAACAGACCGGTGGCCGAGGGCACTCCCAGCAGGGTCGCCACATCGGTTCCGCCGGTGGACAGCCCGAAGATCGTCACATTGCCGGGGTCTCCCCCGAAGGCGGAGATGTTGTCGCGGACCCAGCGCAGCATCAGCAGCTGATCGCGCACCGCGAGATTGGCGCTGTCGGAGAACGCCGGGTCGAGGTCGGCCAGTGACAGCCAGCCCCACGGCCCCAGCCGGTAGTTGGCGGTCACGATGACCAGATCGTGACGGGCCGCGTAGGCCCACGGGTCGACAGTCCGCATCGTTCCGCCGACCATGTGCCGTCCGGGGTGGAACCACACCAGCACCGGCTGCGGGTCGGGGCGCTCCGGGCGTGCCGACCAGATGTTGAGGTTGAGGCAGTCCTCGTGCTGCACGGCGTCCGCATGAAGGGGGCTCCAGTGCTGTCGCGAGGCCGAGGACATCGGCACCTGCCAGCTGACGGGTCCCCACCGGACGGCGTCCACCGGGCCCCCGGCGACGGCCGGGACCGCGGGGCGGAACCTGCCCGGAACGCGTCCGTACGGAATTCCCCGCCAATTCGGGACGCCGCGATCGAGGAATCCGCGGACCGGTCCGGACGTGGTCTCGATCGGCAACACTTCTTCTCCTGTTCCGCGCTCACACTCGGCGAGCCAGCTGCAAGAATGTCCCCGAGGTCGTGCGGACGGTGCCGCCGCGGTCATCGATCAAGCCGCGGATTTTCGCGAAGAGAACGGACCGGCTCCGCGGATCCATCCGGTGGTGATCACTGAACGTGCTGATCAAGCCGATCCATTCGTCGCCGTTCAGTGTGAGACTCCAGCGGTATTCGCGCTGAGCCACCGAGACGAAATCGTCCCCGGCCGAAAGCGGATCGCGGACGCCGGCCGTGCTCTTCTGCCGGGCGCCGCCCACCTCGACGCCGGGAGCATGTTCCGCGTATATCCTGCCGAGGTCCTCGAGTATCGGACCGTCCAATACGTGGAAGCTCCAGAAGCGTGCTATGTGTCCGCCGGGAACCAGGACCCGAGCCGCTTTCCCGGCGCCTTCGGCCGGATTGACCCAGTGCCAGGCGTCCGCGCTGACGAGCAGGTCGAACCGCCGCCCGCGCGGGTCCCAGGTCTCGAAGGTGGTGGTCTCGACCCTGATGCCCCGGCGCCGCGCGACCTGCGCCATACGGTGGTCCGGCTCTATCCCGAACACGGAAAGTCCCCGTGCCGACAGCGCCGCGGCCGCCTTCCCGGTACCGCATCCGACGTCCAGGACCTCCGACGCGCGCAGACGCGCCAAGTCGTCCATCAGGTCCGCCGGATACGTCGGCCGAAAACGATCGTAGTCTTCGGCCGCGGCGCCGAACGATTCGGCCCGGGCACGGTCGAGATGACGTGTGCTGAAGGACATGGTGTTTTGTTCCCCTGCCACTCGGACCGGCCGAAGTGCGAAGTCGGCGTGCCTCGGTTCTCCATGTAACCGGCATGGCCGGGGGAGGTGAAGTGAACCTTCGTGCAGAAGGCCCGGTGTACCAAGGTCCACTTCACGCGGACGCCGTCCGAGCGGTAGAAGTGCCAGTGTCCAGTATTCTGCCGCTGCCGGAGGAAGATCCGATGCCGGAGGAAGACGTGGTGCCGGACAGTACGCCGGCGCCTCTCGCCGATGTGAAAGTCATCGACATCGGCACTCTGCTGGCGGCTCCCTTCGCCGCGGCGATGCTGGGGGATTTCGGTGCCGAAGTGATCAAAATCGAGCACCCCACCGGAGACCCGCTCCGCGGATACGGCTACCAGTGCGACGACGTTCCCCTGCTGTGGAAATCGGTGAACCGCAACAAGAAGAGCGTCGTCCTGGACCTGAAGGATCCGCAGAATCACCGCCGGTTCATGGATCTGGTGACCGGCGCGGACGTCCTGATCGAGAACTTCAGGCCCGGCACGCTGGAGCGGTGGGGGTTCTCACCCGAAGTGCTCCACAAGGCCAACCCGGACCTGGTCGTGACCCGGGTGACCGGCTTCGGCCAGGACGGCCCCTACGCGAACAGGCCCGGATTCGGCACCCTCGCGGAGGCGATGAGCGGTCTCGCGGCCATGTCCGGGGAACGCGACGGACCGCCGCTGCTCCCGGCGTTCCCGCTGGCGGACGTGATGGCCGGCGTACAGGCCGCCTGCGCGACCCTCATCGCCCTGCACGCCCGGCGACGGATCGGCCGGGGGCAGGTCGCCGACGTCTCGATCACCGAGGCGATGATCGCGGCCATGGGCGCCCAGGTGACCGCCTACGACAAACTCGGCGTCATTCCCCGGCGGGTGGGGAGCGGATCGGACAACAACGCGCCCCGCAACGTCTACCGGTGCGCCGACGGGCGGTGGGTGGCGGTGTCGGCGCCCGCCCGCTCGGTGGCCGAGCGGGTGGTCCGGCTGGTGGGCCGGCCCGAACTGGCCGGGGAGCCGTGGTTCGCCTCCGGCCGTGGCCGGGTGTCCCACCGCGCTGTGCTCGACGACGCGCTCGGCGAGTACATCGGCCGCTTCCGCCGGGACGAGGTGATCGCCGCGTTCGAGGACGCGGGAGCCGCGGTCGCGCCGATCTACGCAGTGGACGACGTCCTGCGCGACCCGCACTTCCTGGCGCGGCAGGCCACGGTGGCCGTACCGGACGACGAACTCGACAGCGTTCGCATGCCCAACGTGGCCTTCCGGCTCTCCGAGACACCGGGACGGATCCGATGGCCGGGCCCGCGGCTGGGCGAGCACACCGACGACGTCCTGAACGGAGACCACCGATGAGCGAGACCGCCGACAGCCGGCACTGGCAGATGCTGGACCCGTCGCTCGACCCGTCCGACCCCGACGCCTACCTGCGCACCGCGATCCGCTGGCACTTCGGGCCGGAGACCGGATCCCCGTTCTGGCTGCGCCGCGTCGGCCGACTGGACTTCGATCCGCTCACGGACGTGCGGACGTACGACGATCTGCGGCTCTTCCCGAACGTGGTGGACGAGCTGCGCACCGTCCCGGTCGAGGATCTGATCCCGCGCGGATACGGTCCGCGTCCCCCTGCCCCGAGGGTCTTCGAGAGCGGCGGGACCACCGGCGCGCCCAAGAGGGCCATCCTCATGCCGGACTGGATCGCCGACGCGGTGGACCGGATGCTGAGAGGCCCCCAGTTCGCCGGCCGGGAACCGTCCAACATGCTGGTGCTCACGCCGACCGGTCCGCACAAGATCGGCTGCATGTACGACTACATCGCCGAACGTCAGAACACGGTCAAGTTCTGCATCGACATGGACCCGCGGTGGGTCAAGAAGATCATCGCGGACAAGCAGGCGGAGCAGGCCGAGGCATACCTCGAGCACATTCTCGACCAGGCGGAGCACATTCTGGCCACCCAGCGCATCGGGCTCCTGGTGACCACGCCGCCGGTGCTGCGCGCCTGCGCGCGCCGGCCCCGGCTGGTCGAACTCATCAACGCCAAGGTGGAACTGATCTTCTGGGGCGGCGCCCACATGACCGTCGACGAGCGGTTCGTCCTGCGCCACGAGCACTTCCCGAACGTACGGATGATCAGCCGGTACGGCAGCCTGATGATCCTGGAGAGCGCCACCGAGCGTCCGGGGCTCAGCCCGGACGAGGACATCGTGTACGACCCGCGCAGCCCCGTGGTGACCTTCCGGGTCGTCGACCCCGAGACGGGCCGGCCGGTGGAGTACGGCGAACGCGGTCAGATCGTGATGAATCACGTCAGCAAGGGGATGTTCCTCCCCAACAACGCGGAACGGGACACGGTGATCCGGATACCCGGACGGGCGGGGCAGATCGGTGACTCGGTGTCCTCGCCGGCCCCGCTCGACAGCTTCAACGGCGAGAAGGTCATCGAGGGTGTCTACTGACCCCTGCCTCGCGCACCGGTCCGGGCGGTCGAGCCGAGAGCCGGGCCGGTGCGGCGGGCCATCGACCGGCCCGGACGCGGCGGGCACGGCACGGTACGGTCGGCGACATGGCTGACCTGGCTGACCTGACGGTGCGTCACTTCCGGGGCCGGGACGGCACCAGGCTCGCCTTCCGCGAGTGCGGAACCGGGCGGCCGCTCGTACTGCTGCACGGCTTCTTCTCGTCCGCGACGCAGAACTGGGTGCGGTCCGGCTTCGCCGCCGCCCTCGCCGACCGCGGTCACCGACTCGTCATGCCGGACCTGCGGGCGCACGGCGACAGCTCCGCACCCCAGGACGCCGCCCGATACCCGGCCGATGTGCTGACCGACGACGCCTTCGCGTTGATCGAACACCTGGCACTGGCCGACTACGACCTCGGCGGCTACTCCTTGGGCGCCCGCACCGTCGTCAGGATGCTGGTGCGAGGGGCCACGCCGCGCCGGGCGGTCGTCGCGGGGCAAGGGCTGCGCGAAGTCACCGGTCACGGCGGCGAGGTGGCCCGGTACCTGCGGCGCGTCTTCGGCAATCCCGGCACGTTCGAACCCGGTTCGGACGAGTGGAAGGCGGAGCAGTGGCTGCAGCGTACCGGGGGCGACCCCCGGGCCCTGCTGCACGTCCTGGACACGGTGGTCGACACGAGCGTCGGCGCCCTGAGCGGGATCAGGGCGCCGACGCTCGTGGTGATCGGCGCCGACGACGATCGGGACGGCTCCGCCGAGGCCCTGGCCGGAGCGCTGCCCCGCGGAACACACGCGGTCGTGCCCGGGAACCACACGACCGCGACCGCCGCGCCGGAGCTGGCGGAGACGGTCGCTAGCTTCCTCGCGGATCAGTAGCGTCGCTCTCCGGCGCCGTCGACCGGCGACCACCACTGGGTGTAGTTCGTCCCGCCGTCGCCGAAGATGCCGCCGTATCCCTCCACCACCTTGCCGTTCTCCCACTTGAGCATCTGCACCCCGGAGATGTCGAGCACGTCGAAGGGCGAGGTGCTGTCCTTCGGCGCGCCCTCGCGCACGGCGTGGATCCTGTTGGCGTCGACGGAGTAGCCGTCCTCGTTGTTGATGAGCAACGTGATGGGCTGCATGCTCCAGGAACCGCCGGACGCCGCGAGCATGTCCTGGACGTAGGACAGGAAGTCGTCGATGCCGACGCGCCAGCCGGACCCGGCGTGGCTTCCCGGCGCGAAGAAACGCAGGTCCTCGGACCAGTACAGCGCGGTCTTCTCCCGGTCGCCGCAGGTCACCGCCTCGTAGGCGGCAGCGACCAGTTCCTGGGTTATCTCAGCCATGTGTCCTCCGCTTGCGCATAGCAGCCTTCACGGTTTTCGTGGGCGCGTGATCCGGTCACACCGTGAGAATGAGGTGCACGGCGCCGTTCACCGGGATTCGCGGTGTGAATTCCGCCCGTCGGGAGCGGATTCCATCGGAGCTATTTCTACGCAGAGATCGCTTCCTGCGAAAGCTGAACCTTGGTACAGGTGGGCGGGGGCGTGTACGAAAGTGCAGTTCTCTCCGGATTCGCGCGTCCAAGCATTCCGGACGGTGTGCGGAAACGAGCGCCGGGGTGAGCCGCCGGGACGACGCGGGACGTCATGGACGGCCGGCGGTGGCCTCAGGGCGTCAAGGTCGAAGCGGCGGGTGTGGGCGGTGTCGTGAGCCCTGTGCGAGCGGACCGGTACAAGGGGCGGTCGTACCGGGACTCGTGCGGTCCCGGCCGCGGGATGTCCCCCGCTCCCGAGTCGGAGATCACCGTCTGGGCGCCGGCGCCGCGACCGCCCGGGGCGGGGGAGGCCAGTGAGAAGAGGTTCCAGGCACTCTTCTGCGCGCTCTCCGCGTCGGTGATGCCGCTCACCTGACGCAGATCCGAGGTCGTCGCGTCCTGTGCGGACTTCTGATAGACGTACGCCGCCAGGCCGGCCTGCAGTCGTGACTCCACGCCGATCTTGGCCATGATCCGGGCGACATGGGCTTTGACCGTGCGTTCGGTGATTCCTAAGCTCGTCGCGATCGTTCGGTTCGAGGACCCCACACCCAGCAGCAGGAACACTTCGATTTCCCTGGGAGTCAGGAGTGCGGCCCGTTCCGTTTCCCTTGTCCAGGCGCGCGGCTCGCCGCATCGCACGGGTGTTTCCTGCCGGTCGGCCGCGTCCGACGGCTGACACACTATGCAGGACCGTTCCTGCTGAGGGTGGGACTCCATCGGCCGTTCCGGGGCGCCGCAGAGTTCCTGCATTCCCTCATCGATGATCACCGGCCGGAGGTGCGAGCGCTCCAGGGTGTCGGCCAGGTCGGCGAAACCCTCGCTGCGGCGGACGACGTTGAGGAACTTCACCAGGGCCGCTTTGTCTTCCCAGAGTTCCTGTACGGTGTTGATGATCAACGACTTCAGGTATTCCGAGTCGGACACTGCCTCGACTGTGGCCACACCTGTCCCCCTCCTGGTGGTCGGAGGGCCAGCCAATCAACCGATGGCTGTGGCCCGCAAGACCCTTGGTTGTGAGACCTGGAGGACCGGTGCGGCCAGAACCACCGTCATATGACAGGACAACTCTCAAAGTGCGGTGTCAGCGGCCCTGTCGTGTCTTGGGCCGTTCGGGAAACAGGATGGCCGAAACGTTGTCCCGTCGACCAGTGTGGCCCGGGCGCGGGCTGGGCATCCGACGCTCCGCTTTCGGACGACGGGAAGAACCCCGACCGGCCGCTCTGCGCGATCTCTTCGGGGGTGGGACGGGAACTGCCGCCCAGGCAGCGGCGGGTGCCCGCGTTTCTCGGCGGGTCGCCGGCGGTCCGGCACGGGTTCTCACGTGTGGCCGAGGCGGTCGGGCGACGGAGACGGCGCCGTGCCGTAGCGGGCGGTCGCGATCGACGTGGTCAACGCGTTTCGGTCGATGTCATCCAGCATCCCGGGCGCGGTTCGCCGCCCGTCTTTCGCGCCGGGAGGAGCGGGTCGCGAAGCCGCCGATGTGCCGCCGCGCGCCCGACCATGCGACAGCCCGAACCCAGTGCGACCTGTCGACCATCACGCGAGCGCGCAGGTGTGCCCGCGCCCGAGGTGTGCGTGCGGCGGCCGCTCGAAGCGCCGGCGGACGGGTCGGCCGGGCGCGGTCTGCCCGCGCACGTGTGCGCCGGTGCCCGGCCCGTGGACGGGCTCGTGGCCGCGGTGCGCGGGACCGGCCCGGCGGCTGGCGGCCGGCGCCTGGTCTCGACCGAACGAGGTGTGAGCGGGACCCGCGGGATTCCGGCCGTCCCCGCTCGTGACTGAACGCCCCTCGCTCTCAAGCGGGTTGCTCTGGCGGCCCTGATGCCCGCAGAGGCGACGGCGTCCCCGGACCCGAGGCCGAGCACACCTGACATGACCACCGCGTGCTGCCGGAGCCGGGGAGCCGGGGAGCCGTGGAGCCGGGGTCAGCCGGCCGGCGGGGCCTCGGTGCCGAGCCCGGTGAGGTAGGCGGTGAGGACGCGGGTCAGGCGGGGCTCCACCTCGACGAGGGCATGGCCCAGTCGGGGGTCGCTCAGGTACAGCTCCCGCACACGCGGCCCCGGGGTGGCCATCTGCCACAGCGCCCCCGCCATGCTGGTCGCCGTGGCGATCGTGTCGAAGGCCTGCGACTCGGTCAGTCCGAGGAGGCGGCGCAACTCCCGGCCGATCCGCTCCACCTCCCCGAGCGTCACCAGTTTGAAGGACCGCACCGACTCGATCGACACGTTCCGCTCCAGGTTCAGGGGGGCCTGGGCCAGCAGGTCGCAGAACATGGGGCGGGCCGCGAGCGTGCCGGTGACGGCCTCGGCGACCTCGGCGGGGGTGGCCCGCGCCCGGCCCGCCAGATCGCCGCACAGGTCGGCGGACCACTGCCGCCAGCCGTCCGCGGTCAGGGCGAGGAAGATCTGCTCCCGGGTCTCGAAGTAGCGCAGCAGCGCCGACTTGTGCATGCCCACGGCCGCCGCGATGTCGGTGAGGGTGACGTCGCGCACCCCATGGCGGCGGCCGAGTGCGTGGGCCGCTTCCAGGATCGCCTGTTCACGGGCCTGTTTGGCCGCCGCGCTGCGCGCACGCTGAAAGGCAGGCTCACTCATGGAGGACATCATAAGGATCCTTAGCGCAACGGTGTTGCGCTATTAAGAGAACGGTGTTGTACTAAACCCATGAGTGCCACACACCCGCAGGTCTGGTTCATCACCGGTTCGTCGCGCGGCCTCGGCCGCGCCCTGGTCGCCGCCGCGCTGGAGGCCGGTCACCACGTCGTCGCCACGGCCCGCCGCCCCGAGACCCTGGCGGAGGAGTTCGCCGAGTACGGCGATCGTGTCCTCACCCTCCCCCTGGACGTCACCAGCCCCGAGGCGGCCCGTGCGGCCGTCGAGGCGGCGACCGCACACTTCGGACGCGTCGACGTCCTCGTGAACAACGCGGGCTACGCGAACGTGTCGCCCATCGAGACCGCGGACGACGACGACTTCCGCGCCCAGTTCGAGACGAACTTCTGGGGCGTCTACAACGTCACGAAGGCGGCGCTGCCCACCCTGCGCCGGCAGGGATCGGGCACCGTCGTGCAGTTCTCCTCCGTCGGGGGCCGGGTCGGCGGATCGCCGGGCATCGCCTCCTACCAGGCGGCCAAGTTCGCGGTCGACGGCTTCAGCCGTGTGCTGGCCGCGGAGACCGCGCCGTTCGGCGTGCGGGTCATGGTGGTCGAGCCCAGCGGCTTCGCCACCGACTGGGCCGGCTCGTCCATGACGGTCCACGCCGTCCCCGACGCCTACGACCGGACCGTGGGCGAGATGAACCGGCGCGTGCGGCAGAGCACGGACGGCGCGGCCGGGGATCCCCGCCGCGCCGCTGAGATCATCGTGCGGACCGTGGGGCGGGAGCAGGTCCCGGGCCACCTCCTCCTCGGCGTGAACGCCGCGACGATGGCCCTGGAGCACTCCCGCGGCCGGCTCGCCGAGACGACGGCCTGGGAACAGGTGAGTCGGTCGGCGGACTTCGCGGAGCCCTACCCCGTGGAGCTGCCGCCCGAGCGGCGTCCGTGACCGGGCCGGCGCGGAAGGCGGCCGGCGCGCGTGAGGACGCCTCCAGGTGTGAGCTCGGAGGCGTCCTCACGGGTACGCGTGTACTGCGGGCCGCGCCGGTGTGTCAGACCCGCTCCAGCCGCCAGATCTGCGGCTCCAGGCCGTTGCACGTGTACTGCTGCACGTTGCCGCCGGGGTCGCGGGAGCCGCCGGCCACGTCCAGGCACTGGCCGCTGGACCTGGCGACGAGCCGGTAGTACCCGCGGCCGACGTTCGACAGGCGCCAGTCCTGCGCCGCCGCGCCGTTGCAGTACCACTGCCGGACGTTCGCGCCCGGTGTGGCGGAGCCGTTTTCGACGTCCATGCAGTAGCCGCTGTTGGCGCCGGTCAGCGTGAAGACGCCGTCGCCGTGGGCGGCGAACCTCCACTTCTGCGGGCCGAGGCCGTTGCAGGTCCACTGCTGGATGTTGCCGCCGGGTGCGCGGGAGTCGGCGGAGACGTCGAGGCAGTGACCGCTGTTGGCGTTCACGAGCCGGTAGGTCCCGCCGTCGGCGACACCGGAGGCGTCGGCGCTGCCGAGCAGACCGCCGGTGGCGTAGTAGGGCCGGCACACC
The DNA here is from genome assembly GCF_039543625.1 of Streptomyces similanensis. Classification (NCBI taxonomy): domain Bacteria; kingdom Bacillati; phylum Actinomycetota; class Actinomycetes; order Kitasatosporales; family Streptomycetaceae; genus Streptomyces; species Streptomyces similanensis. The sequence goes on along the minus strand of NZ_BAABKC010000056.1, from coordinate 53,863 downwards.
GAACCGTCCCAGTCGGTGGCGATCTGAAGCACCTGCCTGCCGTCGGCCGAAGGCAGCAGCGGCGAGCTGTAGTTGGGGCAGTAGTTCACCTCCGGCGACGGGACGTTCACCGGTGAGTCCAGCTCGTACCAGTTTCCGGTGCCGTTCTCCGTGTTGGCGAGGATGGTGTGCCCGCTGTCCGCCGCGACGGTGCCGTCCTTGTTGAGCAGGCGCTGTCCGATCAGCAGGATCCTGCCGTTGGGGCTGCCGTCGGGCGCCGGCGCCCAGGCGATGGTGGGCGCGGCACGGAAGTACTTCCCGTCGGCCGTCTGGGGCCGGACTCCGAGATACGTCGGGTCGCCCCAGTTCCAGCCGTCCGCGGAGGTCCGGTAGTGCACCACGCACTGGTACTGGCCGCCGGGGGTGCAGATCTCGTAGCTCATGAAATAGGTGCCGTTGGGCAGTTGGCGCACCACCGGCATGCCCGGCCGGTCGGTGGACAGGCCGCTCGCCACGGTGTCGTGCCGGCCCTGCCAGGTGACGCCGTCGTAACTGCGCACGGCGACGAGTTTCTGGCTGTGCGCGGGGTCCGTCTCGTCGGAGTAGTGACACACCAGCGCGCCGTCGGCGGCCACCGAGAACTCGGGCTCCCACAGGCCCGCGGTGCCGGTCGCGGTGGCGCAGGCGGAGAGGTAGGACCAGGTGCGGCCCACGTCGTTGCTCCGCCAGATGCGCAGTGACATACGCCGGTTCGGCGCGTCCTGACCGGCGGAGGAGGCCCACAGCAGGGTGCCGGCCGGCAGGTTGCCCACCTGCCGGGGGAGCTCGAAGAGCGTGGTGCAGCACAGTCCCCGTCCGCCTGAGGACTCCGGGTCGGCGACCTTGCCCACCTGCTTGAACGTGGCCCCGGAGTCGGTGCTCTCGTGGATGGCCCCGATTCCGTTGTCGCCGTCGAAGGTGACGACGCCGGCGATGATCCTGCCGTTGGCGGCGCCGTTGTGGGCGAGCCGGACGGCCCGGGGATACAGGCCGGTGCCGGTGCCCAGCGTCGTGCCGGTCGCCAGGACGGAGACGTTCCCGGCCCGCACGTTCGCGGTCCGTGCCGGGCCCGCCGCTGTGGCGGCGCCCGCGGCGGGGGAGGGGGTGGGGGCGGCCGCCGCGGCGGCGGACTGGCCGAGGGACAGACCGAGGACGACGGCCGGTGCGAGGAGGGCGGTCAGCGCGGTGCGCCGGGAGAGCCGCGCGAGGGGTCTCGGCCGGCGTGCGCGAGGGGCGCCGTGGGCCGCGGACGGGGGGCGTCGGCGGTGGGGGACGAGGAACGAGAGGAACGGCAACACGTCATTCCTTCCTGCGGACATGTGGGGGCGTCGCGTCAATCTAGAGCCGTCTGTACATCGTTGTAAATGGGTGCGACGGCCATGCCGGCAAGGGCTTGCTCCCCGAGGGCCGAGGGTTGCGCTACCGGTGTGCGCGGCGGATGCGGACGGGTCCGCGCGTCTCGGACTCCGCGACGGGCCGCCCGCTTTGGGTCACCTCGACCTCGCCGGCCGCCACCAGACGCCAGGCCGCCCGGCGCGCCGGTTCCATGAGAGCCCGCCAGCCGTCGTCGTCACCCTCGTAGACCGAGCGTGCGGCGTCGGACGGACAGATCGACGCCGTATCGGCACGGCGCTCCAGCAGGCTCATGATGGCCCGCTCCAGTCGCTGATCGAGATCCCGGTCCGACTCCGCCACGCCATCCAGTGTGGCACCGTCCTGCGCACGACCTCCCGACGCCGGCCGTCACCGGAAGCCCGTGTCGGAAAGAAAAGAGAGCCCATGCCGGAAAGAGGGCCCGCTCCACCGAACCCCCCGCGGGTCCCGTGCATCTTCAGGTGCGAGCGCGCACTGACCTCGCGCGCCGATCCGCAGGGATTCTCAGGGAAGGGAACCTGACACCTCATGAAGAGCAAGCTGTCCGCCGTGGCCCTCGCGGCCGTCGTCGTCGCCGGCACCGCCGCTGCCGCCGCGCCGGCCTCGGCCGCCGCCGCCAAGCCGACCCGCTGCCACACCGCCGACCTGAAGGCCGGCTTCGCCACCGGGGGCGACGCGAAGCCGGAGATGGGGCGGAGCGGGAAGCAGACCCAGGCGTACATCTGGTTCACCAACCGGAGCAAGCGCACCTGCACCCTGTCCGGCTTCGCCGGTGTCGACATGATCGGCGCGCAGAAGACCGACGGCACCTGGTCGCTGGCGCGCTCCTCCAAGAAGCCCGAGACGATCCCCCTCGGGCCGGGCGACACGGTGGACCTCAGCATCACCCTGCTCCCGGTGGCCGCGAGCACGCCGCAGAAGGAGAAGTTCGTCCCGGCCCGGTTCCTGGTCACCCCGCCCAACGAGACGGCCCACTTCACCCTGAAGTGGCCGTTCGGTGGGCAGATCCTGAAGCAGGACGGCGCCACCCACCCGGCCACCTACCTCGATCCGGTCGGGCTGTAACCCACCGGGCCCGTCGGCCGTCGGCCGTGCCGGGCCGGCACACCGCGGAGCGTGTGCGGCGGTGTGCCGGCCCGCCGGTCAGGGCGCGGGTGCGGCCGCCGCTCGGCGGGCGGCGAGCAGGTCGAGGCACCGCCCGCGCTGTGCCGCGTCCGTCGCCAGCTCCACGCCGACGTGGGCGAGGGCGGTCGCGGCGGCGAGCACGGCGCGGTCCGCCCCCGGCGAGTCGCCGTACCGGGCGAACGGCGCGGTGTGGTGGCGAGCGCCCCCGGTGTCGTAGCCGATGGTCGGGTGGAGGGCGGGCAGGACGTGGGAGACGTTGCCCATGTCGGTGGAGGCCATCACCTCTCCGCTGCGGTCCACCGGTTCGCGGCCCAGGGCCCGCACCGCGCGGGTGTAGGCCGCGGTGAGGAACGCGTCCTGCCGCAGGTCGGCGAAGTCGGCCCCGCGCGGGGTGAGTTCCAGCTCGGCGCCGGTGGCCAGGGCCGCCGCCTCCAGGCAGGCCCGCACCCTGCGGCGGGCGTGGGCGAGGTCCTCGGTGGTGCGGGCCCGCAGCTCGTAGCGGGCGCGGGCCGTCTCGGGGATGACGTTGACCGCGAGGCCCGCTTCGAAGACGACGTCGTGGACCAGGGCGCCCGGGGGCAGTTGCTGGCGCAGCAGCCCCACGGCGGTGTGCGCGAGGGTGATCGCGTCCAGGGCGTTGACTCCTTCCCAGGGGGCGAGCGCGGCATGGGCCGGCCTGCCCCGGTAGACGACGTCCCAGGCGCCGACGGCCAGTGAGGAGGCGCCGACGGAGTCCTCCGGCGCGGCATGGACCATGAACGCGGCGGCCACGTCGTCGAAGACTCCGGCCTCCAGCAGCAGCGCCTTGCCGCCGATGTCCTCCTCGGCGGGCGTGCCGACGAGTTTCACGGTGATCCCGAGGAGGTCGGCGACGGCGGCGAGGCCGAGGGCCGCGCCGACCGAGGCGGCGCCGTTGACGTTGTGCCCGCAGGCGTGCCCGATGCCGGGCAGCGCGTCGTACTCGGCGCACAGGGCCACCGTCAGGTCGCCGGTGCCGTAGGCGGCGACGAAGGCGGTCGGCAGGCCGGCCACCGCGCGGGTGACCTCGAATCCGGCCTCCTCGGCGAGGAGCGCGATCTTGGCTGCCGACTTGTGCTCCCGCAGGGCCGTCTCGGGTTCGGCGTGCAGGCTGTGACTCAGGGCGATGAGCCGCGGCCCGTGGTCGCGCACGGCGTCGGCGGCGGCGGTGAGGGCGCGCTTCCGTGCCGGTGTCACCGGTGTCGTATGGCCGGTCACGCGGTCCTCCTGGTGTGGGCGAGGCGGGTCTCGGGAGTGGGCGTCGAGGACGGCGCGCGCACCAGCAGGCCGAACGCGGCTCCGCCGAGCGCCACCACGGCGCACGCGGCCCATGCCCACCGGTATCCCGCACCGGTGACGGCCCCGTGCGCGCCGGTGGCGTGGCCGGCCCACAGGGCGCCGATCACGGCCGCGCCGATCGCCGCGCCGAGCGAGAGCGCCATCTCGTTGACGCCGACGGACAGAGCGGTCTCGGCCTCGTCGACCGCCTCGACCGACAATGTCCGGGTGGCGGCTTCGAACACGCCAGTGGCCAGGCCCACGGTCAGGGCGCCCACCAGGTACTGCGGTACGGAGGAGTGGAGGAGGCACAGGCTGAGGAATCCGGCGGCGCCGGCGCATCCGCCGACCGCGAGCACGGCGCGGTCGCCGATGGCCCGGGCCAGCCGGGGCGTCAGGGTGGATCCGGCGAAGCCGACGGCGACCATGGCGAGGGACACCAGCGAGATGTCCTGGGCGCCGAGCCCGAGCCCGTCGCCGTCGCCGTCCGGTGCGGTGCCGAGGTACACGGAGTTGGCGCCGAGGAAGCCGATGGCGCCGAAGGCGAGGCAGAACGTGTGGGCGCTGATCGCCGCGAGACGGGGATCGCGCAGCAGGCCGAGGTCGACCAGCGGATGCGAGGAGCGCTGTTCGACCCGGACCCAGACGGCCAGCAGCACGAGCGCCGCCGTGACCGTCGCCAGGGAGTACGCCGACGTCCAGCCCCAGGAACCGCCCTCGGTGAGGACGAGCATCAAGGCGCCGAGGCCGAGGGTCAGCAGCAGGGCGGCGCGGGAGTTGAAGCGGCCCGCGCGGGCGACGGTGCTCGTCGGGAGGGCCAGGGCGGCGCCGATCGCGAGGCCGCAGAAGGGGACCGCGGTCCACAGCCCGGCCAGGGCGTGTGCGTCGCTGAGCGTTCCGGCCAGGTAGCCGCCGGCGCCGATGGACAGGAGCAGCGCGCCGACCAGCACCGACATGCCGACCCGGCCGTGTTCGGGCGAGCGGGAGCGCAGGATGCCCGCCAGCAGCGGGAAGAAGCCGACCACCGCGCTCTGCAGCACCATGCCGGCCGCGAGCGTGGCGGTGGTGGGCCGGACGGCGATGAGCAGCGACCCGACGGAGACCGCCGTGACGGCGATCAGCAGCAGCCGCCGATGGCCCCACAGGTCGCCCCAGCGCGACAGCAGCGGGGTCAGTACGGCGAAGGCCACCTGCGCGAGCAGGTACAGGTTGTTCTGACCCACGCCGCCGAGGCCGGCGTGCCGTCCCACGACGGGCAGCAGCGGAGTCAGATACCCCTGGACGACACCGCTGCAGACCACGATCACGGTCATCGTCGCGATCAGTCCGCGCCCCCGGCCGATGGCTCTCGTCACGGTCTCACCTTCCTACCCCTGGTCTTCTCTTTGGCTGGAACACGACCTGGCGGCTAGAGTGCGACCGGAGAGCGAACGGGACGGAAGAACGACGAGAACCGCCGGATGGTGAGGTCATCTTGTTGGATTCGGCCACGGTGAGCGAGCTGGACCTCGCTCTCGTGCACGCGCTGCAAGTCCGGCCCCGGGCGGCGTGGACGGATCTGGCCCCCCTGCTCGGCGCCACCGCGGTGACCCTCGCGCGCCGCTGGGAACGGCTCACCGCGGAGGGGCTGGCCTGGGTGTCCGCGGTGCCCGGCCCGGCCTTCCCCCGCGGCGGCTGCACGGCCTTCGTCTTCGTCCGCTGCGCTCCGGCGGCCCGGGAGCGGCTGGCCGGGCGGCTGGCGCGGCTGCGGGAGGCGGTGACGGTCGAACTGGTCGCCCCGGGACGCGCCGACCTCATGCTGGACGTGCTGACGCCGGACCTCGCGGGCGCCGCCCGTTTCCTCGGCGAGGAACTGGCCGTCCTGCCCGACGTCCTCGACGTGGAATGCGTCTTCGCCACCTCGCTCTACGCGGAGGGCTCCCGATGGCGGCTGGGCTCGCTCGACGCCGCGCAGCTCTCCGCGCTGAACCGGTCCGGCGGCGCGGACGGGGCCGGCGGTCCCGTGTCCGACCTGACCGCGTCGGACCACGTACTGCTCGACGCGCTGGTGGCGGACGGGCGGACCCGGCTCACGGAACTGGCCGATCTCATCGGGAGCAGCGCCGCCACCGTCCGGCGGCGCCTCGGCCGGCTCACGGCGAGCGGCATCGTGGCGTTCCGCTGCGACATCGCTCCGGCGGTGTCGGGGCTGCCCCTGTCCGTCACCTTCCGCGGCCGTGCCCCGGCGAGCGACGTGAACCGTCTGCACCGCACCCTCGCCACGCTGCCCGAGTGCCGGTTGCTGGCCGCCGTCACCGGTTCCGCCAATGTGCTCGCCACCTACTGGCTGCGCGACATCGGCTCGGTGCAGCAGCGCGAGACGGCGGCCTGCGCCCAGCTGCCGAGCCTCGACGTCACCGAACGCGTCCTCGGCATGCGCACCGTCAAACGGATGGGACACCTGCTGGACGACGACGGGCGGCGCGTGGGCGTCTGCCCGATCCGGCCCTGGTGAGGCCGCGCCGGCCACGCGGTGTCCCCTGGACCCGTCCCGGGGACACCGGGACATCTCTGACGGCTCGATCCGGAAGGAAGACAGAAGACAGATGACGGCACAGATACTGCGCGCGGAGGACAGGACGCCCGGCCCGTGGAAGAACGGCGGAGGTCTGACATCGGAGATCGCCGTTCATCCGCGGGACGCGGCCGCGGGCGACTTCGGGTGGCGGGTCAGCATCGCCGACGTGGCGTCCGGCGGACCGTTCTCCGCGTTCCCGGGAGTCGACAGGATCATCACCCTCGTCGACGGACCGGGTATGACCCTCACGGTCGACGGGGTCGCGCGGCAGGTCGACACGGCGTACGAGCCGTTCGCCTTCTCCGGTGACGCGGTCACGGAGTGCCGGCTGCTCGACGGGCCGATCGTCGATTTCAACGTGATGGTGCGGCGTTCGGAGATGACGGCGCGGGTCCGCGTGGTGCGCGCCGGCACCTCCGTGCGCGCGGCCGCCGGAACGTGTGTCCTGGCGATCGTCCTGGACGGATCGGCCGCGCTCGGGCAGGCCGAGATCCGGCTCGGCCGCCTCGACGCGGTCCTGCTCTCGGACGGGGACGGCGACAGCTTCACGGTGGACGGGGTCCTGGCGATCGTGGACCTCGACCGCCGGCCCGGCCGCTGACCGACCCGCCGAAGGCGATGTCACCGGATGGTGCGCGGGAACCCGTGCTGACGGGTGCGGGGGGCCGTGTGGGAAGCTGGCCGGCGGAGGGAAGCGGGTGAGGCAAGTGGTCAGCCGGGTACGGCCGTACCGGTTCGGCACCGGTACGGGGACGACGCGTGAACCGACGACGTCCGCCGGAACCGTTCCCGCCGAGCACGAACTGCGCCCCAGCGGTCTGGTGGACCTGCGGGGCACGCCGCCGGGGCCGGCGCGCACCGTCGTGTATCCCCGGGACGCCGTCGTCGTGGTGTCCGGACTCCCCGGCAGCGGCAAGAGCACCCTGCTGGAACGCTGGTCGGGCACCGCGGGCGCCGAGGTGATCGAGCCGCGGGTCACCCATGTGCTGTGCGAGTCGAGGATGCCTTCCTGGCTGCCGTACGCGGTGTACCGGCCGTGGGCCCGGCTGCGGTACTTCAACTGGTTGCGCGGGGCCGTGGCATCCGGAGTGCCGACCCTGCTGCACGACTGCGGAAGCCGCGCCTGGATGCGCGGCTGGCTCCGCGCGGCGGCGCTGCGCGCCGGTCGCACCGGCGGCGTCCACCTGGTCCTCCTCGACGTCGGCCCCGCAGTCGCGCTGGCCGGGCAGCGGGCCCGCGGCCGTCGGGCCTCCCGGCGGCCCTTCGCCCGCCATGTCCGCGGACTCGGCCGGCTCCTGGACGCGTTGGCCGCCCACGGCCACCGGGCCGTGCCCGAGGCGGCCTCCGTCGTCCTCCTGGACCGGTCGTCCCGCGACCACCTCGCGGGCATCGCCTTCACCGACGACCCGCCGGCCGCGCAGTGAGCGGCCTACCCCTGGAACCGTGGTTCCCCTCGCGCGGGTCGCGCGTCGACGTCGACGCTTCGCTTGAGGCAGGGGGCATAGATTGACGGCATGGTGGAGGGGGCGAACTCCGCGGCGCGGACCATGCCGCAGGAGCAGCGGACAAGGGGGCGGCATGCCGCCCGGCGCACGAAGAACGAGGGCGGGCCGGCTCGTTCGTCCTTGCTGATGGCCGTGGGCACGGTGGTGTCGCGGGCGACGGGACTGATCCGCCAAGTGTTACAGGCCGCGGCGCTGGGAACGGGACTGCTGGCCAGTACGTACAACACGGCGAACACCGTGCCGACGAGCCTGTACACGCTGCTGATCGGTGGGGCGCTCAACGCCGTGCTGGTGCCGCAGCTGGTCCGGGCCAGGACGACGCAGCCCGATGGCGGACGCGCCTACGAGCAGCGTCTGGTCACGCTCGTGGTCTGTGTACTGGGTGCGGGCACGGCGCTGGCGGTGTGGGCGGCGCCGCGGATCGTGGGCCTGTACATGCGGGACGCCCCGGACAGCCACGCGGCCTTCGCGCTGACGGTGACGTTCGCGCGGTTCCTGTTGCCGCAGATCTTCTTCTACGGACTCTTCAGCATCTACGGGCAGGTGTTGAACGCCCGCGAGAAGTTCGGCGCGATGATGTGGACCCCGGTGCTGAACAACCTCGTGCTGGTCGTCATGTTCGGCGCCTATCTGGGGCTGATGACGGTTCCCGGCCGGGTGGAGGACATCACCGCCGACCAGGTGCGGCTGCTGGGGATCGGGACGACAGCGGGCATCGCCCTGCAGGCCTTGGCGTTGATCCCGTTCGCACGGGCCGCGGGCTTCCGTTTCCGCCCGCGGTTCGACTGGCGGGGCACCGGGCTGGGCAAGAGCGTTCACGCGGCGAAGTGGACGCTGCTGTTCGTCCTGGCCAACCAGGTCGCCCTGACGGTCGTCACGAACTACGCCAACGCCGCCGACCAGGAACTGCCGCAGGCCGGCGCGGGCTACTCGGCCTACACCTACGCGCAGACCATCTGGATGCTGCCCCAGTCGATCGTGACAGTGTCCCTGGTCACGGCCCTGTTGCCGCGCATGAGCCGGGCCGTGGCCGAGGGGCGCGTCCCGGATCTGCGCGCGGACCTGTCACGGGCGCTGCGGATCAGCGGCGTGGTCATCGTGCCCGCCGCGTTCCTCTTCCTCGCTCTGGGACCTCAGGTCGCATCGCTGCTGTTCGCCCACGGGTCGGCGGACGCCGCCTCGACCCGCCCGCTGGGATACATGCTGCGGGCGTTCGGACTCGGACTCATCCCCTTCTCCGCCCAGTACCTCTTGCTGCGCGGCTTCTACGCGTTCGAGGACACCCGCACTCCGTTCTTCATGGCGGCCTGGATCGCGGGGGTGAACATCGCGCTGGCCACGGCCTGTCATGCGCTGCTGCCGGCCCGCTGGGCGGTGGTCGGCATGGCCGGGGCCTACACGCTCTCCTACGTGGCCGGTCTCGCACTCACCGCGCGCCTGCTGCGCAGAAGACTTGGGAGCCGCATCGACGACGGCGGCGTGTGGCGCACCTACGGGAAACTGTTCTGCGCCGCGGGCCCGGCCGCGGGTCTGGGCTGGGGTACGGCGCGTGCGTGCGCGGACCTGGGAAGCGGACCGTGGCCTGCGGCCATCGCACTGGCCGCCGGGGTGCTCACGACAGCCGTGGGCTACCTCCTTCTCGCCCGGCTGCTGAAGATCAGCGAGTTGCGTCGCCTGCCGGGGATGCGGTGAGTCCGGGTGGACGGGAGCGCGGGAGGTTCTGCACGCGTTGGGCGATGCGGTTCGTCCAGCCGCCCTCGCCCCAGACCGCCCACCGAGACACTTCGCTCACGCCGGTACGCGGGCGAAGTCGGCGAGTATGTGGAAGTCGTTCTCTCGTAGGCCGATCCGCGGGTTGACGTGGTGAAGCAGCGCGGGTCCTCGGTGGTTGGCGGTCACGTAGGTCTGATCCAGCTCACTCTGCTCGTCGTCCACCCAGGCGAAGCGACGGCCGGCGGCGTAGTCCACCAGCGGGCCGGTCTTCCAGTGGACTCCATCGGCGCGTTCTCGGAGTAGGACGGCGCCGAAGTCGACGAAGGGGAGCTCCGGAAGGCCGAGGACCGGTGCGATCCACCGATTGGCGTCGCCCATCCATGTGGTGGCCCAGCACAGCTCGAAGCCGAGCTGGAGCAGGACGTGCCCGTGCTCCGGGTTGAGCCAGACACGCAGGGGTCGCCGTCGGGACGAGAGACCCCTGTCGTCCTGATCGGCGTCGGGTCGGGGAACTTTGAGTGTGGTGTAGCCGTCGGGACGCCTCTCCGGCTTGGCCGCGTAGGGGTTGAGCGGCCCGTCCACATCGAGGAACAGCAGCGGTCGGTTCACGGTCTTCCCTCGGGTCGTAGTCACTGTGGACTGCCCCGATCAGCGTAGCGGTGGATTGTCTCGTCATGGAGCCGGCCTGAGCGGTGATCACGATGCAGCGAGAGCGATCACGGCCGCAGAGCCGTCCTGGACACGCTGTTCGCGGGTTCGCCAAGGGCACCGGACGCAACAGCGGCGGGGCATGGGTGGAATCCGGCGCCAAGGCGGCCGTGGGCAAGACCACCACGATTCACGGGCCTGGTGGGTCAGGATGAACAGCGGAGTCCGATCGCGATCCTCGCAATTGCCTGCCGTTGCCGCGTTCGCCGCGACCGTGCTGCTGCGCCAAGTCGCCGACTGTGCTGCTCATGGGTGTGGGATAGGTTGCCCGCCATGACCGAGTTGGGACCCGTCACCTGGCCACCTGCCCCGATGAGGACCGAGCGGCTCGTGCTCCGCGAGTCGGAGGCTCGGGACCGTGCGGCCTTCGTCGAATTGCTCGCCTCGCCCGAGGTGCGCGCCTACCTCGGTGGCCCTCGTCCCCGTGACGAACTCGCACACGTGGTGCCTGAGGTGCCCGGGCGGCGCCGGGGTATCTTCGTGGTCGAGCGCGATGGAACGATGATCGGCGCGGTCACGTTGGATCGGCGCGGCGCGGAGCGTCCGGGGCACGTCCGTCCAGGCGGCGGGGAGGCCGAGCTCAGCTACGTGTTCCTGCCGGAGGCGTGGGGGAGCGGATACGCCGCCGAGGCGTGCGCGGCGGCGCTCGGCTGGTTCGCCGACGCTTTCCCCGGCGAACCGGTGGTGCTGTGCACCCAGACGGCCAACGACCGCTCGATGCGCCTCGCGGCGAAGCTGGCGTTCACCGAGGCACGGCGGTTCGAGGAGTACGGCGCCGAGCAGTGGTTCGGCGTGTGGTCCCCGGTCATGCCGTCTGGGTGAGCTTGATGAGTTTCGCCGTACTGTCGTCGGACGGACTGTGAGAGCTTGTGAAACCGCCGATCCCTCCGTCGTCGAAGGTGTGGCCGCAGGGCGGGGGTACGCCATGGCCGCGACTAGGCTTCGCGCACGCCCGCCGACCGGCGTGGCGGGGGAACTCACGAGGACGGGTCGAGGGACATGGCGCTGTAATTCGCGGTGCGCCAGCGTGTCGGCCTCATGTGGAACGCGGCCGACGCTCCCACCTGTTGTTCTGCCGTCGCTTTCAGGTAGGCCCTGGCCATCTGTGGTGACAGATACCGGTGGGCCATGGCTTCTCGGGCCCCCGGCTCGACATCGCTTTCGGACGTCACCGGTCCTTCGACGCTGACGTAGCGAACCGGTGGCGTATCCGCCTGGACACAGATGCCGAAGCGGCCCGTCGTCCGGATGAGCTGGGCTTTCCGAGAATGCCGATGCGTGTGGATCACCACCTCCTGCCCCGGGGAGAAGGCGTACCAAATGGGCACGGCGAGGGTCGCGACTCCGTCCTCCTGCGCCACGGACAGCACACCGAACCGTGCCTCCGCCAAGAACGCCTCTCGCTCCAGAAGTCCCATGGCAAACGTCACTGCCGCTTCCTCCGCTCGTCCTTCACCTCGACGTATGCCACTACAGATACTGGCCTGCCGACTCCAACAGGCCGCCATCGCGTGCGATTCACTCCGTCGGTGGGGCGCGCAGCGCACGCGGTACCGCTGTGAAGCAGTGCTGACCGGTGCCTCACCGGAGTGTGCCCGCGCCGGTTCCGCACCGCCGGTCGGCACGGGAGGCCGGACCGTGTCGGGTCAGCGGCCGAACAGCCGTGCCCAGAAGCCCTGGCGCCGGGTGGCCGAGGCCGGGGCGCCGGGGAGGGTCGGCCCGGGGGCCGCGTCGGCCTGGCTGTCCTGGCCTGCCGGCACGATGCCCTGGGCGCGGGCGGCGGCGAGCCAGGTGGGGAACTCGGAGAGCATCAGGTCGTACAGCTTCGCGTCGGAGACGCTCCGCGCGTCGCGGCCCACGGCGAAGAACCCCGCGTTGTCGATGGGGCGTTTCTCCGGAACCGCCAGCTCGTCCAGTTTCCGCAAGAAGCGGAACTGGCCGCTGTTCTGGCTGCCGAAGCCGATGAACTGCCAGAAGATCGGCAGCGTCGCGGCCTCGCACAGGCGCTTCTCCGCCGCGCTCTTGCTGGTGGGCGCACCGTCCGTCTGGAAGAGGACCAGGGCCGGGGCCGTGGAGCCGCTCTCGCGGTAGTGACGGACGACGGCGTCCATCGCCTTGTGGTAGTTGGTGCCGCCCATGCTGCCGAGACCCGCGACGATCCGGTCGATCCGGTCCTCGTGATCCTCCAGGGCGATCTCGGTGAGGGAGTCGACGCCGCTGGAGAAGAAGACGACCGGCACGGTGCCGTCGTCGTCCAGATGGGCCGACAGCCCCAGCACCCGGTCGGCGAGCGCCTGGACGCTGCCGTCCTGGTAGTAGGGCCGCATGGAGTAGGAGTAGTCGACCACCAGATAGACGGCGACGCTCTGACCGCTCAGCCCCCGCGACTCCACCGAAGCCCCGGCCGTCTTGTAGAGGCTCACCAGCGCGGGTGCGCTCTGCTCGACCTTGCTCAGACTCACGACCATGCGCCGTTCGACCTTCCCCCTGGCAGTACCCGGACAACGCCGGCGTCCGGGAGCGCGTGATCACGGATGCGCCCAGGACACTGTCCGCCGGGAGCGAGGCCGGTGGCAAGTCCCGGCGCCGGCGCGGCCGCGCGAACGTGACCGGGGGGCCGAGTCCGGACGGCGGTACCGACGCGGGACGGTCGTCACCTCACCGCACGGCCCGTGCGTCACCGCACGGCCCGTGCGCTCACCCGGCCCGCTCCTGGAGGTATTCGTCGAGCGCCTTGCCCGGCCGGAAGGAGGCCGTGCCGTCCGCCGCCCGGAAAGCGCCGAAGCTTCCCAGGTTGACGGACTGCCGCTCCTTGAGCGCCTCGGCGATCGACCCGGGGTGCTCGACCGTACCGAAGAGGGCGTCAAGGACCCGGCTGACGTCCTCCGCCGAGAGGTCCCGGCCGTCTGTGTCCTCGCCGGCGCGCCGCGCGGTCATCTCGACGAGCTGCGTCTTGTCCATGTCCCGGTCCGCCCCTCATGTGGAAGCAAGCGATGATCCAGCCCCTCCACCATCACGGCGGAGCGGGCCGGCCGCATCTCCCGGGCGGCACTCGGGTCGCGGCCGACCCGCTCCGGCACCGGCCCGTGACGTATGTCCCGCCGGGCGGCGAGCGCGCGGGGAAATGTGAGGAACCTGTCATGCCGGGGTCGGCGACCGGTCAGGACGCCCGCACCTCCTCCCTTCCTTCCCGGCCGGCTGCCTATCCTCGTCGGCGTGTGCGCACATGTGATGGTTGCCGAGGACGACGAGAAGCAGGCACGGCTGGCCCGGGTCTATCTGGAGAGCGAGAGGCACCACGTCGTGGTCGTCCGGGACGGCCGTGACGCACTGGAGTACATCCGGCGGTCCAGGCCCGACCTGGTGGTGCTCGACGTGATGATGCCCCGCGTGGACGGCTTGGACGTGGTCCGCGTCCTGCGCTCCTCGGAGGGGGAACTGACCGGGCTGCCCGTTCTCATGCTCACCGCGCGATCGACCGAGGACGATCTGCTCCTCGGGCTGGACCTCGGCGCCGACGACTACCTCACCAAGCCCTACAGCCCGCGCGAACTGGTGGCACGCGTGCGCGCCCTGCTGCGCAGGACGGCGGGGCGGGACGACCCCGGCGCCACCCCCGTCCTGTCCGTCGGCGCGGTCACCGTCGACCCCGTCCGGCACCTGGTGACTGTGGAAGGGCGGCCGGTCGAGTGCACGGCGGGGGAGTTCCGGCTGCTCGCCGCGCTGGCGGAGCAGCCCGAGCGGGTGTTCAGCCGACGGCAGTTGCTGCACGAGCTGCACGGCATCGACCGGTTCGTCTCCTCCCGGACGGTGGACGCGCACGTCATGAACCTGCGCAGGAAGATCGAGACGTCCGCGGGCCGGCCGTCCCGTCTGGTCACGGTGTACGGCGTCGGCTACAAGCTCACCGCCGGGCCGGACCGTGGGTAGGGGCACGGGTGCGCGCGGGGGAGCGGGGGCCGTCGGACTGCTGCGGCGCCGAGGTCTGCTCATGCGGATGCTGGCCGTCTCCGTGCTGGTCGCCACCTGCTCGGTCGCCGCCACCGCCTGGATCGCGGTCCAGACGACGTCCGGCGCCATCGACAAGCAGCAGGACCGCCTCCTCGCCGACGACACACTGCTGCTGGACACCCTCACCGGGTACGCCGCCACGCACAAGACCTGGGACGGTGTGCGGCCCGTCGTCCGCGACCTGGCGCGCCGGACCGGCCGCCGCATCGCGCTCACCACGCAGACCGGCGCCCTCGTCTCCGACAGCGCGCCGCGGCCCGACGGGCTGCCCGGCCGGGCCTGGGCCGTCATCGACCCCCTGTCCGTCAACCGCGCCGACCCCATCGACCCGCGCGCCACCGGCCCGTTCCGGCTCACTGCCGCCGAGGAACGCACGCTGAACGCCTACGCGCTGCGGCAGGTCAGGTGTCTGCGCGAGCAGGGCGTGGAGGCCGCTGTCGTCAGCACGCCGAGCGGGCGTCCCAGGATCCGCACCTTCACCGGCTCGGACGACCGGCGGGCCGCGGCCTGCGACGGCACGGCGCTGAAGGAGCCCGTACCGACCGAGCGCGTCGCGCTGGACGCTCTCGACGTCCTGGTCGCCGGGTGTCTGAAGAACACCGGGCTGGACGGCGTGAGAGTGGCACCGGACTTCTCATGGCGGCTGGTTGCGGCGGAGGCGCTCCCGCTCCGGGAGGGCGCGGAGCGGCGGATCCCGGCCTGCGTCACCGAAGGGCGCAAGGCGCTGCTGAAGTCCGCCGTGGCACCGCCGGCGCGACTGTTCGTGGGCTCCGGGGAGACGGCCGTCCAGGGGTTCCGGCTCTCCGGCGCCGGCATCGTGCGGGTGGTGGGCGCCGCGGGTCTGGTCCTCGCCCTGGCCGTCGGGGTCAGCGTGCTCGCCGCCACCCGGCTGGCCCGGCCGCTGCGGGCGCTGACGGACGCGGCCCAGCGCATGCGCGACGGCGGCAGCGCGCTGGTCCCGGTGACCACCGGTGACGAGATCGGGCAGCTGACGAGGACGTTCAACGACATGGCCGTCCACCGCGACCGTCTGGAGGAGCAGCGTCGCGTCATGGTGAGCGACGTGGCGCACGAACTGCGTACGCCGCTGAGCAACATCCGTGGCTGGCTGGAAGCGGCTCAGGACGGCCACGTACCGGCCGACGAGGACTTCCTCGCCTCGCTGCACGAGGAGGCCGTCCTGCTGCAGCACGTCATCGACGACCTCCAGGACCTGGCCGCGGCCGACGCGGGCGAACTGCGCGTGCATCCCGAGCAATTGGAGGTGGGCGAGCTGGTGAGCCAGGCCGGGGCCGCCTACCGGGCCCGCGCCGAGTCGGCGGGTGTGCGGGTCGCCGTCGAAGCACCGCGGGAGCACTGGATCGAGGGCGATCCGGTCCGGCTGCGGCAGGTCGTGGGCAATCTGCTCTCCAACGCGATCCGGCACACTCCGTCCGGCGGCTCGGTGACCCTGCGCGTCACGGCGGACAGCGGCCTGACGACGATCGAGGTGGCGGACACCGGGGCGGGTATCGCGGCGGAGGACCTGCCCCGGGTGTTCGACAGGTTCTGGCGTGCGGAGAAATCCCGCAGCCGCGACACCGGCGGCAGCGGACTGGGGCTGGCGATCGTCCGCAAACTGATGGAGGCGCACGGCGGCGCCGTCTCCGTGGCCAGCACCGCCGGGGCGGGGACGACGTTCACCCTTCGCCTGCCGGACATTCACCGGTCACGGCCCACAATGTCCTGACAGGATGCGCACATTGTTCTGCCAGCATGCGCGCCATGAGACTTCACACGCGCGGCATCCTGCTCACCGGTGCCGTGACCGTCGGCGCCCTCTGGTCGGCCCTCCCGGCCGCGGCCGCCGCCGCACCCGTCGCCGCACTCGTCGGGGACCAGCCGGGCGAGGCCGGCCCCGACCTGCTCTTCCTGCCGAACATCGACGACGACGCCGGCGTCTGCCGCGAGCGCGCCCGCGCTCTGGTCGAAGGGGCCGTGGACCGGGAGAGCGCCAACGACGAGGCGTTCTGGGAGAAGCGCGCCGAGCTGGAGAAGGAACCCGACCGCGAGAAGGCCGAGGCGGAGTGGGCCGAACTGGTCCGCACCCACCGCTGGGAACAGAACAAGACCGACCGCGACCTGGCGGCGTGCGACGACGCCGCGGACGACGTGGTCAACGGCGGCGACGACGAGGCCGACCTCGGCCGGTTCCGCACCCGGGCGTGGGCCGGCGCCCCCGCCTCAGCGAGCGGACGCCTCACCGTGCCCGCCCAGGACGCCGGCCGGATACGGCTGTTCGTCCACCGGCCCGACGGCTCCGCGCCGCGCGGCTGGGAGGCGATCGGCCCGGAGACCCGGCTCACCGCACAGGAGCTGCGGCGCGGTGTGGAACTCGGTGTGGAGGGCCGCGACGTGGTCAGGGACACCGCGCGGTGGGACGGCCGTACCCGCGTCACCCTCACCGTGACGGCGGACGGGGCCAGTTCCTCGGCCGTCCTGACGCTACGTCAGGCGCCCGTGCTCACCCAGCTGAACACCGCCTCCGTACAGGAGGTGTTGCGGGCCGGGACCGACGAAGGCGACACCTACGCGCAGGCGTTCGTGAAGGAACTGGACGCCGCACTGCCCGCCGGGGGAGTGCGCCGTCCCTCCCGTGCGCTGGACACCAAGGGGGACACCTGGGCCCAGGACGCCTTCGAGCCGGGTTACGTCTCCGTCCCCGGCCGGAACGGCCGCCCGCACGGCATGCGCGTCCTGATCACCTCGGTCAACGACGACCGGCGCATCGCCACGCGGACCGCCTTCACCGAACTGGCCGGACATGACGTGGCGGCCGTCCACATCGGCCACGTGCCCGACGTCGACGAGAACAGCAGTTACGACTCGATGGGCAATCTGGAGACGGTCCCGCCGAGCCCCGGCAACCCGCACGGCCGCGTGGTCATCGGCGGTGACGGCCTCGCTCCCGGCCCGAGCGGTCCCGCGCCCGAGATGCTCGCCTTCCTGCGGGCCCAGGGCATGCAGGACCCGGTCTCCCTCGACACCTCGTGGCTGACCATCGGCCACGTCGACGAGTTCGTCCAGTTCCTGCCGGCGCCCGGAAGCCGCCTGGGCCGGCGGGCCGTGGTCGCCGATCCGCAGGCCGGCCTCGCCCTCCTGCGCGAGGTGCGGGCCAAGGGCCACGGGGCGGACCCGCTGCACGGCGGCCTGCCCGAGCTGGAGTGGCCGTACGACGGGCGGATCGACCAGCGCAGCGTCGACGCCTTCCTCGCCGACGCCCAGTTCACCGGCACCAACGAGCGGGCCGCCGAGCGGATCGACGCCGACCTCGCCGTACTGAAGGCGAAGACGGGTCTGACGGGCGCGGAGATCGTCCGGGTCCCCGCCCTGTTCACCGCCCGGTCCCTGGACTACGCCATGCTGGAGACCGAGATCCGCGGCATGCAGGACGGCCCCGAAAAGGACGCCAAGCAAAGGCAGTTGGAGGCGATGCGGGACGCCGTCGCCGAGATCCCCGGCACCGCCAACGGGCTTGTGCTGAACGGCGGGCACTACGTCGCCCCCAAGCCCTACGGCCCGGTCGTCGACGGCAAGGACGTCTTCGCCGAGGCCGTCACCGCGGCCTTCCGCGGCACCGGATACCAGGTCAGCTACGTGGACGACCTCATCAGCGCGCACGTCGGCGAGGGCGAGATCCACTGCGCCACCAACACGCTCCGGGACGTCTTCGGCCCCGCGGCGCGCTGGTGGCGCGAGCGCTGAGCCCGGCCCGTCCCGCACTCCCGGCGAGCGACCCGTCATCGGGGGGACTCCACCTGCCCCGGTACGGCTCGACCCGCCCAGTTCACCCCTTTCACCTGGAGCATTTCGTGAAGCACCGGACAAGGAACACCGCCGGCCTCCGACGGCGTACGCGCCGGGGTCTCGTGGCCGCCGCCACCGTGCTGGCGGTCTCGGCCGCGGGCACCGCACAAGCCGGCGTTCGGCCCCACGCCGGAACGGCCACCGGCCGGTACGCCGTCGGAGTCGTCGACTACGACCTCGGTTCCACGGCCTACCGGCTCGCCGAAACCGGCGAGCCCGGGGAGCTGGCCGGGACCGTCCACTACCCGAAGGACCATCGGGGCGCGGTGCGCCATCCGATGGTCGTCCTGCTCCACGGCTTGCACGAGACGTGCGCCGACCGGAAGGCCGCGACGGAGCGGGACGCGGCCGAGAAGGCCGGGGACTGGGACGCCTACGCCGCGGCCGGTCAGAAACTGTACAACTGGCCGTGCGCACCGGGCATACGGCCGATCGCCAGTGACCACGGGTACGACTACCTGGCCCGCGACCTGGCGGCGCAGGGCTTCGTCGTGGTGTCCGTCAGCGCGAACGGCGTCAACGCCTCGTCCGTCACCGGAGACCAGAACGCCTCCGCCCGCGCCGATCTCCTCGACCGCCATCTGGCCCTGTGGCAGCGACTCGACGCGACCGGCGCGGGCGGACTGGCCGGACGCTTCGTCGACCCGGCCACGGGCAAGCGGGTGAACGTCGACTTCCGGCACCGCGTCGACATGCGGCGGGTCGGCACCCTGGGCCACTCACGAGGAGGCGCCGGGGTGACCTGGCAGGCCGCGGAGGCCCACCGGGGCCGATGGCCCGCCGGTGTGCGGGTCAAGGCGGTCCTGGCACTGGCCCCCGCCTACAACGTCATGACCGAGGACATGTCCGTCTACCGCGTCGACCGCACACCGCTGGCCGTGATGCGGGGCTCCTGCGACGGGCAGGTCGGTCAGGAGGCGTTCTCCTTCGCCGACGACGCGACCGCGCGGGGCACGGCCGCCTTCTACCGCTTCGCCGTGCGCGGCGCCAACCACAACTTCTTCAACACCCGATGGTCGCCCGACAGCGGCGAAGTGGCCGCGAAGGACGACGCGAGCCACTCCCCGGCACTGCCGGGCCGGTGCGGCGACGGCGGCGCCGACGCGCCCGACACGCAGCTGACCGAGCCGCAGGAACGCAAGGTCCTGAGCACCTACGCCGACGCCTTCTTCCGCAGACACCTGATGGGCGACCACCGGTCCGACGCGGTCCTGGAAGGGCGTGAGCATCCCCTGTCCTGCGTCACGGAGGTCGACGTACGGGCGCGTACGGGCCGCTGACGCCGAAGATCCCGCAGTCTCCGAACTCGGCCCCGGCGGCCCGGGACCCTCGCATCAGGGGTGCGGCCGACGCAGCGCTTCGAGCCCCGCCACCAGCAAAGCGAGGCCGAAGTCGAAGTGGGGCGTGTAGTCCGGCTCGGCGAGGGTGGGCAGGGCGGCTGTGAGGTGGGGGTACGCGCCGGAGGCGACCGCCTCGCGCAGAACCTCCGGGTCGGCCGGCGAGTCGCCGTCCGGCCGTAGCGCGGCCTGCTCCTCCAGGGTGTGCCCGACGGTGAAGTGGACCACCGCCATCACGGCCCGGGCCGCGTCCGCGTCGCTGAATCCGGCGTCGCGCAGGACGCCCGTGCAGGCCTCCGCGAAGCCCAGGGTGCCCGGACCGGTGGAGTGCGTCCCGGCGAACACCCGGGCGCCGTCGCGGTGGGCCAGCAGGGCCTGCCGCAACGCCCCGGCCAGGCCGGAGAGGCGGTCACGCCAGTCCGCACCGCCCGCAGGGCCGCGGACGCCGGCCATCATGCGCTCGGCCATCGCGGTCAGCAGGTCCTCCTTGGTCCGGAAGTACCGGTACAGCGCCCCCGCCTGCACGCCCATCGCCTCCGCCAGCCGCCGCATGGTCAGCGCGTCGAGGCCGGCGTCGTTCAGCAGCGCCAAGGCGGTCTCGACGGTGCGCGCCTGGTCGAGGCGGGGCGGCCGGCCGCGGGCGGGACGGGAGGTTGACGGATCGCTCATGGCGGTGATTATAGTGAACGACGTTCACGTGAACGTTGTTCATTAATGAGGAGGCGCATGTGACCCCTGATGTGATCGTCGTCGGAGCCGGCCCGACCGGACTGATGCTCGCCTGCGAACTGGCGCTGGCGGGCGTCCGGCCGTTGCTCGTCGAGCGCCGCCTCGCACCGCAGCGCGACTCCCGGGCCCTGACGCTGCACCCGCGCAGCATCGAGCTGATGGACCTGCGGGGCCTGGCCCCCCGCTTCCTCGCGGCCGGCGCCACCGTGCCGGGCTGGCACTTCGCGGGCCTGGAGACCCGGCTCGACTTCACCGCCCTCGACAGCCGCCACGCCTACACGCTGTTCATCGCCCAGGCCCGCACCGAGGCCCTGCTGGCGGAGCGGGCCGGCGAGCTGGGCGTGGAGATCCTGCGCGGGCACGAGACCGTCGACGTGCGCCAGGACGCCGACGGCGTCGAGGTGGACGTACGGGGCCCCGGCGGACGGCGAACCCTGCGGGCGGCCTACGCGGTGGGCTGCGACGGCGCACGCAGCCTGGTGCGCACGGCCGCGGGAATCGGCTTCCCCGGAACGGACGAGACGCTGACCGGTGTGCTCGGCGACTTCGAGACCATCGACCCGGCCGATCCGGCGCTTCGGCGCGCGCGGGCCCGCGGTGTGCTGGTCGCACCGCTGGAGGACGGGGCCACCCGGCTCGTCTACCTCGACCCCGCGCGGATGCGCGTCCCCTCCCGGGAGCCCGTGACGCTGGAGGAGTTCCGGGCCTCCCTGACGGACATCTGCGGATCCGACTGCGGTGTCGGCCGGCCGCGCTGGCTGTCCCGCTTCGGCAACGCCAGCCGCCTCGCCGACTGTTACCGCGCGGGCCGGATCCTGCTGGCGGGCGACGCCGCCCACATCCACTTCCCCGCGGGCGGACAGGGCCTCAACACCGGGTTGCAGGACGCCGCCGGCCTGGGCTGGCGGCTGGCGGCCGAGATCGGCGGCTGGGCGCCGCCCGGGCTGCTGGACGGCTACGACGCCGAGCGCCGGCCGGTCGGCGCTGCGGTCGTCGAGAACACGGAGGTCCAGACCCTGCTGGCGGAACTGACACTCGTCCCGCAGTACGCGGGACCCGGCGCCGCGTTGCGCGGGATGCTCGACGAGTTCCTGGGCATGGCGGAGGTCAACCGGACCCTGGCCGCGCGGGTGTCCGCCCTCGGCACCGTCTACCCCGCCCGCCGTCCGGACGCCGACCCGCTGGAGGGACGGCGCATGCCGGACATCGGCCTGACCGCCGCGGGATCGTCCGCCACGCGGTTCTACGAGCTGACCGACCGCAGCTGTTTCGTGCTGCTGGACTTCGCCGGGGACGGGGCGCTCGCATCCACCGTCGAGGTCGGGTGGGGCGAACGCGTCGAAGCCGTGACGGTGACGGGCTGGGACCAGCACCCCGAACTGGTAGGTGTGTCCGAGGTCTTGGTGCGCCCCGACGGCCATGTCGCCTGGGCGAGCCGGGCAGCCGACCCGGCCGGGCGGCGGGCCGGGCGCGCGCGGGCACTGACCGCGTGGGCGGGCGCCCCCGGCACGGGGAACTGAGACGTGCCTCCCGGCCGAAGACGCCCGCACCCGGCGGCGGTTCGGGGCCGCGCCCCGGGATCGTCCTCACAAGGCGAGCGAACGGCTCTGCGAGGCCGCGCCGTCGTCCACCAGCAGGACGCTCCAGGAGGCGGCCGGGCTGATGTTGAGGACGACGGAGGGGCCGGGATCGTCCGGATCCTCGCGGGCCAGCGCGGTGTAGAGGTTGAAGAGGGGGTCGTTGGCGCCGAGGTGGCCGAAGCGGCGCAGATTGTCGCGGCACGCGGTGTCGAGGGCCGCGCCGAGTGCCTCCTCGTGGAAGCGGAAGGCACTCAGGGAGAGGTTCTGGCCGACGTGGCGTCGGATGTCGGCGGTGCGCAGGTTGTTGCGGTCCAGGAGCCGGTCCCGCAGGGCCCGCAGCCGGGCCCGGCTCTCCATGGCCAGGGTGAACGAGTAGCGCGGCACGTCGGTGCACACCTCCCGCCACGCCTGCTCGGGGCGGTCGCGGAAGTCGACGCGGAACAGGTCCCAGTAGGCGCCGTCGCTCTCCATCAGGATGTCGGTGATCCGCACCGGGCCGCCGTCCCGGGTGACCAGCAGCGCCTGACCGCAGTCGCCGTACACGGTGACCGGGTGGCGGTAGCGGTGCGGGGCCGCCGGTCTGCTGCCGTGGACCACCAGGACGTGACGGACGTCGGGGTCGCCGTACAGCAGGCCCCGCGCGGTCAGCAGGGCCGGGGTGAGGGAGGCGCAGCCGAGGCCGCCGACGGAGAACGTCAGCGCCCGGTCGGTGCCCAGCAGGGCCTGGAGTCTGGTGACCTCCGAGGTGATGAACGCCTCGGGCGCCCGGGGCTCCACGACCACGAGGGCGTCCACGTCGCCGGGTTCGAGGCCGGCCTCGGCGAGGGTCTGCCGGGCGGCGCGCAGGGCCAGGTCGACGGTGCTCAGGCTGTCGTCGGCTCGGATCTCGTCGATGCCCAGTGCCTCGCACACCGCTCGCTCGGCCGCCGGCAGAGCGGCCAGCTCCGGCAGGTCCGCCACGGCGACCGCGGTGGGCGGCAGGTACCAGGAGGCCGCGCGCAGCGCGATGGCGGCCATCTCAGTCCCGCAGTCCGGTGAAGGCGCGTACCGTCTCGTCGGCGAGGGCGTCGGCCTCCTTCTCGCTGTGGCTGTCGTCGTACAGCAGCACCAGCCGCAGCGCGCCGTCCTCGGTGACGGTCGACGTCAGCACCAGGGGAAACCCGCCGGGCAGCAGCCGGGGCGCGCCGGAGGTCAGGTCGCGGCGGGTGCGCAGCAGCCGTACGCCGGTGTCGAAGCCGGAGCCGTCGTGGGTGCCGTGGATCACCAGGGCCTCCGGCTCGGGCAGGGCGCGCAGCCGGTCCACGCCGGGGGAGCCGGGGCTCAGGTGCCGCAGGATGCCGTAGCCGACACCGTCGTTGGGCACGGAGCGGACCGTGTCCGTGACGGACGCGAGGGCGTCCCGGACCCCGGCGTCCGGGTCGGCGGACAGGGTCAGCGGATGCAGGGTGGTGAACCAGCCGATGGCGGGGGAGGCGCCGGCCGGCCGGAAGACGTTGGGTTCGGCGCGGCCCTCCGTCATCACGGAGACGGTGGAGGCGCCGCGGCGGCGGGCGAGGGCATGGGCGAACGCGGTCAGGGCGGCCGGTTCGGCGTCTGGGCCGCCGCGCAGCACCCGGGCCACGCGGTCCGCCGCCACCGCGCGCTGCACGGCGCCGCCGGCCGGCCGTCCGCCGAAGGGAGCTTCGGTGGCGGGGTGGGAGCGGGCGCCGCTCTCCAGGACGCCGGTCCAGTAGGCGAGTTCGCCGGCCAGCTCGTCCGAGGAGGCCATGTCGGTCAGATGCCGGGACCAGTCGGGCCAGGTCGGCACCGGCACGGGCGCCGGCAGCGGGCGTCCGGCGGCCAGCTCGCCGAGGAGCGTGTCGAGTTCGTCGATGAGGACGACGGTGGACATGTTGTCGAAGACGAAGTGGTGGATCAGCAGGACGATCCAGGCCGGGCGGCCGTGCCCGCGGTCGTAGTGGCGCACGCGCAGGGCGGGCCCGCGTTCCAGGTCGACCCGTGTCCTGAGCCGTGCCAGGTCGGCCGTCAGGAAGTCACGCTCGGCCGCCGGGTCCAGCGGCGGCAGCACCAGCGAGTCGAACACGTGGACGTCGCCCGGTGCGGCGCGCTCGATCCGCCAGCCCAGGTCGTTGCGGGGGAAGCGGTAGCGCAGTGGTTCGTGCCGCGCCAGCAGGTGCCCGATCACCGCCCGCAGGTCCTCGGCGCCGACCCGCGCGGTGAGCTCCAGCAGGTGCGCGTCCGCGAAGTCCGGCGCTCCGGGCGGCATGCGGTCCAGGAAGGTGCGCATGATCGGGGTGAGCGGGACCGGCCCCCGGCGTACCCGTTCGCCCTCGGGGCTCCTGACGTCCGTGCTCTCGCCGCCGCGTCGTGCGGTGGGCGCGGTGACCGATGCCGCCGCCGCCAGTTCCCGCAGGCTGTGGTGCTGGAGCAGTTGCTGGGGGGTGAAGTGGACGCCCGAGCGGGCGGCGCGGGCGGCGACCCGGACGCCGAGGACCGAATCGCCGCCCACGTCGAAGAAGTTGTCCTCGGGCCGGACCCGCTCGGCGCCCAGCAGCTCGGCCACCACACGGGTCAGCACCTCCTCGGCGTACGAGGCGCCGGGCCCGCTCTCGTCGGCGGCGGCAGCGGGCCGGAGCGCGGGCGCGCTCGGCGGGGCGGTCGGGGTGTTCGGCACAGCCGTCTCCTCCACAGGGGCATGGGCGAGCCGTCGCAGCAGGGCGCGGTCGGGCTTTCCGGTCGAGGTCAGGGGCAGCCGGTCGTGCCGGACGACCGTCCTCGGCACCATGAAGGCGGGCAGCCTGCGGCCGGCCCAGTGGCGCAGGCTCTCCCCGGTCGGCGCCGGGTCGACGGTGGTCACATGGGCGGTCAGCCGGACCGTCCCGCCGGGACCCGGCGACGGCACCACCACGGCGGCGCGGACCGAGGGGTGGGCGAGGAGCACCCGTTCCGTCTCGGCGGGCTCCACCCGCTGACCGTGGATCTCCACCTGGTCGTCCAGGCGGCCCCGGAACTCGATCGTGCCGTCCGGGCGCAGCCGCCCGAGGTCGCCGGTCCGGTACATCCGGCCGCCCGGCTCGGGCCCGAACGGGTCGGCGGTGAAGCGCCGGGCGGTCAGACCGGGCAGGGCCCGGTACCCGCGGCCGACGGCACGGCCGCCGACGGTGATCTCCCCGGTCCGGCCCGCCGCGACCGGCGCGCCGCGGCCGTCCAGCAGGTACACCGACGTGCCGGTGACGGGCCGTCCGATGCCGGGCAGATCCTGGCCGGCATCGCGCTCGATCCCCCCGGTGCTGTCGGCGGGCCCTGACGCCCCGGTGGTGTCGGCAGGCTCCGTGGCCGCGGTGGTGTCGGCGGGTTCGATCCACCCGGCGGTGGAGACGACCGTGCACTCGGCCGGGCCGTACATGTTCAGCAGCCGGAACGGGCAGTCGGCCGGGGGCCGCACCCGCAGCCGGTCGCCGCCGGTCGCCACCACCCGCAGCCGGAGATCCGGCGGCCAGGCGCACTCCGTCAGGACGATCTCGGCGAGCCGGGTCGGCAGGAAGGCCGCGGTGACGCCGTCCTCGGCGAGCCGGCGCAGGAACGCGCCCGGCTCCTCCAGCGCGGTGGGCGCGAAGTGGAGGGTGGCGCCGGCGCACAGGGCCGACCAGATCTCCAGCACGGCCGCGTCGAACCCCGGCGCCGCCGTCTGCGCCACCCGGTCCTCGCCGGTCAGCCCGATCGCGTCCTGGTACCAGAGGACGAGGTCGCGCAGACCGGCGTGCCGGATCTCGCAGCCGTGCGGCTCACCGGTCGAGCCGGAGGTGTAGACGACGTAGGCCAGGTCGTCCGGCCCGGGCCGCCGCGCCGGAGCCGTGCCGGTGCCCGGGCCCGGGCCCGGGCCGTCGCCGGGTCCGGCCGGGCGCGCGGGCAGGCAGACGCGGCCGGGCAGACTGCCGACCACCGGGGCGGACGCCGGGATCCGCGCGCCGTCCAGGACGTCCTCGATCCGCCCGCGCGGCCAGGCCGGGTCGACGGGCAGGAAGGCGGCGCCGGCCCGGACCACGCCGAGCCAGCCCACGACCAGGTCCGGGCCCCGGTCGGTCACCACCGGCACCAGGCTGCCCGGCCCTGCGCCGGCGACGGCCAGGGCATGGGCCAGCCGGTCGGCCGCCGCGTCGATCTCCGCGTACGTGTGCGAGCCCGAGGCGCCGACCACCGCGGGCCGGCCGGGGTGGCGCGCCGCCTGCCGCCGTACCAGGTCGTCGACGAGCCGTTCGTCCCGAGCGGCCGGTTCCGCGCCGACGAGTACGGCGGGCGGACCGGCCCGCGGGCGGGGCGGCGGGGCGGGCAGGGTGTCCAGCGGCCGGCCGGGGTCCTCCAGCGCGGCGTCCAGCAGACGGGGGAGCCAGTCGGCGAGGCCGGTCATGGTGGCGTGGTCGAACAGGGCGAGCGCGTACTCCAGGTAGCCGTGCAGCGGGCCGTCGTCCTGGTCGGTCACCCCCACGGTGAGGTCGAACTTGGCCGTGCCCGGGGCGATGCCGCCCGTCGGCGAGTCCAGCAGCCTCGACAGGGTCAGGTCGCCGGGCGGCAGGTCGGGGGCGGGCGCGTTCTGGTAGGTGTAGGCCACGTCGTACAGCGGGTGGCGGCCGGGCTCGCGGTGACGGCAGAGCGCGGAGACGATCTTCTCGAACGGCATGTCCTCGTGGTCGAGCACGCCGGCGACGGTCGCGGCACAGCGGCGCACCAGGTCCCCGAAGGCCAGCGAGCCCTCCACCCGGGTGCGGAAGGGCGGCAGGTTGTTGAAGTAGCCGATCAGCTCGTGCGTGGCCGGCTCGGTCCGGCCCGAGGTGCCCACGCCGACCACCACGTCGGTCATCCCGGCCCAGCGGTACAGGGCGGCGTCGACGAGGGCGAGCATGGTGACGAAGGTGGTGACGCCCTGCGCGCGGCTGTAGGCGCGCACCCGGGCCGCGAGCGGGGCGTCGACGGTGAACCCGGCCAGAGCGCCCCGGACGTCCTGGACGGCCGGCCGGGGACGGTCCAGGGGCAGGGGCTCGGTGGTCAGGCCGGCCAGCTCGGTCCGCCAGAAGTCCAAATCCGCGGCCAGCTGCCGCCCGCTCAGCCGGGTCCGCTGCCAGGCCGCGAAGTCGGCGTATTGAAGGGGCAGTTCGGGCAGCCGGGCGGGGATGCCGGTGGTCCGGGCGCGGTACAGGGCGAAGAGGTCGCGGAAGAACACCGACGGCGACCATCCGTCGAAGACGATGTGGTGGTGGGTGTACAGCAGCACGTGGTCGTCGTCCGCGAGCCGCAGCAACGTCGCCCGGAGCAGAGGGCCTTCGGCGAGATCGAAGGGGCGCAGCGCCTCCTCGTGGGCCAACGCGACGGCGCGGGGCTCGCGTTCGGCGGCCGGCAGCGTGGTGAGGTCCACCAGCGCCAGGGCCGGGCCGGCGGGCAGTGGTTCGGCGTACGGCTCGCCCTCCTCGTCGCGGATACGGACCCGCAGGACCTCGTGGCGGGCGGCGAGGCCGGCCAGCGCCGCGCGCAGCGCGCCGGCGTCGAGCGGGCCGCGCAGGCGCAGGTCGGCCGGGATGTTGTAGAGGGGTCCCGGCGGGTGCAGCCGGTCCAAATACCACAGTTGCTCCTGCCCGTAGGACAGCGGGAGGCGGTCGCGGGAGGCCAGCGGGGGGATCGTCCGCCGTCCGGTCGGGGTCTGGTCCGCCCGCTGCCGGCCGGTGAGGTGGGCCGCCAGGGCGCGCACGGTGCGGTGGGCGTACAGGTCGGCGAAGGTGAGCGGGACGCCCAGGTCGTGTTCCAGTCGCCGCAGGACGCTGATGCCGGCGATCGAGGTGCCGCCGAGGGCGAAGTAGTCCGCGTCGCCGTCGAGTTCACCGGTGCCGAGGACGTCCCGCCAGACGGCGGCGACCAGCCGTTCCGTCGCCGCCCCGCCCCGGCGGGGCGCGGGCGACCGCCGGTCCTCCGGCTCCGGGGCGCGGGGCGCGGTGCGTCCTGCGGCCGGGGGAACGTTCTCGGGGGCGCGGACCCAGCAGCGCACCGGGTCGAAGGGGTAGGTCGGCGCCGCGATCCGGGGTACGGCGCTGTCGCGGTAGTGGTGCTCCCAGTCGACCGTGCCGCCCAGTGCGTACAGCCTGCCGAACCGCTCCAGCAGCCCCGGGAGTCCGGACCCGGTCAGCAGCGGCAGTACCGTCAGGTCCGGCGCCGCCTCGCGCAGCGCCCGTGAGAGCATCCCGTCGGCGCCCATCTCGACCAGCACCGCCCCTTCGGCGCGGAACACGCCGACCGCCCGGCGCAGCCGGTCCGGATCGACGGCGGCCGGCTCCTCGGCGTCGGCGGCGCGGGCCGCCTCCTCGGGGCTCAGCTCGCCCCGGACGGCACGCACGGCCGGGGCGTCGGTGCCGCGCCCGACGAGCTGGGCGCCGGTCAGGCCCCAGCTCACCAGAAGCTGGTGGAGGCCGAGTTGGCGCAGGAGCGTGGTACCGCGCGGTCCAGCGTCGGGCACGGTCGCGACGTCCGCGAGGGCGGGCGCCTGGGCGGCCGACTCCGCCCAGGCGCCCGACGGAATGACGGCGTCGGGGGAGAACAGCAGCACGACGGGCCGCTGTTCGGCCGCGTCCTCGGGTGCGGGCAGCGGTGCGGAGCGCAGGGCGCGCGCGAGGTCCGCCGTGTCGGTGGCGGTGACGGCCAGGCGGTACGGATGGTCGTCCCGGCCGCGGTTGAGCACATGGGCCAGGGTGCGCAGATCGTGTGCGGTGCTCTCCGCGAAGTCGGCGAGCCGCAGCCGGTACCGGTCCAGGGCGGTGACGGACCTCGCCGAGACGGTGACCAGCTGCGCGGCCGGGACGCGGGACGGCGGGGACCCGACGGGCCGCGGGCCGGGGGCCTGCTCCAGCACCGCGTGCACATTGGTCCCGGTGAGGCCGAAGGAGCTGACCCCGGCACGCCGCGGCAGACCGTTCCCCTCCGGCCAGGGCCCGCCGGCCGGCCGCAGCCGCAGCGGACCGCCGAAGTCGATCAGCGGGTTGGGCTCGCTGAAGTGGGCCAACGGGTGGATGACCCCGTCGCGCACACTGCCCACGGCCTTCAACAGGCCCGCGATCCCCGCCGCGTTGCCCAGGTGTCCGATGTCGCCCTTGACGGAGCCGATCACGCAGGACGGCGTGTCGACCCCGGCGCCCTGGAACGCCAGCCGCAGCGCGTCGGCCTCCACGACGTCGCCCAGCGGTGTCGCCGACCCGTGGCACTCGACGTATCCCACGGTGCGCGGGTCGATGTCCGCGTCCCGCCACGCGGCGGTGATCACCTCCGTCTGGGCCCGCTGGCTGGGGGCGCCCATGCTGGCCGCGCGGTAGCCGTTGTGGTTCACGGCGATGCCCTTGAGGACGGCGAGGACCTGATCGCCGTCCGCCAGCGCCCGGCGCAGCGGCTTGAGCAGGACGATCCCGCCGCCCTCGCCGCCGACGGTGCCGTCCGCGCGGGCGTCGAACGGCCGGCAGGAGCCGGAGGGCGACTCGATGCCGCGCAGCGTCTCCCGCTCGTCCCGCACGGTCAGCACCGTCTGCACGCTGACTCCGCCGGCCAGCGCCAGGTCGGCCTCCCCGCAGCGCAGGGCCCGCACCGCCTGGGCGACGGCCGCCAGCGCGCTGCTGCACGCCGTGTCCACCACCAGCGCGGGTCCGACCAGATCGAGCAGGTACGCCACCCGGGCCGCCGTCGCGGCCGACAGCGTGCCGAGGATGCCCTGCGGGTCGTCACCCGGGCACAGCGTCCCGTACAGCGAGTCGGTGTGGGCGAGGCACACCGCGGTGCGCGATCCCCGCAGCCGGCCGACGGCGTACCCGGCGCTCTCCACCGCCCGGTGGGACAGTTGCAGGACCAACCGCTGGTGCGGGTCCATGAGTTCGGCCTCGCGCCGCGAGATCCTGAAGAAGGCGTGGTCGAAGAGGTCGATCCGGTCCAGGTGGCCGAGGGAGAGGTAGCGGTCGCCGGGCGGCGCGCCGTGCAGGCGCACCCGTTCGGCGGTGGGCGGCGCGATGCCGTCGTAACCGGTGCGCAGCCGCCGGTGGAAGTCGTCCAGGCCGTCCGCTCCCGGGAACAGCCCCGCGGCCCCGATGATCGCCACGTCCTCGTGCCGCATGACCCCACCCCCGGTCGGTCCTCGCTCGTCACGCTCTCCGGGCCGCCCCGGCGCGCCCGTCACAGGTCGTGCCCGGCGGTACGGGTGCCGCCGGCGCCCTCGTCCACCAGCCGTGCCATGGCCTCGACCGTCGGGTGTTCGAGGAGTTGGACGACGGACAGTTCCCGCCCGGACATCTCCTCCAACCGCCCTCGCAGGTCGACCAGTTGCAGGGAGGTGCCGCCCGCGTCGAAGAACTTCTCCCGCACGTCCGGCACGTCCCGCCCCAGCAGCGCCGCCCAGGCGCCGGCCACCGCCTTTTCGGCGGGCGTGCCCGGCGGCCGGTCCGAGGGTGTCGCGGCCATGTGCGCCGGTGCTCCCCGGGCGGCCAGTGCTCGCCGGTCGGTCTTGCCGGACGGCAGCCGCGGCAGCGCGTCCAGCACGGTGACCGAGCCCGGCACCGCCGCGCGCGGCAGATGGTGTCCCAGCCACGCGCGCAGCTCGCCGCCGTGCACAGCGCCACCCGTCACGAAGGCCCGGAAGCCGAGGCGGCCGTCGCTCCCGGGGACGGCGATCACGGCCGCCTCGCTCACCCCGGGGTACCGCGCGAGCAGGTGCTCGATCTCGTCCAGTTCCACCCGCACCCCGCTGACCTTGACCTGCCGGTCGCCGCGGCCGCGATGGTCGAGGAGCCCGTCGGCGCGGCGGCGCGCCAGATCGCCGGTGCGGTACATCCGGCCGCCGGGGGCGGGCGCGAACGGGTCCGCCACGAACCGCCGGGCGGTCTCTCCGGGCGCGCCCAGATAGCCCTGCGCCACGCCCGGCCCGGCGAGGTACAGCTCGCCGGTCACCCCGGGCGGCACGGGCCGCAGCCACCGGTCCAGGACGTACGCCCGGACATCCGGCAGGGGACGGCCGATCGGCGGTGGCTCGGTGACCGGCAGGCCGCTCGTGTCGCACCAGGTGGCGAAGACCGTCGCCTCGGCAGGACCGTACCCGTTGACCACGGTGAACGGCACCGGCCCGGCCGGCAGCCGGGTCAGCCGCTCCCCGCCGAGCAGCACATGGCGCAGCCGGTGGGCGCCGGCCAGGGCGTCGTCCGCGAACAGCCGCTCCCCGACGGCGGTGGGGAAGAAGCACAGCGTCAGCCCCTCCTCGGCCACCCAGCGGCCCAGCGCGCGCGGGTCGCGGCGCAGCGCGGGCTCGGCGACGCACAGACACGCCCCCCGGCACAGCGCGCCCCAGACCTCGCCCACGGAGGCGTCGAAGGACAGGTCGGCGACCTGCCCGTGCCGTTCGCCGGAGCGGGCGGGAAAGGCGTCGGCGTAGCCGGCCAGCAGGTTTACCACACCGCCGTGGGTGAGAACGACGCCCTTGGGACGCCCCGTGGAGCCGGAGGTGTGCACGACGGCCAGCGGATCGTCCGGGCCGGGCGGCGGCGCGGGCGGCGAGGCGCCGGGCCGCGCGGGAGGCAGTTCGCTGTCGGCGTCCAGCAGCAGCACGGCGCCGGAATCGGCCGCGACGGCGGCCAGCCGCCCGGCCGGGGCGTCCGGTTCGGCACTGAGGCAGGCCGCCCCGATCCGGGCGAGCGCGACGAACGCGGTGACGGCCTCGGCGCCGGGCGGCAGCACGACCCGGACCCGATCGCCGCGCCGCACACCCGAGGCCGTCAGCCGGGCGGCGAGCGCACGGGCCCGGCGGTCCAGCTCGCCGTAGCTCGTCGTCCGGCCCCGCACCCGCAGCGCCGGGGCGTTCGGCGCGCGCCGGACGACGGCGTCGAACAGCTCGGTCACCGTGCCGCCTCCGGGACCACCGGCCGGCCGGGGACCGGGCGCGGTGAGCGCACGCCGCCGCGCCGCGTCCGTCAACGGGAAGCGGTGCAGCGGAACGTCGGGGGCGGCGACGGCGGCGTCGAGTACGGCGCGCAGACGGCGGCCGATCCCGGCGACGGTCTCCGGGTCGAACAGGCAGGTGCGGTAGCGCAGTTCGGCCAGCAGTTCCCCGTCACGGACACGGAACTCGAAGGCGAGGTCGAACTGGGCGGCCGGGACGTCGACGTCCTCCTCCGTCACCCGGAGCCCGGGCGGAGCGGTCCGCGCCGCCGGGGTGTTGTGCAGCACCACCGCGACCCGGCTCAGCGCCGGACGGCCCAGCTCCCCGCTCTGTCCGAGAGCGGCGACCACCTGCTCGAACGGCGTGTCCGCGTGGTCGAAGGCCGCCAGCGCGCCGGCCCGGACCCGGGCGAGCAGTCCGGTGAAGGACAACGCCTCGTCGACCCGGGTGCGCAGCACCACGGTGTTCACGAAGAAGCCGACCAGCCCCTCGTACTCGACGCGGTCGCGTCCGGCGACGACGGTGGCCACCGGGACGTCGTCCTGCGCGCAGGAGCGGGCGAGGACCAGTTGCACGGCCGCCGTCAGGACCGTGAACAAGGTGGTG
This sequence comes from Streptomyces similanensis, assembly GCF_039543625.1. Lineage (NCBI taxonomy): Bacteria > Bacillati > Actinomycetota > Actinomycetes > Kitasatosporales > Streptomycetaceae > Streptomyces > Streptomyces similanensis. Next base: position 21,512 of record NZ_BAABKC010000056.1, on the reverse strand, counting down.
TCGCCGCCGGCCCCCAGCGCGCGCAGCCGCCGGGTGGACTCGGCGTCCACCGTCAGCCGTTCGGTGCGTCCCGCCGGGTCCCAGGCCGCCGGGCGGGCCCGGTCCAGGGGCAGGTCCAGCGGGGTCGCGCCGGCCAGGCGTCGACGCCAGTACGCCAGGCCCGCCTCGGCGTCCGGGCCGGCCCGGCGCCGCTGCCGCTCGGCGAAGTCGGCGTACCGCACTGGCAGTTGCGCGAGGTCGGGAGACCGCTTCTGGACGGCCGCCGTGTAGCCGGCCGTCAGGTCGGCCAGCAGGACCGCCATCGACCAGCCGTCGCAGGCGATGTGGTGGGTCGCCAGGTGCAGGACATGGGTGTCCTCGCCGAGTCGCAGCAGCCGGGCCCGCAGCAGCGGGCCGTGCCGCAGGTCGAAGGGTTCGGTGGTGAACACCCGCAGCAACCGCGCCAGTTCCCGCGCCCGGGCGTCCGGGGGCAGTGCCGACAGATCCGTCACCCGTGCCGTCACCGGGGCGGGCGGGTGGACGTGCTGGTGGGTCCCGTCGAAGGTGGCGCGCAGCACCTCGTGGCGCTCGGCGAGCACGGTGAGGGCCGTGTCCAGTGCGCCGAGGTCGAGCCTGCCGTGCAGCCGCAGCGGCAGTACGGAGTTGTACTCGGCGCTGTTCGGGGCGAGTTCGTACAGGTACCACAGCCGCTGCTGGCCGGGGGAGAGGCGGGAGCGCCCGGCACGGGCGCCGGTGTCCGGAGCGGCGGCGGCCGGGCGCCGGTCGGGCAGGGCCTGGCCGTCGGGAAGCGCGGGGGTGTCGGGAAGCGCGGGGGTGTCGGGAAGGGCGGGGGTGTCGGGAAGGGCACGTGTGTCGGGCAGGGCGCGGGCGAGGAGGGCGGCGGTGGGGTGGTCGAATACGTCGCGGGGGTGGACGTCCACGCCCAGTTCGGCACGGATGCGCGAGGTGACGCGCACGCTCAGCAGCGAGTCGCCGCCGAGGTCGAAGAAGTCGTCGTGCACACCCACCCGTTCCCGGCCCAGGACCTCGGAGAGGATGCCGACCAGGGTGCGTTCGACGTGGGTGCGCGGCGCCACGTGGCCGGCCGGTCCGGCCGCCGCCCGGGGCTCGGGTACGGCCGGAGGCGCCCAGGTCCGGCCGGCGCCGGGCGGCGACGGCAGCGCGGAGAGCGGGCGGCGGGCCGCGCCGGGCGCCGCGGTCAGCAGGGCCACCAGATGGCCGGCCACGGCCTGGCAGGTGTCCGCGTCGAACAGGGCCGGGTCGTACACCAGCCGCAGCGCCAGCACCTCGGCGGCGGAGACGACCACGTTGAGCGGGTAGTTGGTCACCTCCACCGCGCCCAGCCCGGCCAGGTCGGCGCCGAGCGCGGCGAACGCGGCCGTGTCCACCGGGTAGTTCTCGAACACGACGATGCTGTCGAACAGGGCGGCGCCGCCCGGCCGGCCGCCGGGACGCGGCAGGGAGGTCAGGGCGACGTGGTCGTGGCGCCGGTCCGCGATCCGCTCGGCGTGCAGCTCCGCCAGCCACGGGGCCAGTTCAGCCTCCGGGTCGGTGCGCACCCGTACCGGCACGGTGTTGACGAACATGCCGATCATGGCCTCGACACCGGGTACGTCCGGGGTCCGTCCGGAGACGGTCGCCCCGAAGCACACGTCCGTCACACCGCCGTACTGCCACAGCAGCACCGCCCACATGCCCTGGACGACGGCGTTCACCGTCACCCGGTGCCGGCGGGCGAAGTCGTACAGCTCGGCCGAGGCGGCGGCGGTCAGCCGGACGTCCACGACGGTGTCCGCCCGGGTGCGGTGGGCGCGTGCGGGCGGCCGGTCGAAGGGCAGCGGGGTGACCGCGCGCAGCCCGGACAGGCGCGCGCGCCAGTGCCCGGCCGCGGCGGACGCGTCCCGGGCCGCCAGCCGGCGCGGGTACTCGGCGGACGCGGGCCGCGCCGGCAGGACGGTGGCGGGGTCGGCGTGCCGGGCCAGCACGTCGGCCAGGACGTGGAAGACGCTCCAGCCGTCCAGCAGCACATGGTGGAACGTCCACACCACGCGCACCCGGTCTCCGGTCAGCCGGACCAGGGCCAGCCGCATCAGGGGCGGCCGGTCCAGGGCCGGCGGCGCGGCGCGGTCGGCGGCCAGCAAGTCCCGCAGCCGCTCCCGCTGTCGCGCCGGGGACAGCGCACGCCAGTCGTGGTGGGCGAGGGGCAGCACGCAGTGCCGGTGCACGGCCAGCAGGGGGCGGCCCGCGTCGGCCCACACCACGGCGGCCCGCAGCTCCGGCGTCCGCTCCACGGTTTCCTGCCAGGCACGGGCCAGCGCGTCCGGATCGGGCACGCCCCGCACGTCGAGGTGCACCTGCTCCAGGTAGACACCCGCGTCCGGGGCGGACAGGTGGTGGAAGAGCATGCCGCTCTGCACGGGGGTGAGCGGGAGCAGGTCCCGCACCGTGCGTCCGTCGCCCACCAGCCGGTCCACCTCGGCCTGCTCCAGACCGGCGAGCGGGAAGTCCGACGGGGTGGCGCCACCGGAGTCGGGCCCGGCGCAGTGGCGGACGATCGCGCGCAGCGCCTCCAGCACCTCCTCGGCGAGGCGCCGCACGGTCTCCTCGCGGTGCCGCGCGGCCGAATGGTGCCAGGTGAACTCCAGCTGCCCGTCCGCGACCAGCGCCGTGACGTCCAGCGGGCGCGTGCGCGCGCCACGGTCGCCGCCGAACAGCTCGAACCGCCCGGGAGGCCGGGCGAAGAGGGGGCCGGAGGCGTCCGAAGGCGTCAAGCGGCCCAGGTAGTTGAAGCTCACCGGCGGTTCCGCGTGGTCCGGAAGTGGTCGCCCGCCGGACGTCCCGGGCCGCAGATGGCGCAGCGCCCCGTACCCGACGCCCCGGTGCGGCACGGCGCGCAGCTGCTCCTTCACGGACTTCAGCAGCGCTCCCCAGCCCGGCGTGCCGGGCACTTCCAGCACGACGGGGAAGAGGGTGGTGAACCAGCCCAGCGCGCCGGACAGGTCCAGCCCGCCGCCCAGGGCGCTCGCCTCCCGGCCGTGTCCCTCCAGGGCGATCGCCACCTCGCCCCGGCCGCTCCAGCGGGCCAGGACATGCGTCAGCGCGGCCAGCAGCACGTCGTTGACCTGGGTGCGGTACGCCCGCGGCACGTCCCGCAGCAGCGCCTCGGTCCACGCGGCGCCGAGCCGCACGGTCACCGCCCGTTCGTCGCCGGGGGCTTCTACGCCGTCCAGATCCCGAGGGAGGCCGGCGTGCACCCGGCCGGCCGTACGGGACCAGTACGCGGCCTCCGGATCGAACCCGCCGTCCGCCGTGTACTCCGCCAGCCGGTGTGCCCAGTCCTGGAAGGAGGCGGGCGGCGGCCCGAGGTCGACGGGCGTGCCGGATGCCGCCTGCCCGTGGGCGCGGTCCAGTTCGGCCAGCAGCACCTGCCACGACACCGCGTCGATCACCAGGTGGTGGACCGTCACGAAGAGCCGGGCCGGACGGTGCGGGCCGAGCGAGAACAGCACGGCGCGGCCCAACGGCCCCCGGTCCGGGCGCAGTCCGCTCTGAGCCCGCGCGGTCTCCGATGCCATGGCGCGGTCCTGCGCCGCCGGGCCGAGCGGGGACAGGTCGCGGTGGTGGAGGACGAGGCCGTCGCCCGCGTCGTCGCCGACGGTGTGCTGGCCCAGCCCGTCGCGGGAGAACCGCAGCCGCCAGGCGCCGTGCCGGCGGGCCACCGCGGCGACGGCACGGCGCAGCGCCTCGGGGCGCACCCCGTCGGCGAGTTCGACGTCGATCCACTGGTTGAACGGGCGGTGGCCGGCGCCGACCGTCTCCCGGAACCAGTGCTGCACCGGCGTCAGCGGCACCGGCCCCGGCGCGGGCGCGGCCGGCGGGCGCGGCGGCGGCCCGGAGGCGACGGTCGCGGCGAGCCGGGCGACGGTCTGGCGCAGCAGGACGTCCTCGACGGTGATCCGGATCCCGGCCGCCCGAGCAGCCGCCACCGCCCGGATGCTGAGGATGGAGTCGCCGCCCAGGTCGAAGAAGTTGTCGTCGGCGCCGACCCGGTCGACGCCGAGCACCTCGGACCACACCCGGCACAGCGCCTCCTCGACCGGGCCGCGCGGCGGGGTGCGGGCGGGCCGGGCCGCCCGCACCGGAGCGGGCAGCGCCCGGTGGTCCACCTTGCCGTGCGCGGTGAGCGGCAGCCGGTCCAGTACGACGTACCGGGCGGGCACCAGATGGCCCGGTACGGTCCGCTCCAGCCGGGCCCGCAGGGCGGCGGCCGTCGGCACGGGACCGCCGGGCCGCCCGGTGACGTAGGCGACCAGATGGCGGTGGCCCCCGTCGCTGCGGGCCGTGACCACCGCCTCCGCGACGGACGGATCGCGGGTCAGGGCGGCCTCCACCTCCCCGGGCTCCGCCCGGAAGCCCCGGATCTTCACCTGCGCGTCCAGCCGGCCGAGGAATTCGAGGGCGCCGTCACCGCGCAGCCGCACCAGGTCCCCGGTCCGGTACAGCCGGCCGCCGGGCGGGCCGTCGCCGAGTCCCGGATCGGCGACGAACCGGGACGCCGTCAGGCCCGGCCGGCCGAGGTAGCCGCGGGCCAGTCCGGCGCCGCCGACGAGCAGCTCGCCGGCCACCCCGACCGGGACGGGCCGCATCCGGGCGTCCACGACATGGCAGCGGGTCGCCGCGAGCGGCCGTCCGATCGGCACCGAGCGGGCGGTGTCCCGCGGCGTCACCCGGTGCCAGGTGGTGAAGGTGGTGCCCTCGGTGGGCCCGTAGCCGTTGACCAGCTCCAGGTCCGGGCACGCCGCCAGGACCGCCGCGCAGTGCGCGGGCGAGAGCACGTCGCCGCCGGCGATCAGCCGCCGCAGTCCGCCGAGCGCCCCCGGATCGGCGTCGGCGACCTCGTGGAAGAGCCCGGCGGTCAGCCACAGCGCGGTCACCCGCTCGGCCGTCAGGAACTCCCGCAGCTCCTGCACCGACGGCACCCCGGGCGGCCGCACGGCGAGCCGCGCGCCGTTGGCCAGCGCCCCCCAGATCTCGTAGGTGGCCGCGTCGAAGGACGGCGTGGCCGCGTGCGCCAGCACGTCCCCGGGCGCGGCCCGCAGCGACGGCGCCCGGCACAGCCGTACCACCGCGCGGTGCTCGACCAGCACCCCCTTGGGGGAGCCGGTGGAACCCGACGTGTAGAACACGCAGGCCAGATCGCGCGGGCCGGCACGGTGCGCGCGGGCGGGGGAGGCGGCCGGCGCCGGGCTCGGCGCGTCGTCGACGCACAGCGTCCGGAGGCCGTCGGCGGGCAGCCGGTCGCGCAGCCCGGCGCGGGTGAGGACCAGAGCGGCCCCGGAGTCGGCGAGCAGGAACGCCGACCGCCCGGCGGGATCGCCGGGGTCGAGCGGCAGGTAGGCGGCGCCCGACCGCAGCACCGCCAGCAGGCTCACGACGAGATCGGCGCCGCGCTCCAGCAGCACCCCGACGACGCTGCCCGGACCGGCGCCGTGCGCGCCCAGCGCGGCGGCCAGCCGGTCCGCGCGGGCCGCCAGCTCGGCGTAGGTCAGCCGGGCGCCACCGTACGACAGCGCCACCGCCTCGGGCCGCAGGCGGACCTGCTCGGCCACGAGCGCGTGCACCGTGGTCTCCGGCAGGTCGGCGGCCTCGCCGGCGCTCCAGCGGGCCAGTTGGCGCGCCTCCGCGGCCGGCAGCAGAGGAAGCCGGTCCAGGGGCCGACCGGGGTCGTCCGCGATGCCGGCGAGCAGCACGCCGAGCCGGTCCGCCAGCCGGGCGGGCGTCGCGGGGTCGAAGAGATCGGTGTCGTACTGCACCGTTCCGGCCAACGCGCCCTGCCGCGGTTCGAACTCCCAGGTCATGTCGAACAGCGAGGTCAGGTCCGGGAGTTCGGCGTCCTCGGCGCGCAGGCCGGCCATCCGCAGTCCGGGGCGCGGCGCGTTCTGGAGCACCAGGGCGACCTGGGCCAGCGGGGAACGGCTGGCGTCGCGCTCCGGGCGCACGGCCCGGACCACCTCGTCGTAGGGGACCTCGCCGTGGGTGAAGGCGTCCAGCACCGTGGACCGCACCGCCCGCAGGAAGCCGTCGAAGGGCAGAGCGGGCTCGGCCTGTGAACGCAGCACGACGGTGTGCGCGAAGAAGCCCGCCAGCGGCTCCAGTTCGACCCGGTCCCGGCCGGAGAGCACGGTCGCGAGCGCGATGTCCTGGCGCCCGCAGGTCCGGGCGAGCAGCACGTGGAGCGCCGCCGTCAGCACCATGAACGGCGTCGCTCCCACGGCCCGGCCCACCTCCGTCAGCCGGGCGGTCAGCTCCGCGGGCACCAGGAAGCGGTGCACCGCGCCGGCGGCGGCGCGCACGGCGGGCCGTGGCCGGTCCGTCGGCAGCTCCAGCGGTACGAGGCCGGCCAGCCGTCGCCGCCAGTGGGCGAGGGACGCCTCCCGTTCCGGCGCCGCCGCGCGCTCCGCCTGCCGTACGGCGTGGTCCGCGTACCGGAGCGCGAGCGGCGGGAGCCGGGCCCGCTCGCCGCGCAGCGCGGCCGAGTACAGGGCGCCCAGTTCCTCGGTGAGGACTCCGACCGACCAACCGTCGGTGACCAGGTGGTGCTGGTGCAGGACGAGGAGGTGGTCGTCGGCGTCCCGGCGCACCACGAGCACGCGCAGCGGCGGCCCGTGCTCCAGGTCGAAGGCCCGGCCCAGCTCCCCGCGTACGGCGCGGTCCTCGGCGGCGGCCCGGTCGGCCTCCGGAAGGCCGGTGAGGTCCACCGTCCCGACCGGCACCGGTCGGGGTGCGCCGACCCGCTGCACCCCTTCGCCGTCGACGGTGTGGAAGGTGGTGCGCAACGGTTCGTGCCGGGCGGCCAGGGCGTCCAGGGCGGCGCCGAGCGCGGCCGCGTCCAGGTCGCCGCGCAGCCGGAAGCCGGTCGCGGTGTTGTACTCCGTCGATCCCGGCCGCAGTTGAGCGAGGTACCACAGGCGGCGCTGGGCGGGTGACAGGGGCAGGGTGCGGCCGTGGTGGGGTCGCCGGGTGACGGGGGCAGCGGGCGCGGGGGCGGGGCCGGGGTGCCGTTGCCCGGGATCGGCCGCCCGGCCGGCGTCCAGGGCCGCGGCGAGGGTCGCGATCGTGGGGTGGTCGAACAGTGCCCGGGCGCGCAGCGCCGCCATCCGGCCGGCGGCCTCCTCGCTGCGGCGGACCTCGGAGACGATCTGCATGGCGAGGATCGAGTCACCGCCGAGCGCCAGGAAGTCGTCGTGCACACCGACGCGCTCGACGCGCAGGACGCGTTCCCAGACTCCGGCCAGGAGCCGTTCGTCGGCGGTGCGCGGCGGCACAGGGGCGCGGTCGGAACCGGGCCGGGCCGGTGGCAGGGCCCGCCGGTCCACCTTGCCGCCGGGCAGCAGCGGCAGCCGGTCGAGGACGACCAGCGCGGCCGGGAGCGCGTGCCGCGGCAGCACGGCGGCGAGGAAGGCGCGCAGGGCGGCGGGGTCGGGCGTCTCCGTCTCCCGGTGGGCGGGGGCGTCCGTGTCCGGTGCCTCTGCCTCTCGGTGGGTGGGGGCGTCCGTGTCCGGTGCCTTCGCCTCTCGGTGGGTGGGGGCGTCCGTGTCCGGTGCCTCCGTCTCTCGGTGGGCGTCGGCCTCCGCATCGGGTGCCTTCGCCTCCCGGTGGGCGGAGGCTTCGGCACCGGGTGCCTCCGCCTTCCGGTGGGCGTCGGCACCCCCACCGGGTGCCTCCGTCTGCCGGTGGGCGGGGGAGAGCACCGCGTAGGCCGCGAGGAAGGGCCGGCCGTCGGAACGGGTGGCGCCGACGACGACGGCCCGCTCGACCCCGGGGTGCCGCTCCAGCGCCGCTTCCACCTCGCGCGGCTCGACCCTGGCCCCGGAGATCTTCACCTGGTCGTCCGCGCGGCCCAGGAACTCCAGCTGCCCGTCGGCCTGGCGGCGCACCAGGTCGCCGGTGCGGTACATCCGGGAGCCGGGCGGGCCGAAGGGGTCGGCGGTGAAGCTCCGCGCGGTCCACCCCGGCCGGCCGTGGTAGCCACGGGCGAGGCCGGGGCCCGCCAGCCACAGCTCGCCGGTCTCTCCGGCGGCCACCGGCCGCAGGTCCCGGTCCAGCACCCGCTCGCGCGCACCGGCCACCGGCCGCCCGATCAGCGGCCCGGCGCCCGGGCGGACGCGCCAGCTCAGCGCGTCCACGGTGGCCTCGGTCGGGCCGTAGGTGTTGCGGCAGACGACCCCGTCGGCGCGGGCCAGTTCCGCGCAGAGCGCCGTGTCCAGGGCCTCGCCGCCCGCGGTGACGTCGAGCGGCCGGTGACCGCCCCCGGACAGCAGGCCCGCGCGCAGCAGCAGCCGCAGCCGGGACGGGGTGTCGTCGAGCACGTCCAGCCGGGAGCGGGCGCACAGGTCGGCCAGGGCTTCGGGGTCGTCCCGGGTCAGCGAATCGACGACGTGCAGTTCGTGGCCCGCCACCAGCCACATCAGGGGCGCCCAGGAGGCGTCGAAGGCGGCCGGCAGCGTGTGGGCCACCCGCAGCCGTCTGCCCCCGGCCGCCCGCACCGTCGGCCCGACGCACCGGGCGAGGTAGTCGAGGTGGAGGTTGACCAGGTTGGCGTGCGGGATCACGACGCCTTTGGGGCGGCCCGAGGAGCCCGAGGTGTACATGAGACAGGCGGCGTTCGCCGGAAGCGGGCGCACCGGGGCCCCGGGTCCTGGCCCCGCGCCGCCCGGCCTGTCCGCGCCGCCGCCCGGACTTCCCGCGCCGCCTGGCCTTCCCGCGCCCCCCGGACTGTCCGCCTCGTCGGTGTACAGCCGGGCCGGTCCGTGCGCGGGCAGTGGGCGCGCCGCCTCCCGGTCGGTGAGGACGAGCAAGGCACCGGAGTCCGCGAGCAGTTCGGCCAGCCGCTGAGCGGGGTGCCCGGGATCCAGCGGCACCAGCACGCCGCCCGCGCGCAGGACGGCCAGTGTCCCGGCGATCAGGTCCGGGCCCCGCTCCAGGCACAGGGCGACCGGCGCCTCCGGGCGGACGCCGTGACCGGCCAACAGCACGGCCAACTCCGCTACCTGGGTGTCCAGTTCGGCGAAGGTGAGCCGGGCGTCCCCGCACACGAGTGCCGTCGCCCCGGGCGTCCGCGCGGCCTGTGCGGCGAAGAGATCGTCCAGCAGCCGGCCGTCCCCGTCCCGTCCGTGCATGCGACGCCTTCCCGTCCGGCCGTGCACAGTTCAGTCTGCGAAACGTGCGAAACGTGCGGGGTGGCGCGGTTTTCCGAAGACAGCGGTGTCGTCCACCGCTTTCTGGCACCGCACCCGGAACGGCCGGGACTCCGGTGTCAGATGCGGGATATTAACAACGACACCGCGGTGCGGCAATGCGGTGTCGCGGGCGAGGGTATTGACGACCATGGCCACCCCCTCTCCATTATGGTGCGCGCCGGGGTTTCCCATGATCCGCGGTGATCGTTCCGTGTCGATCCTTTCCGGGAGGCCGTGTGAAAGATCAACCATCAGGTGATCCTGCGCCCGACGACGTCCTCGCGGAGCTGAGGAACTTTTTCGGCCAGGTTTTTCCGGGGACCGACTTCCGGACGGACGAAGATTATTTCCTCCGGGGAAATGCGGATTCGTTGTTCGCGCTCGAACTGGTCACCTTCGTGGAACAGCACTTCCGCGTCGAGATCGCCGTGGAAGACCTCGATCTCGACAACTTCCGGACCCTGGGCCGGACCGCCGCCTTCGTACGCCGCAAACGCGCCGGTGCGACGGTCGAACGACGTCCGGGAGGAGCGGGGGATGGCTGAATGGGACGGCACGGATCTCGCCCGCCTGGCCACCGGCTCCGGGGACCGGGACGCCGCCGCCCGGCTGCGGGCACACGCCGACGACTGGGACCGGGCGCAGCGGCTGCCCGACGGCCTGATCCGCGCACTGGGCCGCGCCGGGCTGCTGGCCGCCGACCTGCCGGCACGCCACGGCGGACAGGGTCTCACCCCGGCCGCGCTGGGCGCGCTGTGCGCCCGCCTCGGCGGGGTGTGCACGGCGCTGCGCAGCGCGGTGACCGTCCAGGGCATGGTCGCCGCCGCGCTGTCCCGGTGGGGGACGGACGAACAGCGGGCCCGCCTGCTGCCCGCACTGGTCCGGGGCGAGCGGCTGGCCGCCTTCGCCGCCACCGAGGACGGCGCCGGAACCGAACTGGGCGCGGTGGCCGCCACCTTGCGCCGTGACGGCGGCGATCTGGTCCTGGACGGCGCCAAGAAGTGGGTCAGCTTCGGGGAGAGCGCCGACGTCTTCCTGGTCCTCGCCCGACTCGACGGCAAGCCGGCCACCGTCGTGGTCGAGGCCGGCGGCCCCGGCGTCTCGGTCGAACCGGTGCGCGGCCAACTCGGCCTGCGCGCCGCCCACGTGGCCCACGTCCGTTTCGACGCGGTGCGCGTGCCCGCTCGGGACCAGGTGGCGCCCGCCGGATTCGGACTGTCCCACGTCGTCGGCACCGCCCTCGACCACGGGCGCTTCACCATCGCCTGGGGCTGCGTGGGAATGGCCGGGGCCTGTCTGGAACTGGCCGCCCGGCACACCGCGGCCCGCGAGCAGGACGGAGTCCGGCTCAGCGACCACCAGGCCGTCCGGGCCGCCCTCGGGCGCGCACTGGCCGCCGTCGCCGCCGCCCGCGCCGTATGCCTGGGCGCGGCCGTCTCCCGGCAGGACGGCACACCGGCCGCCCTGACCGACACCGTCGTCGCCAAGTACACCGCCGCGCGCACCGCGGCCGAGGTCAGCCAGGACGCCGTCCAGCTGCTGGGGGCGGGCGGCTGCGCGCCCGGCAGCACGGTGGGCCGCTTCTTCCGGGACGCGCGGATCATGCAGATCATCGAGGGGGCCGAGCTGGCCGCGGAGGTGAGGATGGGCGACCTCGCCCTGCGCGAACACGCACCGCGCGAACACGCACCGCGTGAACACGCCGGGGCGCGGCCCGCCGTCGCGCGTACGGCGGCCGTGGGGACACCGCGGTGACCACGGTCAAGTGCCTGGTGTGGGACCTGGACGACACCTTGTGGGACGGCGTGGTGCTGGAGGGCGACCGGCCGCCGCCCTTCGCACCCGCCGTCCGCGCCCTCCAGACCCTGGACCGGCGCGGTGTCCTGCACGCCGTCGCCGGCCGGGGCGACCGCGCCGCGTCCACCGCCCACCTGGCCGCGCTCGGACTGGACACGTGGTTCTCCCGGGTGGAGATCGGCTGGGGCAGCAAGTCCGACGCCGTACGGCGCATCGCCGACGCCCTCGGCATGCCCCTGGACGCCGTGGCCTTCGTGGACAACGACCCCGCCGAGCGGTCCGAGGTCGCCTCCGCCCTGCCCCAGGTGCGCTGCTACCGCGCCGACCAGGTCGGCGGCCTGGCCCTGCTGGCGGAGTTCCGCACCGGCCCCGTCACCGAGGAGGCGCGCGGCCGGCGCGACCTCTACCGCGTCGAGCGGCGACGCGGCGACGCGGAGCGGGAGTTCCCCGGGACGAGGGGCGACTTCCTGGCCTCGCTCGACCTGGTGATGACCGTACGGCGGGCAGGCGAGGCGGACTTGGAGCGCGCCCGGGAACTGACCGTGCGCACCCATCAGTTGAACACCACGGGAGTCACCTTCGACCTGTCGGAGCTGCGCCGGCTGTGCCGCTCACCGCGTCACGAGGTGCTCGTGGCCGCCCTGCGCGACCGCTTCGGCTCGTACGGCACGATCGGGCTCACCGTCTCGGAGCTGACCGGCGCCGACGCCGTGCTCCTGCTGCTGCTCACCTCCTGCCGGGTGCTGTCCCGCGGAGCCGGCGGCGTACTCCTGGAACACCTGGTGGCCCGCGCCCTGGCGGCCGGACGGCGTCCGGTCGCCCACTTCGTGACCACCCCCGTCAACCAGGCCATGCTGGTGACCTTGCGCTTCGCCGGTTTCGAGGTGCTGGAGCAGGACGGTGACCGGATGGTCCTGGCGGTCGACCCGGCACGGCCGCGCCCGGCGCGGTCCGGCCACGTCCGGGTGGTTCTCGCACAGGACGGACAGGAAGGGGCCGGGCGATGACGGGCGGGGCGGACACGGCGGAGGCGGCGGACGTGACGGACGAAGGACGCGCCCCGGTCGGGGTCGTGGGCGCGGGGGTGATGGGCCTGGGCATCACGCAGTGCCTCGTCTCGGCGGGGCACCCGGTCGTGGTGGTCGACACCGACCCGGCCGCCCTCGGCACCGGGCCGCACCGGCTGCGCCAGGCACAGCGGCTGGGCAGCCTCCTCGGCAGCGGCAGCGGCAGCGGCAGCGGCAGCGGCAGCGGCAGCGGCAGCGCACGCGGTACCGGTACCGTGCGCTCCGCGCCCCCCGTCCGCTGGAGCGCGACCCTCGCCGACCTGGGATCGGTCGCTTTCGTCATCGAGTGCGCGCGGGAGCGGATCCCGGTCAAGGAGGAGATCTTCCGGGAACTGGACCGCCGCTGTCCGCCGGACGCCGTCCTGGCCTCCTGCACCTCGGCGATCCCCGTCACCCGGCTGGCGGAGGTCACCGCACACCCCGGCCGGGTCGTGGGCACGCACTTCATGAACCCCGCCCCGGTGACGGACACGGTCGAGGTCGTCCGCACGGCGCGGACCGACCGGCCGACCATGGACCGGACGCTGGGACTGCTGGCCGGCCTGGGCAAGAAGGCGCTCGTGGTGTCCGACGCCCCGGGGTTCGTGTCCAACCGGGTGCTGATGCTCACCGTCAACGAGGCGGCCACCGTCGTGCAGGAGGGCACCGCGGACGCCGCACGCGTCGACGAGATCTTCCGTGCCTGCTTCGGCCACCGGATGGGCCCGCTGGCCACCGCCGACCTCATCGGTCTGGACACGGTCCTGGACACCCTGGAGGTCCTGCTCCACTGCACCGGCGACCCCCGCTTCCGGCCCTGCCCGCTCCTGGCGCGGCTGGTGGCGGCGGGCGACACCGGACGCAAGAGCGGACGGGGCTTCCACGCCTACCCGTCCGCGCGCCGCGCCGGCCCCTCCTGAGGCCCGCCCCGGCCGGCCGCACACGGAGACGTTCTCGCGATGTGACGGACAGGACGTGCCCCGGAAGGTTTCCGGCGGAAGATCGCGGCCACGCTAGTTGCCGTCTGCACTGATCTTCTGGACGGAACCGGCCTCCCGCGCGCGGGGCGGCAGGACCGGCCGGGAGCACCCGCGGACCGCCGCACCCCGACCCGGAAGGGGCCGTCATGACCGAGCACTCCCAGTCCGCCCACGAGCACGACGCCGCCGCCCGGCCCGCCGTGCGGATCCACGCGGCCGATCCGGCCGCCGTCGAGGCGGACTTCTTCCACATCGGCGAACTGGTGCCGCCCGAGGACCGGGAACGGCTCGCCGCCGTCCGCGACTGGGCCCGCGAGAACGTCGCGCCCATCGCCGACGAGTACTGGGAACGCGGCGAGTTCCCGCACCAGTTGATCGCACAGCTCCCCGAACTGGACATCGCCGGACTCCAGTTCAGCGGCTATGGCGCGCCCGGCAGGGGCGCGCTGGTCGCCGGCCTGGCCAGCATGGAACTCGCCCGCGTCGATCCCTCGTTCGCCACCTTCTACGGCGTGCACAGCGGACTCGGCATCGCCACGGTCATGCAGTGCGGCAGCGAGGAGCAGAAACAGCGCTGGATCCCCGCCATGCTGCGCTGGGAGAAGCTGGCCGCCTTCGCCCTCACCGAGCCCGACGTCGGCTCCGCCACCGCGCGCGGCCTGACCACCACCGCCCGCCGCGAGGGCGACACCTGGATCCTCAACGGCCGCAAGAAGTGGATCGGCAACGCCACCTTCGCCGATCTCGTGGTGGTCTGGGCCAAGGACGAGGCCGACGGCGAGGTCAAGGGCTTCGTCGTGGAGAAGGGCGCCCCCGGCTTCACCCCCCACCGCATCGAGGGCAAGGTCTCGCTGCGCAGCGTGCAGAACGCGGAGATCGACCTGCGCGACGTCCGGGTCCCCGAGACCGACCGGCTCCAGGAGGCGCACTCCTTCAAGGACACCGCCAAGGTGCTGCGCTCCACCCGGCTCGGCGTCTCCTGGAACGCGGTCGGCTGCGCCATGGGCGCCTACGAGGCGGCCCGGGCCTACGCCCTGGAGCGTGAGCAGTTCGGCAAGCCGATCGCCGCCTTCCAGCTCGTCCAGGACCAACTGGCCCGCATGCTCGCCGACATCACCGCCTGCCAGGCCATGAACGTTCGGGCGGCGCAGCTCCAGGACGCCGGCCGGCTCACCGACCAGCAGGCGTCGATGGCCAAGATGTTCAGCACCAGCCGGGTCCGCGAAGTCGTCGCGCACGCCCGGGAGATCCTCGGCGGCAACGGCATCCTGCTCGACCACGAGGTGGCCCGGTTCTGGGCGGACGCCGAGGCGCTCTACTCCTACGAGGGCACCCGGGACATGAACGCGCTCATCGTCGGCCGCGCCGCCACCGGCATCAGCGCTTTCGTGTGACCGGACCCTGATCCGCCAGCACGCGCCCGAGGAAACCGCGCAGGTAGCCGGCGACGACGTCCAGGTGGCTCTCCAGCAGGAAGTGGCCGCCGTCGACGAGGTGCACCTCGGCGTCCTCGGCGTCGCGGGCGAAGGCCCGCGCGCCGGCCGGGCCGAAGATCTCGTCGTTGCGGCCCCACACGGCGAGCACCGGGACCTCGCTGGTGCGCAGGAACTCGTGCAGCAGCGGGTAGAGCGGGCGGTTGTTCCGGTAGTCGCGGAACAGCGCGAGCTGGATCTCGTCGTTGCCCTCGCGGGAGACGAGGGCGAAGTCGTGCTCCCAGGTATCCGGGCTGACCAGACTCGGGTCGGGCACGCCGTGCACGTACTGCCAGCGGATGGCGTCGATGCCCAGCGCGGCGCGGACGGCGCTCTCGGTGGCGGGGCCGGGGTTCGCGCCGTAGGCCCAGACGTCGGCCCAGAACGACTCGACGAAGCCGTCCTCGTAGCCGTTGCCGTTCTGGGTGACGAGGGCGGAGATCCGCTCGGGGTGTTCGAGCGCGAGGCGCCATCCGATGGGCGCGCCGTAGTCCTGGACGTAGAGGGCGTAGCGGTCCAGGCCCAGCTGGTCGAGCAGTTCGGAGGTGAGTGTGGCGAGGGCGTCGAAGGTGTAGGCGAACTCCTCCGCGCCGGGGGCGGCGGAGTGGCCGAAGCCGAGGTGGTCCGGTGCGATGACGTGGTAGTCGTCGGCCAGCAGCGGGATGAGTTCGCGGAACATGAACGAGCTGGTCGGGTAGCCGTGCAGCAGGACGATCGCGGGGGCGTCGGCGGGGCCGGCTTCGCGGTAGAAGATCTCGTGGCCGCCGACGGTGGCGGTCCGGTGGTGCACCGAGCTCATGTCTAACCCCTTCACATGCCTGATGCGGTTAGTTCCCTGTCATGCAAGCACGCGGTGAGCTAACCTGTCAAACGATCCAGTCCGGTTAGAAGGAGTGGTGTCCGATGGACGCGCTGCTGGACCTGCTCAACAGCAGGCCGCTGGTCGACGGCGAGGAGCGGGACGCGCTCGGCGACCCGGCCGGGGGCAGGCGCTGGGCGCGGGAGCACGGCGGTGAGGGCACCCTCGCGGAACTGGCGCTGCTGCGCGAGGCGCGGGACGCCCTGGGGAACGTCGTGCGCGGAGAGTGCTCACCGGCCGTGTTGAGTCCGCTGCTCGACGGGGTCCACCAGACCCCGTCGATCACTGCGGAGGGTCTGCGGTGGACGGTCAGAACGCCCCCGCACGCCCGGCTGGCCGTCGAGATGGTCCTCGCCTGGGCCGCCACCGAAGAGCGACTGCCCGGCCGGCTGCGCCCCTGCGCCAACGCCGAGTGCCGGCTGTTCCTGCTCGACCGCAGCCGCGCCAACCGGGCCCGCTGGTGCTCCATGGCCGTCTGCGGCAACCGCGAGAAGGTCCGGCGCCACTACGAACGCACCCGCTGACCCGCCTCGAACGCATCCGCTGACCCTGCCGGGCGAGGCGGGGCCGACCGGGACCCGGGCGAGCGGCCCCCGGGCGCGGCGCGGGAACGCCTGCCCGAGCGGCCGGCCCGCCGCGGAAAGGCGCACCCGGGTGCGAAATACTCTCCCGATGAGTTCACGCACTTCCCCGCTCGGCCGGTCGGTCACGATACGGAGGGCCGTCGCGCGGGACGCCCGACGGCTCACGCGGCTCGTGCGCGGCTCGGCCGCCTACGACGGCAAGTACGCGGCCGCGGTCGCCGACTACCGGGTCGGGCCTGATTACATCGAGGCCCACCGCACCTTCGTGGCCGTCGATGCCGTCGATGCCGTCGATGCCGTCGAGAACGCGGGCCGGGTTCTCGGGTTCTACTCGCTCGTCCTCGATCCGCCGGAGCTCGACCTGCTGTTCGTCGCCGACGAAGCGCAGGGACGGGGCATCGGGCGGCTGCTCGTCGCGCACATGGAGTCCGAGGCCCGTGCCGCCGGGCTCCACCGTGTCAAGGTCGTGTCGCATCCTCCCGCCGAGGGCTTCTACGACCGCGTCGGTGCGGTGCGGACCGGAACCGCGCCGGCGAACCCGCCCGCCGTGCCGTGGGACCGGCCGGAATTCGAGTTTCACATCGCCTCGGAGTGAGCAGGCGCCCCGGTTCGCGGGGGACGCTTGTCATGTCTTGTGTTAGCGTTTCTTGTTTGCGGATCGTCGCAGTGGGCGATCCCGCCTGTTCAGTTCCGCTTCCGCGTGGGCTGTTCCGTCCTGCCGGGCCTTCCTCGGTACGTTCCCCCTGCGGAAGGCTGTTCATGAAGCATCGCGACGACGCCCGTAGCGCTCACGGCGACCCCGCCCAGGCGGCGACCACACGTCCGGCGCCGCCCGCGGCCGTCTCCTTCGCCGGTCTGGGCCTGCCGCAGGTGGTGCTGCGCACCCTCAGCGGACTCGGGGTGCGCGAACCCTTCCCGATCCAGGCCGCCGCACTGCCCGACGCCCTGGCGGGGCGCGACGTCCTGGGGCGCGGGCGCACCGGATCGGGCAAGACGCTCGCCTTCGGTCTGCCGCTGCTGACCCGTACGGCCGGCCGGCGCGCCGAGCCGAAGCAGCCCCTCGCGCTCATTCTCGTGCCGACCCGGGAACTGGCCCAACAGGTCACCGAGGCGCTGACGCCGTACGCCGAGGCACTGCGGCTGCGGATGGCCACGGTCGTCGGCGGCATGTCGATCGGCCGGCAGATCGCCGCGCTGCGCCAGGGAGCCGAGGTGGTCGTCGCCACCCCCGGACGTCTGCACGACCTGATCGAGCGCAACGCCTGCCGCCTGGCACGGGTCAGGATCACGGTGCTGGACGAGGCCGACCAGATGTCCGACCTGGGGTTCCTGCCGCAGGTCGTCGAGGTGCTCGACCAGGTGCGCCCCGACGGTCAGCGGATGCTCTTCTCGGCCACCCTCGATCATGACGTGGACCAGCTCGTCCGCCGGTACCTCCACGAGCCCGCCGTCCACTCGGTCGATCCGTCCGCCGGCACCGCCGCGACGATGCGGCACCACCTTCTGGTCGTCCACGGCCCCGACCGCTACGCCGTCATCACGGAGATCGCCGCCCGCGACGGCCGCGTCCTGCTGTTCCTCGACACCAAGCACGCCGTCGACCAGCTCACCCGGCATCTGCGGGCCAGCGGGGTGCACGCCGGCGCCCTGCACAGCGGCAAGTCCCAGCCCCAGCGCACACGGACCCTGGCGCAGTTCAAGAGCGGCCAGATCACCGTTCTGGTGGCGACCGACGTCGCGGCCCGCGGCCTGCACATCGACGACCTCGATCTCGTGGTCAACGTGGACCCGCCCACCGACCCCAAGGACTATGTGCACCGGGCCGGCCGCACCGCGCGCGCCGGTGAGTCCGGCAGCGTGGTCACGCTCGTGCCGGCGGGTCAGCGCCGTGAGACGAGTCGCGTCCTGGCCGAGGCCGGCGTCGAGCCGGCCGTCACCAAGGTGCGCTCGGGCGAGGCGGAACTGAGCCGGATCACCGGAGCCAAGGCTCCGTCGGGCATCCCGCTCGACGGCGGCCCCGCCGTCCCCCGGCCCAAGAACGCCAACGCACCCTTCCGCGGCCTCGGCACCACCAAGGACCCCGCCCGCGGAAGCGGCGGCAAGTCCCGCAAGGCCGGCGAGGCCCGCAAGCTCGCCGAGGCCCGCAAGGCCGCCCTCGTACGCCGCAACGGCTGAAAGCCGTTGTCCCGGCGGTGAACCCCGCCGTCCCGGCGGTGACGAGCCGGCCGGCGCGCCGCAGGCCGTAGTCGCCGTCTGCGTCACGGACGCGGCCGCCGGCCGAGGTCGTCGGCCGTCCCGGTGGCCGCCGGCCTCGGCCGCCTGCGGATCGGCTACGGCCTGCTCGGCGGCTGCCAGCCGCGGGTGAGGATGCCGAAGACCTCGTCGATGGCGGCCCGGCGGTCCTCCTGCCCTTGGGACAGGACGGGGGTGTTGAGGACGAAGCGGGCGAGCGTGCGGCAGGCGAGGTCGTCGTGGGGAACGCCGAGTTCGTCGGCGATGGCCGCGCTCAGGGTGTCGGTGTGGCGTGCCCACATGCGTTCGGCGTAGGCGCGCAGCGCCGGCGTGGACTGGACCAGCTCGTCGAAGTCCTGACGCTGCGGGTGTGCGGCGAGGGGCAGCCACGTGTCGATCAGGTGCTGTCGCAGTGCGTCGAGGATGCTCTGGCCATCGCCGCGCCGCCGTACCGCGGCGATCAGCTGCGCGTCCACGTCCTCTTCCTGGTCGAAGACGAGGGCTTCCTTGCCGGGGAAGTGCTTGAAGATCGTGGCGGTCGAGACGTCGGCCGCGTCGGCGATGTCGCGGATGCTCACGTGGTCGTAGCCACGGTCGAGGAAGAGGTCGAGTGCGGCGTCGGCGATCGCCTGCCGGGTCTGCGCCTTCTTGCGTTCGCGACGGCTGAGGGGGAGCTCGGTCATGTCCTGAGCGTACCCGACGGTGGAATCGGTCTCTAGGTTTTCAGATTCTACTTTTTTGCGTACTCTACTTCTGGCCGGCCGGTTCGGCGGGCGTCCCGTGAGCCCTGCCACGAGTGCCTTCCGGCACGGTGCGAACGCCTGCTCGATCGCGCTCACCGCCGCCGTCCGGCGCGCGGGTCCCGGCATGCGGTTCCCCGGGGCCGGCGGCCGGCCGCCTCGCAGCCGCCCCGCGGCGCCCCTCTTCCTCGGCGAAAGGACACGCCCATGCCCTCCCTCACCCCTGCCCACGCCCGGATCAGCGTCATCGGCGCCGGTCCCGGTGGGCTGACCTGCGCCCGTATCCTCCAGCGGCACGGCATCCCCGTGACCGTCTACGACCGCGACGCCGGTCCGCACGCCCGCAACCAGGGCGGATCACTGGATCTGCACGCCGACAACGGCCAGATCGCCCTGCGCGAGGCCGGCCTGCTCGACGCGTTCCTCCGCCTGTCCCGGCCCGAGGGACAGGAGATGCGCCGGTTCGACGTCTCCGGCGCCCTCACCGGCCACCTCGTCCCCGAACCGGACGAGCTGTTCAAGCCGGAAATCGACCGCGGCCTGCTCCGCGACCTGCTGCTGGACTCCCTGCGGCCCGGCACCGTCCGGTGGGGCCACGCCCTCGACCGCGTCAGCGGCCCCGACCACGGACCGCGGCACCTGCACTTCACCGACGGCGCCACCGTCGAAACCGACCTGGTCATCGGAGCCGACGGCGCCTTCTCCCGAGTGCGGCCTGCCCTCTCGCCCGCCCTCCCCGCCTACACCGGGATCAGCTTCCTGGAAGCGTGGTTCAACGACGTGGACAACCGCCACCGCGACCTCGCCGACCTGGTCGGACAGGGCAGCGCCCACGCCGCTGACGGCGAACGCGCCATGTTCGCGCAGCGCAACGGCGGCGACCACATCCGCGCCTACCTCATCCAGCGCCTCCCCGCCGACTGGATCGGCGCCCACGGCCTGACCGACGACGACACCGGCGGCATCCGGGCCCTGCTGCTGGAGCACTACGCCCACTGGGCGCCGCGCCTGCGCCAGATGATCACGCACAACGACGAAGTCTTCGTGCACCGCCCGATCTTCGCGCTGCCCGTCCCCCACACCTGGCGGCACAACCCGACAGTGACCCTGCTCGGCGACGCCGCACACCTCATGCCCCCGCTCGGCGTCGGCGTCAACCTCGCCATGCTCGACGCCAGCGACCTCGCCCTCGCCCTCGTCCACGCCGACGGCGTCGACGACGCCCTCCGCGCCTACGAGAAGACCATGCTGCCCCGCTCGACCGGGATGGCCCACGCCCTCGAAGGCCGCGCCGCGGACCTGCTGTCCGCCGAGGAGCACCGACTCGACCACGACAGCCCCCGGCACTGAGGACCGGACCTCTCCCGAACCCGTCGTCCGGAGGACACCGGACGACGGCCCGAGCACACACGCACGGACAGCGGCGTGCGGCTCAACCCGCCCGATTCCGCATACTGAGGTGGTCCTCGCCGCGGCAGGACGCCAACCGCCAAGGGAGGGAGCGCAGATGGACGTGGGCTCGGTGCTGGGCAAGGTGGGCCGAGCGGTGGTCGGGGTGGGCCGGCTGGTGCATGCGGTGGTGACCGCACCGACCACGGGCACCGAGTATGACGCCCACTCCAGGATCGACACTCTCGCGGAGAAGATCGGGAGCGAGGTGCCGCAGGAGCTGCGGGACCGGGCGTGGGGTCTGGTCCTGGACGCGCTGTACTGGGTTCCCCAGGAGATCGAGCAGTTGGTGGAGGAACACCAGGGGGCCGATGACGAGGAGACCGGGGACCCGTCGGCCGCGTACTGACGCCGGAGACCGAAGAGAACGACGGGCCACGGCAGACGAGCTTCCTCCCCGCACCGTACGGCGCAGGGTGTACGGACTCGGTGGCTACGACGGGGGGTGCAGATCCGTTTCCACCCCTCACCGGACGCGGCGCTCGTGAGTTCTTCGTACTGTCGGCGACGACCACCTGCCGGGCCGACCACCCGGCGCCTCTACGGAAAGGCAGTCAGCGATGCGTACGCAGAAAACATGGGCGCTGCTCGGGTCGGCGGCCGTCATCGGGGGAACGCTCGTCGCCGCCGCCCCGGCCCAGGCGGCGCCGTCCGCCGCCTCCCACGCCGCGGTCGGCACACAGCAGGCGGCCGCGCTGAAGGCGGGCGCCAAGCAGCGCAAGGACGTGTGCTTCACCGGCGCGTGCGGCAGCGCCACCGTCACCTTCACCGGCCGCACCAGCGCGTCCGTCAGCATGTCCGTCCGCGACACCAAGTGCGACGCCGACGGTCCCAAGATGCGTATCCACGCCGGCCAGTGGAGCTACGCCAACCAGAAGTCCTACGTGTGGAAGGGCCCTTGGCGCAAGAACACCTGGGGGTGCAAGAAGGGCGCTCAGCCCTGGCTGAACAAGCTCTTCAAGGGTGAGGAGCCGCTGGTCGGCATGCGCGTCGAGATCTGCACGAAGAAGAAGTGCCACACCTCGGCCTGGATGTACAACCCGTACTAGGGGCTGTTTGAGGTTCGGATCATGTGGTTGAGGTGAGGTGCTTCAACCACATGAGCGATCCTCGG